>JANPIO010000324.1:0-10361 GCA_031425055.1 Phormidium sp. VAR_61_metabat_6
GTCCTTCTCGAAGAAGCTCGCGAATCACATCGGGGCGATCTGGCTGTTCATCCATGACTACAACCGCCATATCCGGCAGAAGTTGGCCGAGCAAGGCGACCCCGTCTTTTCCTATAGCCTGCACTAAAATGCACTACCCGATTTTGCATCGGCTCCATCAGGGAAAGTTGGTGACGCTGGTAACTCCTTTAGATGGAGTTCAAGATCCTTACTTAGCAGAAAAGTCTATTTCTATAGATGCGGCGATCGCCTTTGTAGAAACCTTCGAACCGCCGCCCACGCTGCTGATTGTCGGGGCCGGTCACGTGGGCATTCAGCTTGCTAAAGTAGCTCACATGATCGGCTTTCAAATAGTCGTGCAAGACGATCGCCCCGAGTGGGCCAACCCAGAACATTATCCCCAGGCCAGCCGGGTTTTAACGGGGGAGGTTAAGGGTGCGATCGCCACCCTCAACCCCCACCAAAATCTCTACGCTGCCCTAGTGACGCGCGGTTACACCTACGACCTCAAAGCACTCCAGCATCTGCTCCAGCGCTCAATTCCCTGCCAGTACATCGGCATGATCGGTAGCGAAAAGCGGGTGCGCCAGGTTTATGGAGCGATCGCGCAGGCAGGCATTCCTAAACAAAAGCTGACCAACATCTACGGCCCTATTGGACTCGATATTGGTGCACTAACACCGGAAGAAATTGCCGTCAGTATTGGCGCTGAACTGATTATGGTGCAGCGCGGCGGGACGGGGCGATCGCTCTCTGAGCGCTTAAGGCAAACCATGATTTCCGATTAACACGGCTAGCGACCTATTCCTTGCGCCAACAAGAGCAAGAATAGTGTTGGGCAAGCCGGTTACAACTAGAAAACCAGTCGAACCAGCGCTTGCCCTGCTATCAAGCCCATGTCAAAGGCTGTGTAATTTGAAGCGGGTTTCAAAGACTGGCTCATCAACCCTTAGCCACCAGGCATAGCACCTGTGTTGCTTCCAGAGTCACGGTCTTCAGCTCTGAAATACCATTCTCCATTTTTATCTTGGGCAAAGGTATTTTTCACCGAACTCCAAGCCACATCGCGGGCACCATCTGCGCTAAAACCGTCGCTCGAAGCGGCATTAAAAGCCGCCATAAAGATCTGCTTAGCCTCTTGGGGCAGTGACTGAGTATCTTGGGGCAATGCTTCTATATTTTCGTAAGACATAGCATTATTTCCTTAGTTAGGTGGTGAGTTCTTGCATAGACGATAAAGCACCTAAAGCAGCCTTACCTCTTTCTTTAGCTGTAAAATTTCTCTACTTCTAACCACTCCTTAGGCTGGGAAATACAGTCACTTTGAGTAGCACCTCGAGTGAAAATTTCTGGGAACCTAGCTGCGCTCAATCCGCCCTGCTTTCACCGTCAAGATCTGCGATGAGGTCATCCACTGACTGCCAAAGGCCCCCAGGTGCGTAGTGGTAATGATGGTTTGAAATCGGTCTTGAATGGCTTCTAAAAGCTGATTTTGGCGGTTGAGATCTAGCTCGGCTAGCACGTCGTCGAGCAGCAGCAAGGGCGGTTCGCCCACCACCTCATCGATCAGGTGCAGTTCCGCCAGCTTGAGGGCAAGCACCAGGGTGCGCTGCTGCCCTTGGGAGCCGTATTGGCGACTGGGGGTGTCGTTAATGGCAAACTCAATGTCGTCGCGATGGGGGCCAACTAGGCTAGTGCGCTGGTGCTGTTCGGCGATCGCCCGCTGCTTAATTTTTTCCAAAAAGCTGGCCTGAATCACCTGGGGGTCATCCTCCACCATCGGCACATTGGGCTGGTAGTGAATCCGCAGGTCTTCGCGCTGGCCGCTGATGGCCTGGTGCCACTGGTGAGCGATCGGGGCCAGGCGATCGATCGCCCTGGCCCGCCGCCGAATCACCCGCGTACCCAGGGCCGCTAGCTGGGCATCCCACAGAGCAAACTCGGTGGCGTCTAAGGCAGGGGCAGGCTCGCCATCGTCATCGCCAAAGGATTTTTTGATCAGGGCATTGCGCTGCTTGAGCACCTGGTTATATTGGCTGAGAATGTGGGCATAGACCGGCTCTAGCTGAATCAGCAGCGTATCGAGCCAGTCGCGCCGCTCCCCCGGCCCGCCCCGCACCAGGTCGAGATCGAGGCTAGAGAATTGCACCGCGTTGAGCGCCCCAAGAAAGTCGAGCTGTCGCCTGAGCTTTTCGCCATTGAGAATGGCCGTGCGCCGTCCCGCCTGGCGCAGCACCAGGGAGAGATCGGCCAGGCCCAGGTCGCGCCGCACTGAGGCGGTAATTTGAGCCACGGGCTGGTCTTGCTGCACTAGGTCGCGATCGCGGCTCGTCCGGTGTGACTTCAGCGTCGCCAACAGCTCCACCGCCTCTAGCAGGTTCGACTTACCCTGGGCATTTTCCCCCACCAAAATGGTCTTGGGGGCGGCAAAGTCAATCTGCTGCTCGCCGTAGTTGCGAAAGTGCCTGAGCGATAGATGGGTGAGGTACAAGGGGCAGGGCCGAGGCTGACTTGGTTTAGGATACAGGACAGCGTAGAGAATCTAAGATCTGGGATCGCAGATTCAGCGGACGCTAAACCTGCCCTCGGCTCATCAGCACTACAGTCGATCGCGGCCCCACTGGGTATAGATCACTTTCAAACACCGGGGCTTCCTCGGGGTAGCAAAAGTCGCGGGGCGGCGGCACAGCGGTATCGACAATGCGGTGCCAGCGTTGGTCAAAGACCGGCCATCGGCCATCGTGGGACCCAAGCCCCGGCAGGTTAAACATCAGCGCCTCCCAGTAGGCGTTGAGCATGACGTGAATTTGCTCCTTAGCGTCGGGGTAGCGCAGGGTAAAGGCCAGGGTGCGGGAGTGCTCTGACCAGTCGGGCTGGTTGAGGGTAGTGCCGTGCCAGACAATGTGGGGTTCGTAGTGCCAGGTGGTGGTCACCCGCAGCAGGTGCCGTAGCTGCAACACCTTTAGGTTTTGAATGAAGTGAATCAGCCCCTGGGTAAAGCGCAGCAGCGACTGTTCTTTCTCCACCGCATCCCAGTTAAACCAGCTCAGGTCGTTGTCTTGGCAGTAGGCGTTGTTGTTGCCGCGCTGGGTGCGACGCACCTCGTCACCCATCAGCAGCATCGGGGTGCCCTGGGCCATAAACAGCAGGGTGAGCAAGTTTTTAATCTGCCGCTGGCGCAGCTGCTCGACCTCGGGCGGGGCCGAGAGGCCCTCTATGCCGCAGTTCCAGCTGTAGTTGGCATCGGTGCCGTCGCGGTTATGTTCACCGTTGGCCTCGTTGTACTTTTGGTCATACGAAACCAGGTCGTTGAGGGTAAAGCCATCGTGGCAGGTGACAAAGTGAATGCTGCGGTTGGGCTCGCGGTTGGGCTTTTGATAAATGTCGGGGCTGCCCAGCAGGCGGGCAGCCAGGTCAGGCACCACGCCCTCGTCACCTTTGATAAACTGGCGCACGTGGTCGCGGTAGGGGCCGTTCCATTCGGCAAAGCGATCGCCGATAAAGCTGCCCACCTGATATAGCCCAGCGGCATCCCAGGCTTCAGCGATGATCTTGGTGCCCGCCAAGATCGGCTCCGACTCAATGTTCCAGAGAATCGGTGGATCTTCGAGGGGGTTGCCCGCCATGTCGCGCGACATCACCGAGGCCAGGTCAAAGCGAAAGCCATCGACGTGCATCTCTGACACCCAGTAGCGCAGGCTGTCGAGAATCATCCGCCCCACAACAGCGTGGTTGGGCGACAGGGTATTGCCGCAGCCGCTGTAGTTGGAGTAATAGATCGGGTTGTCTTCGAGCATGTAGTAGGTTTCGTTGTCGATGCCCTTAAAGCTGAGGGTGGGGCCTTCGTGGTTGCCCTCGGCAGAATGGTTAAACACCACGTCGAGAATCACCTCAATGCCTGCCCGGTGCAGGGCCTTGACCATGTCGCGAAACTCGTTCACCGGCCCCAGAGGGTCTTTGCGGGAGCTGTAGGCGCGGTGGGGGGCAAAAAAGCCTAGGGTGCTATAGCCCCAGTAGTTTTCTCGCCCCGGCATGGCGTCTTGGGCGTCGAACTGATGAATCGGCAATAGTTCCACTGCCGTAATGCCCAGCTCTTTTAGGTAGGGGATTTTTTCGATCAGCCCGGCGTAGGTGCCCCGCTGCTCATCGGGCAGCCCCGAGGACGAATGGCGGGTAAAGCCGCCCACGTGCATTTCGTAGATCACGCTGCTGGAGTAGGGAATGTGCAGGGGGCGATCGCCCTGCCAGTCGTAGTTGCGGGTGTCAACCACCACCCCCTTGATGGCGGTGGCGCAGTTGTCGCCGGGGCCAATGGCGCGGCTGCGATCGTAGCTGTCGTCACCGACAATGGCGCGGGCGTAGGGGTCGAGCAGCACCTTGGTGGCGTCGAAGCGGTGGCCGTGGGCTGGGTCAAAGGGGCCGTGGACGCGGTAGGCGTAGACCTGGCCGCTTTTTAGCCCCGGCACAAACAGGTGCCAGTAGTAAAAGGTACGGTTCCACAGCGGGTCAAAGGCAATCACCCGGCTGGGCTCGGTGAGGTCATCGGACTCAAACAGCAGCAGGTCTATACCCGTAGCATGTTTGGAATACAGACAAAAATTCACCCCCACGGCGTAGACGGTGGCCCCCAGGGGAAAGCTTTGGCCAGGGAGAACTTTTGGACTCATAGCGCGACCTGTGGGCTGAATGCTGAAAATATCTCTGCGTTGGTTTTTGGCTGTAGACAGTCTGAAGGAAACATTTACGTTCAAACGTTTGAACGTTTCTACGGAACTTAAGGCTTTACCTTATCACCGAGAGTTTGCCAGATGTCTAGGCTCAATACTTAGTTAAGCTCTAGGCTCCGGTTCGCTGGTACCGAGCTGTTTAACCGCCACAGGCCTAATGGATCATCCAAATCTTCTGGCGTCCACTGCGGTGGGATGCCCAAGCTGGCCTGTGTGCCAAACAGAGCCTGCCAGATGCCCTCCCGATACTGCCAGGCCGTGGCCGAAAACGCGCAAAAGCTCTCGCTGTCTCTCAAGGGATCAGTCGTCGGGGAATTACGCCATTGATGAACCAGGACAGCCCAGTTCCCCGCCCTGAGCGCTTGACCCTGGTGCTCAGCCTGATCCATATGCCATATCTGCACTGGGCCAGGGTGGCGGCGATGCCAGTGCTCAACGAAGGGATGAAGATTGCCCTCGTCATCGTCACAGGTGCCCCGTTCTAGAAAATTGTCGGTATCTAGCCATTCATAGCGGCTGGTGTCAGGCCATAGCCGAGGAGTCAAGGCCAAGCGGTGGTGCCAGGTACAGGTCGGCGGTTCCTTAGACCAGCTAAAGGCGCCCGCAAAGCCCAGTAGGTCGGCGTCGAAGCGCGATCGCCAGTCCATCGCCCGATACCGCTCTGGCGTGAGCCGTCCCGCAAAGGGAGCGCTGCGCACATCGGCGAAGTAGGTTTCGGCCTGAATCCACAGGACAGACTGGCGGGTTTCAATGGGATCTTGGTCGAACTGAATGGAGCAGCGTTGCCAGACGCCGAGGAAGGGGTTGGTGGGCATGGGGAGGGGTGGGAGGGTGGATGAGTGGGCGAGTAGGCGGGTGGATGGGTAGGGTGGGCACTGCCCACCAGCGTTAACCCAACGCTACACAACCAGGGTTCTGCGTAGGGGCAAACGGTGTTTGCCCGGCATCAATTCATGCCGCTAATCAGACCCGCTAACGGCGGCAAGCGCCTCCCAAATCAATTTTTGCTGATGAATAATCCGCGTTTCTAAACCATTCACTGGGCCGGGGGTGTAGGCACCGCTGGCGTAGCCCTGCTGCACGCTTTCGGTGAGCACCATGTCTTCCTGCATAAAGGCTTCAAATTCGGCCAGCAGAGTCTCGCTGGGTGGGCAAAACTTGGGATCGCCGTAGAGGTCTAGGGAAACCTGGCAAGACTCAACGGTGAGCGGCTCGATGTGCAGCCAGGCCAGCAGCCCATTGGGCAACCCCAGCAGGTGCAGGTTGGGGTAGATACCGTAGGTAAAAAATCCCTCGCGGCTGCGGCTCTCAAGGGCGGGCAAGATCGGGTTTTCGGCCTGCCAGTCAGCGGTGGTGGGGGTGTAGAGCAGGTTGACGAAGGCTTCGAGCTGGTGCTGGTAGTGGCGAATGGGGCCTTGCACCTGGTTGAGAGTGGTGCGGTGGGCGATGGCCACATGATAATCACATAGCGTATTGTCGTGGTAGTTCTTCCAGTTGCAGGCGACGGTGTACTGCTTGGTCGCCAGCGGTTGGGTGGCAGTGGTGCGGTGCTGCCCCAGGTGCTGGGGGATGCTGCCGAGAAACTCGACTAGGGGCGGCGCACTGTCGTTAAAGCAGACAAACATAAAGCCCGACCAGGTCTCTATCCGCAGCGATCGCAGCGCAAACTCCTGCTTCTCAAAGGACGCTGAAAACTGATTTTGGGCAGGCACCCCCACCAAATCTCCAGAGAGGTCATAGACCCAGGCGTGGTAGGGGCAGACCAGCTTTTGGCAGGGGTGAATGCCCGCCTGGGGCGACAAAATTGCGGCCCGGTGAGGACACAGGTTGTAAAAGGCGCGCAGCTCGCCGCCGTTGTCTCGAACAATCAGCAGGGGAGTGCCCGCCACCGACTTGGCCCACACCATGCCCGGCTGGAGGCGATCGCCATCGCCCACGTAAAGCCAAGTACGACGAAAGATCGCCCGCTGCTCTATCGGGATCCACTGAGGATTGGTATAGTGGTCGGCGGTGAGCAAAAATCGTTCCGGTAGCCCGTGGGCATCGGGGGGAAGCGGCGACGCCCCTTGGGGGTCGGTCGTTGACCATCGCAGCGGCAGACTAGAAACCATTAGCTTTCACTCCCCATCAGCTCACTAATGCCGGAGCCGTCTTTCCCCGCAGCAGATCCATAATGCCTTCGCGGTAGTCTTGGAAGGCCCGATCGCGGCGAATGGTATAGGTGCGATCGCTGGGCAAATTCACAAACACCTCCCGCTGAATGGTGCCGGGGTGGGCCGTCAGCACATAGATCCGCTGGGAGAGAAACACGGCCTCATCGACATCGTGGGTGATCATCAAAATGCTGACCCCGGTGCGGTTCCACAGGTCGAGCATAAACTGCTGCATGGTTTCTTTGGTCTGCACATCTAGAGCGCCAAAAGGCTCATCCATCAGCATAATTTTGGGCCGCGAGGCCAGGGTGCGGGCGATCGCCACCCGCTGCTTCATTCCCCCCGAGAGCTGCTTGGGCAGCGATCGCGCAAACTTGGTCAGTCCCACCACCTCTAGATAGTAAGAGGCCATTTCTCGCCGCTCCTTTGGCCCCACGCCCTGGAGCTTGAGGCCAAACTCCACATTTTTCTGCACCGACATCCAGGGATACAGGGTGTAGCTCTGGAAGATCATGCCGCGATCGGATCCTGGCCCCGTCACCACCTGACCATCCACTGTGATTGCCCCCGCCGTGGGCATGTCCAGCCCGGCCACTAGCCGCAGCAGCGTAGACTTGCCGGAGCCTGAGGCCCCGACTGCACAGACAAACTCGCCCGTTTCTACGTGCATGTTGATGTCGTCTAGGGCCAGCACCGGCCCCTGGTGGGTGTCGAACTGTCTGCTGAGATGGTTGATTTCTAAATGCATGGTGGGGTAAGGAGTAAGGGATAGGGAGTGGATGGGTGAGGGAGTGACGGGGTGAATGGGTAATGGGGTGCGCCGTAGGGTGGGCACTGCCCACCAGCCCAGGTAAGCACTACAGACCGATAGACGGCTAATCCACCGCCCATTTGCAGGTAACTTTCATCAAGTACCGCAGCGACAAATCTAGGGCAAAGCCAATCACGCCGAGAATCAGCAGGCAGGCAAAGATTTCGTCGGTGTTAAAAAACTTTTGGGCCAGCACAATCCGTTTGCCCAGGCCGTTTTCTGCGGCCACCAGCTCCGCTACCACCACCAGGCTCCAGGAGGTGGCAATGTTGATGCGAAAGGTATCGATAATGTTGGGCACCACGTAGGGCGCAATCACCTGAAACAACGCCTGCCGTCGCTGACCGCCCAGGGTGTAGGTGGTTTCGAGCAGCGCCTTGGGCACAAACTTCACTGCATCCATAATCATCAGGATGTTGAAAAACACCGTGCCGGTGAAGATCAGAGCGATTTTAGGCGCTTCCCCCAAACCCAGGTAGATAATCAGCAGGGGAATGAAGGCCGGGGCGGGCATGTAGCGCACCACGCCAATGATCGGTTCGAGCAGCGATCGCACGCTGGCAAACGCTCCCATCGCAATGCCGATGGGCACCGACACCAGCGCCGCCAGCCCAAAACCCACCGTCACCCGCATGATGCTAGCAGCGGTATCTCCCAGCAGAAAGCCATCTGTCCAGAGCCGCCCCAGCGCCTGAGCTACTTGAATGGGCGACGGTAAAAACTTGTCATTGACCAAGTTGAGGCTGGCCACTAACCACCAGAGGGCAAAGGGCACCGCAATGGAGAGCACCATCAGTGCTGTGCTCATCGGCCTAGGAATGTCGTCGGCCAGTCGCCAAAAGACACTGGGTTTCATGCCCTGGGGGGCAGTGGACGCGGTGGAAAAGGAAGGGGAAGCGGGAGTCACAGAGGTTAGCCCAAACGTACAACAAACCTGCAAAGCGTTAGCCCCCATCATCCACAGAACGGCGACAGGGGCTTGCATCAACGGCTACTTCTTGGCGGTGTAGGCCTTAACAAATTGGTCGTCGAGAATGGCTTCTAGGTCGGGCGCTTCGGGGATAAACCCAACTCCCACCATAAATTCGGCCATTTTCTGAGCGGCGTAGGGCATGTACTTCATGTCGTCACCGCCCGCGCTAAAGGTTTCTAGGTTTTCGTCTAGGGTGAAGATTTTGGTGCCCTGGGTGTATTTCTCAAACTCGGTGTCGCTGACGCTGGCTCGCTTCGCCATGATCTCGTTGGCCCGCTCAGGGTTGGTTTCGATAAAGGCCAAAATGTCGAACCAGGTGTTGACTAGGGCTTGCACTTGGTCGGGGCGGCTGTCGATCAGCTTTTGGCTGACCACCAGCAGGTCAGGAATCGCGCCTGGATAATCCGCCGAGCTCGCCAGTTCCTGGCTGCCTTCACGAGACAGCGCCGTTTCCCAGAAGGGCACCCAGCCCGCAAAGCCATCAACCTGCCCGGCGGCAAAGGCCGTAGCCGCAGCCCCAGTCTCCAGGTTTTTAATCTCCACATCATCCCGGCTCAGCCCCGCATCTTCAAGGGCCAGGCTGAGCAAAAAGTCGCCCACTACGCCTTCTTCTAGGGCGACGGTTTTGCCCGCCAAATCGGCAACAGTGTCGAGGCCCTCGGCCCCAATCACCTTGTCATTACCGGCAGAGTTGTCGTTGACCAGCACGGCCACCATGCCGTTGACCGCATCGCCAGCAAAAGAGATGGTGTCATTCAGGGTCTGGCTGTTGGCATCGAGCTGCCCGGCGGCCAAGGCCTGCATTGACTCCAGGTAGCCGTCAAACCAGATCAGCTCGACGTTAGCTCCATTCTTTTCAAATAGGCCCTCTGCTTCGGCGATCGCCCAGGGCCACCAGCCCGCCCAGCTGCTGTAGCCCAGTTTCACCGGCTCGCCAGTTGTGGCGCTCGCGGGCACATCGGCAGGGGCATCGGCCTGGGGCGTACTTTGGGCGCAGCTGACGGTAATCAACAGACTGCAAAAAAAGGCAACCAGCGTGGGTAAAAAGGTACGTCGTTTCATGGCGGTGATATTGGAGACTCAAAAACTACAGGAAACGCTGTGGAAAACGCTGACACCGCTGGGAATGGTGCGGCGCGATCGCTAGAAAAATTTCAGGTACCGCTTGATTTCCCAGTCGGAAATGTGGGTGTGGTACTCCTCCCATTCCCGACGGCGAAAGTCGATGTAGGTCTGATACATCAGCGGCCCCATCACCGCCTGGCTCAGCGAGTCGGCCTCAAAGGCGTCGATCGCCTCTTGCAGCGTGCGGGGCAGCATGTCGATGCCCATCGTCTTCAGGTCATCCAGGGAATAGTTGTACATGTTTTCGGTGTGGGGGTCACCGGGGTCGAGCCCCTCAGCAATGCCCTCTAGCCCAGCCGCCAAAATCATCGCCGCCCCCAGGTAGGGGTTGGTAGCAATATCAGCGGCGCGGCACTCGACCCGGCCCCCGGCTAGGGGAATGCGCAGCATGTTGGTACGGTTGTTGTTGCCGTAGCAGATGTAGACCGGGGCCCAGGTAAAGCCCGACATGCTGCCCTGGCGCAGCAGCCGCTTGTAGCTGTTGACCGTGGGGCAGGTAACGGCGCAAATCGCCTTGGCGTGGCGCAGCACCCCAGCAATAAACTGGTAACCCAGCTTCGATAGCTTGCAGC
>JANPIO010000325.1:0-3092 GCA_031425055.1 Phormidium sp. VAR_61_metabat_6
ATCAGCTTGGAGACCGTGTGGCGCTCCATAAACTCGGACATATCCAAGCGGATCATGGAGTCTTCGGAGCCGAAAAAGTAGGCGGCGAGAGACTTAGCCAGTTCAGTTTTACCAACCCCAGTAGGGCCGGAGAACACAAAGCTGGCGATCGGTCGGTTGGGGTTTTTAAGGCCAACTCGGGCCCGGCGAATGGCTCGGGAAATGGCCCTGACTGCTTCGTCTTGGCCGATCAACCGCTGGTGCAGGGTATCTTCCATGTGCAGCAGCTTCTCAGACTCAGATTCGGTGAGTTTGCTCACCGGCACCCCAGTCCAGGAGGCGACGATATGGGCGATATCTTCTTCACCCACCACGGGCATATCTTCACCGCCAGCGTCTTCATTGACCTTGTTTTGAGCGATCGCCCGGATCTCGGCCTTGATCTCCATCTCGCGATCGCGCAGTTCCCCAGCTTTGTCAAAGTCCTGGGAACGTACAGCATTGTCTTTGTCCTTCAGCACCTGGCGCAGCTCGCGATCGAGCTCCTTCGCCGCTGGAGGCAGTTGGGAGTTGAGCAGACGAACGCGGGAGCCCGCCTCGTCGATCAGGTCGATGGCCTTGTCGGGCAGGAAACGATCGGCAATATAGCGATCGGAGAGCTTGGCGGCAGCTTCTAACGCTTCGTCAGCGATCTTCAGCTTGTGGTGCTGCTCGTAGCGATCGCGCAGTCCGTGGAGAATCTCGATGGTTTCATCCACGCTGGGTTCACCCACCATCACCGGCTGGAAGCGCCGCTCTAGGGCAGCATCGCGCTCGATGTGCTTGCGGTACTCATCGAGGGTGGTGGCCCCGATGCACTGAAGCTCACCCCGCGCCAGGGCAGGCTTGAGAATGTTGGCGGCGTCGATCGCCCCCTCGGCAGCCCCCGCCCCAATCAGGGTGTGGACTTCGTCGATCACTAGGATGACATTGCCCGCCGTGCGGATCTCATCCATGATTTTTTTCAAACGCTCTTCAAACTCGCCTCGGTACTTGGTACCGGCCACCAGCAGACCGATATCGAGGGTCACCACGCGGCGGTCTTCGAGGATATCGGGCACGTCACCGTTGCCGATACGCTGGGCCAAGCCCTCGGCGATCGCGGTTTTACCCACACCAGGCTCACCAATTAGCACCGGGTTGTTTTTGGTACGGCGACCTAGAATCTGGATAACCCGCTCAATCTCTTTCTGGCGACCGACAACGGGATCGAGTTTGCCATCGGCGGCCATTTGGGTAAGGTTAGAGCCGAACTCGTCGAGGGTGGGAGTTTTGGTGCGCCCACCACTACTTCCGGCAGACACCTCCGCCGTTTCACCCAGCATGCGAATCACCTGGGTACGCACCTTAGACAGGTCAACACCCAGATTTTCTAGAACGCGGGCCGCGACCCCCTCGCCTTCGCGGATCAAGCCCAGGAGTAGGTGCTCAGTACCAATGTAGTTATGGCCAAGCTGACGGGCCTCTTCCAAGGAGAGTTCAAGCACACGCTTGGCTCGGGGGGTAAAAGGAATTTCAACGGCCACAAAGCCGGAGCCACGACCAATGATCTTTTCAACTTCAATGCGCGCGTCCTTGAGGTTGACGCCCATTGACTTTAAGACCTTGGCGGCTACGCCCGTGCCTTCTCCAATTAACCCCAGGAGAATCTGCTCAGTACCCACAAAGTTGTGGCCGAGCCGACGAGCTTCCTCCTGAGCCAGCATGATGACCTTGATTGCTTTTTCTGTGAAGCGTTCAAACATGATGGTATTAATCACCTGGTGCGTGCCGGATAGGCAAATTCTAGCACAGCGATTTTTGTCAGTTGTGCCTTACTAAACAGGCGGTTTACCGAGCTTCCTTCAACTCCTCCTTTGGGCTTAGAAAATAGGTGGGATCGCCCACTGTCAATCGATTGAGTCTATAGAAAATGTAAATTTTCTCAACTTTTAAGGTTCGGTTTCAGGTTCGGTTGAGGGGCAATCTTTCGTTTGTTATCTGCCATCCTTGCCGTTCAAGTCGATCACTCGCTGCACTGCGTTGCTGCTGGAGTTGATCGCGAAATTCAGCGGTTTTGAGGGATTTTTGCCACAGAACCAGGGCATCTTCGCCGTCGGCGTAGTAGCGCCGCCGTCGGCCTAACGCCTCGAATCCAAAGCTCTCGTAGAGCGCCAAAGCACGACTGTTGGAGGGACGCACCTCTAGAGTGGCGCGGGTCAGGGGGCGACCGCAAGCATCCGTCAGCAGGTTCACCAGCAGCCATTTCCCCAGCCCCCGCCGTTGGTAGCGGAGATCGACTGCCAGCACCGTAATGTGGGCCTCATCCAAAATCGCCCAGTAGCAGCCCAAACCAAGGAGATTGGGTTCGTTATTGGGGTCTAGGTTCAACGCGGGGCCGAGCTGTGGTTCTGTATCTTCTGAGCCTGAAGCCGTTTTCAGGGCAGCCATCGACGCTGTCGATAGATCGGCCTGATTCTCCTGGATACTATGAGGTGTATGCACCAGCATCAGCAGACAGCTGTTGGGGCTATCCAGCTCGCGCCCGTAGCCCTCCGCTGACCACAGCCCCCCCAGGGTGCGCTGATCAAGGGCCACCAGGGCAGCAATGTCGTCGTGGCACGGAGCCTGGCAAGAAAGGTAGCCCACCAACTTTACAGCTTTTAATTTCTGGGGCAAGAAAACTGGCACAGCCCTTAATTGTACACTGGGGGTTGGGTCAGGAGCGCAATGGGCAAAGACTGGTCGAGTCGGGCGATCGCCAGTTCAAGGTCACAGCTGTCTCAATCAATCCTCGAACAACGTTTTTCTGTGAGCGCAACGTCTATGGTTTCGACTTCTCCCCTATCGGCCGCGATCGCCGATAGCCGCCAGTACCTCCCTCCAGCTAACCCCGAAGGAACGCTGTCCCCCAACCAGCAGCTGTTGCCCCTAACCGCCACCACTACCCCAGACGACCATCTCAGCGTCGGCGGCTGTGATGTAGTAGACCTGGTCGAGCGCTTTGGCACTCCTCTATATATTCTCGACGACCACACCCTGCGCACGGCCTGCCGCCAATATCGCCAGGGGTTTGAGCGCTACTACCCCGGCGA
>JANPIO010000326.1:0-39832 GCA_031425055.1 Phormidium sp. VAR_61_metabat_6
CGGGGTCGGTCCCAGAAAGGGCGTTTACTGCACGATCGCTCGGTAGGCGCTGGGGGTAGTGCCGGTGGTCTGGCGAAACGGTTTGCTCAGGTGGCTATGGCTGTTAAACCCACACAGCAGGGCGATTTCCACAATAGAGTGGTTAGTCTGTTTCAACAACTGCTTTCAGCACCGATCGCGTGGCTGTCTTAACCCTGCGTAGGGCAGACAAGTACCCAGGTACTATGTAAAGTTATCTTCGCCCATCCAAATCTTTTGTAGCCGTACCTAAATCCTGACTCAACACCGTGAGAGCGCACAATCTGCTATGGCCACTATCTACTACACGGCGACTAGCTTAGATGGCTTTATCGCCGACCCAAACAATTCTCTCGACTGGTTGTTTCAGTTTGGCGAACTGGAGCCGAATACGTTTGATGCCTTTTTGGAAGGGGTGGGGGCGATCGCCATGGGCTCCACCACCTACCAGTGGATTTACGACCACGATTTTTCTGCTGAAGCAGAGACCCCCCAGCCCTGGCCCTACAAAGTACCGGCATGGGTGTTCACCTCGCGCCAGCTGCCGACAATTGAGAATGCCGACGTGCGGTTTGTCAGCGGCGATGTTAAGCCCTTTCACCAGGAGATGGCGATCGCTGCCGGCAACAAAAATGTGTGGATCGTAGGCGGCGGCGATCTGGCGGGCCAGTTCTATGATGCTGGGCTGCCAGATGAAATTGTTGTCCAGCTTGCCTCAGTTACCCTGGGCAGCGGCGCTCCCCTGTTTCCGTTGCGGGTCGATCCACCCTTGAAGCTGCTGTCAGCCAAAACCTATGGTCACAACTTTGTGGAACTGCACTACCAGGTTCCACGCCAATAGATAGAGACAAGCCAATGCCAAAGATTTGGCTGCGGCTTACAGCGTTTTAGTCTCTAGGGGCAAAAATACCGTCAGCACTTCGCCAGCCTGAGGACGCTGCCGCACGATGAGTTTGCCACCCAAGGCCTGAAACAGATTCTTGGTGGCGTTGAGGTTAAGGCTGAGGCCTCCGGTTTCGGGCTGAAACATGAGTAACTGCCCCAGGGCCTTGAACGGCGATGAGAAGGGATCATCCTTAGGCGGGTTATCACTGCCCGTGGGGAGCAGCGACTGAAACTGAAGCTTGAGCTGGTGCCCGGCTAGGGTGACCGCCAGCTCAATGTGGCTGTATGGGGGCAAACTGTGGGTAAAGCGATCGATCAGCCCGGTCAGCACCTGGGTCAACATAGCCGGGTCGCTGTTCACCATGGGCAGGCAGGGGGGGACATTCACCGTCAAGCTGAGGTTGCGGCGACTGGCCTGCTGCTGCCAGCGAGGAATGGCATCGTCAAACAGCTGGTTGAGAGAAATTGCCGACAGGGGCGATCGCGGCCTAGCCGTCCGATCGGTCTCTAGCTCGACAGCCCGAAAAATCAGGCTAAAGCGATCGATCTGCTGAGTGCATTCGCGATCGATCAGCCGCAGCCGCTTACCCACTTCATCGCTGATGTCTTTGCGCTTCAGCAGCGATCGCGTCAGCGTGCGAATTGTCGTCAAGGGCGTGCGAATTTCGTGGGCCATCGCCTTGAGCAGCTCGGTGTCGGAGCTGCCCTCCACAGCGGGCTCAGGGGTTGGCTCAGTAGCACTGCCAAATACAGATTTAAAGTGAGGGGACGAGTCAGTCTGAAAGGCAGCCACGCTAGGGCGAGCGGGCAGCGCCAAGGCCGGCATAACCACAGCCGAACCTTGCCCCTCAGCCTCTACCGACCCAGGGGGCAGATGACGCAGTTGTGCCATGAGCAAATGGCTATAGCGAGTCACCAGGCGATAGTCAGGCTCGACGGGGGGAAACTCGTCGATCAGGCGATCGAGAGCCTGCACCAAGGGGGGGCGGGTGGCCACAACGCGATCGCGCAAGCGCTGCCAGCCCTGCTCCACCACCTCAGGAGCAAAGGAAAACTGAAACTGGGGTAGCCCTTGAGCATCGTAGCCCAACACCAACAGCAGGCTGATATGCCGGGTCAGCAGCAGACAAAACCGTTCTCCCACTAGCGGGTCACTGCTGGTTAGGGGCACCATTTGCAGATCACAGGCGGGGGCTGCGACCGCTCCTTTCCCCTGGCCTGGCAGCAGCGGGCGGGTTACGGCCAGAATCTGCTCTAGTTGTTCGGGCACCAAAAGCCAGTGAGCCAACCGCTGTCCCATGAGGCGATCGGGTAACACCGGAAATGGCCCCGACAGCACCCCGCCCATCAGCGGCAACGGCCCACCCGCCTCCGCTAGAACAGAGTCTGGAGAAAATTCGAGTAGCAGTCTAATCAGAGCTGTGAGGCCACTTAACCACTCTTGTTCAGCCTGAATGTGAGCCTGGGGCGTACTAGCACCAGGCCGCCAATGGGCCTCCTCCGGCCGAGGGCCAGACGAAACCTGCTCACTGAGCAATGGACTAAGGGGTAGAAACTGCTGCACCAAGGCGTCACCTGTCTCTGCGATCGGCCAACCACGGCACTTAAGCCGCAGTCAGCGGGTTGCCCACTCCAGACAACCCACCGTCTATTACGAGACTACGCCCTTAATCACAATTGAGGTATGGGTAGAACCGAACGGAAACCCGGCCAACCTATCCGAACCAACTCGACGGAATAGGCCCAGCCTCAACCAGTTCAGGGCTAGAGCGACGCTGGCAAACTTCGGGCCGACCCAGCAAAGCCTCAATCCCTTGGTGAATTAGCTGATTGATCTGATTGTGCTGCTCAGACGAGTAGCAGTGCCCTGTCGGTGCCAGATCGTAGGCCGTACTGCTGTCCATCGTGACGTAAACCACCGGCAGCCGAGCGAGAACGTAGGCCATCAGTTTTTGCCGCAGTTCAGGAACTGCAAAAACCTGGCGATATTCGTAGAGCGGATAGGCCGCCAAAATAGCGTCAATCTTATCTGTTACGATCGGTAAAGTTAGGTTGACAATGGTTTGAGTCATTTGAATTAAACTCCAGGAGTATTAGGCAGCAAGATTGGGAGTAGGTACTTCACTCAAAGCTTGGGGATCAGCTTAAACAAGTTAAGAAAAGCCTGTGAGCAAGATTGAGAAGTAAAAAACTGGTTCACCAGATAGATCAGCTCAGCTTGAGGATTGATTTGAAGCGACGGCTAGAGACAGTGAATAGAAATGTTCTAAGGGTTTGAAGTGAAGCACCTCCCAACTGACCTTAGGTATTCCCTGTATTAGGTGCGCCAATAGCGATTCCCTTATCTAAGTTTTAGGAAAAAATCATTTTTCTCCTACGAATGATTATAAAAACTATGTAAACTGAATCGTTTCTCAATCATTGTTTTTTCTAGCAGGAGTATCGTTCTCCTAGCTATTACATTGCGTGATCTACCGATCAGAGATTGACTCAATCAAGAAAAAATGTGGTAACCAGTGGCATTGCGGCAAATTACTGTATTGATCTGCAGCGGCATGCACCCGCCTAGCTACACGGGGCAGATTTTGGCCGCGATCGCCAAAGATGAAGTGTTAAGCCGACACAGTCAGATTGTCTGCGCGCCTCAACACGAGTTGGGTGTGCTCTCGCCCTTTGCCCTCCGCCAAGCTCTTAAAGGCAGGGCTGAATTGAGCAGTGAGCCAGCAAAAGCATCAAACGTTACCAGCCCCTTACCGCCAGCGCTGATCATTTGGGCCTTTAGCGCGGGCTGCGTTGGGGCAGCGGCCCTAGCTACTCACTGGCAGCGTTATCAAGCTCCGGTGCTTGCCCTCTTGATGGTGGATGGCTGGGGAGTCCCCCGTGACCCTGAGGTGCCAACGTACCGACTCAGCCACGATCGCATCACCCACCACACTTCCCGCTGTTTGGGCGCAGGAGATGTCGATTTTTACGCAGACCCAGCCGTGCCGCATCTCCACTTGTGGCAGCAGCCTCAGTCGGTAGTGGGTTGGGCCACGGCACCAGGGAAAGCTCAGGAACGCCTGACCGCCGCCGATTTTCTTTGCCTGCGATCGCGCCACGCTATCGATCGCTACACCACCCGCCCAGAGTTAAATATCAACACTTTATAACCAGCAGCCTAAAGTCAGCCCTGCGGCAACGATGACCCTGGTCTCTGCTGCTAATATGAGAGGAAATGTTCTTCATTTAACAGCATTTAGCACCACAATTCCTGTAAAGCAGCGGCGGTGAGCCAGTTCACTGCCCGTGTGGCCTGAGGGAGAAAATGTTCTGACTTTATTTTCTTCTTAAACTAATGCAATCTAGCCCTAGCCCAACTCAAGCACCCGCCGCTATGACAACTCCCATTGCCGCTCCTAACAGTGTCCTGGTGCGCCGCGCCTCTGGCGCTTTTGCCCTGATCGACAGCCTTAGACGGCATGGGGTAGAGCATATTTTTGGCTATCCGGGCGGGGCTATTTTGCCCATCTACGACGAGCTCTACCGCGCCGAAGCCGCTGGGGGGATTAGTCATATCCTAGTGCGCCATGAGCAGGGCGGAGCCCATGCCGCTGACGGCTACGCTCGCGCCACAGGGAAAGTAGGCGTTTGCTTTGGCACCTCTGGCCCTGGCGCTACCAACCTGGTGACCGGCATTGCCACGGCCCAGATGGACTCAATCCCCATGGTGGTGATTACGGGCCAGGTGCCTAGCCATGCGATCGGCAGCGACGCTTTTCAAGAGACCGATATCTTTGGCATTACGCTGCCCTTGGTCAAGCATTCCTACGTCGCTCGCACCCCTGAGCAGATTCCGCGCATGGTGGCGGAGGCCTTTTACATTGCCCAGACCGGTCGCCCTGGCCCAGTGCTGATCGACATCCCCAAAGACATCGGTCTAGCAGAATTTGACTACGTGCCCGTAGAGCCTGGCCAGGTCAATCTGCCCGGTTACAAACCTACCGTCAAGGGAAACCCCCGCCAGGTGAATCCAGCTCTGCGCCTGCTGCGCCAGAGTGAACGCCCATTGCTCTATGTGGGCGGCGGTGCCATTACCGCTGGTGCCCATGCCGAAATTCGCCGACTGGCAGACTATTTTCAAATTCCCGTGACCACTACGCTGATGGGTAAGGGAGCCTTTGATGAGCATCACCCTTTGGCCCTCGGCATGCTGGGTATGCACGGCACCGCCTACGCCAACTTTGCCGTCAGCGAGTGCGATCTGCTGATTGCTGTCGGCGCTCGCTTTGACGATCGCGTGACCGGCAAGCTAGACGAGTTTGCCTCCCGCGCCCAGGTCATCCATATCGATATTGACCCGGCTGAGGTGGGCAAAAATCGCGCTCCTCAGGTGCCGATTGTGGGCGATGTAAAGCAGGTGTTGACCACCATGCTCAGCCGCCTAGAGGAAGAAAATCAGCTGCCCCCTCCTAACCAAACGGCAGCCTGGCGCGATCGCATCGACCGCTGGAAGCGCGACTATCCTCTGGTGGTGCCCACCTATCCCGACGAGCTGTCTCCCCAGGAAGTGATCCACGAACTGGCCATTCAGGCTCCCCACGCCTACTTCACCACCGATGTGGGCCAGCACCAGATGTGGTCAGCTCAGTTCTTAAAGAATGGCCCCCGCCAGTGGGTATCAAGCGCCGGTCTGGGCACCATGGGCTTCGGCATGCCCGCCGCCCTGGGGGTGCAGGTGGCGCTGCCCAACGAAACCGTGATCTGCATCAGCGGCGACGCCAGTTTTCAGATGAACCTGCAAGAGCTAGGCACCCTGGCTCAGTACAACATTCCAGTCAAGACGGTGATTGTGAACAACGGCTGGCAGGGCATGGTGCGCCAGTGGCAGCAGGCCTTCCACGGCGAACGCTACTCCTCTTCTAATATGGAAGTGGGTATGCCCAACTTTGAGGTGCTGGCCCAGGCCTATGGCATCAAGGGCATGCTGGTGCGCGATCGCGACCAGCTCACCCAAACTGTGGCGGCTATGCTAGCCCACGACGGCCCTGTCTTGCTCGACGTGCGCGTGCGCCGCAATGAAAACTGCTACCCCATGGTGGCCCCAGGTAAAGGCAATCACCAGATGATCGGTCTACCTGAGGTGCATGGCACTGGCAGCGCTACAGGTCTGACACCCTGTGTTAGCTGTGGGCACCAAAATATCTCAACCAGCAACTTCTGCTCAGAGTGCGGCACAAAGCTGTAGACGCATATAAACGTCATTTATTGCTGTCGAAGGGTTCAAGATTCAATAGATTAATCCTAGTTTTTGGCCCCCAAACTTCAGCCTTTAAATGCCGCGTTCATTTTGCCGGTTGGTGGCTCAATTTTTTCAGAATGCAGTATCCTGACTTCAGTTTCATTACTGGTGTGGGTCATCTATGTCCGCTGCGCTGAAATCCTATGTGCCCCGTCCGGTGCCCTCTCGGCCTAGGGCAGCGACAGCACATGCCCAAGTCTCTGTCACTCAACCAGCAAGAACCAGGCCAGAGATTTCTGCGCCCGTGGTGCTGCCTCAGGCTCCAGGCTTAGCTTCTCCTAGCCCAGTGGTGCGGCGACTGACCCAGCTGCACTTGGTGTCGTCAGCGTTGGCCACATCTTTAGTAGCGCTGACCTTGTTGAGCTATGGCACGTCGGTCTATATCAATCGCCAGCTCAACCAGGCCAGTCAGCAGCTCAATCGATTGCAGCGCAACGAGCAGCAGCTCACCACCGCCAACGAAGTACTCAAAAACCACCTGGCCCAGCAGGTAGAAGGAAGTGAAATGGGGTTTCAGCCCCCTCAGCCGGGCAGCGTCATCTTTCTCAAGCCCGCGCAGCAGGCTGCTGTGGCGATGCCGACTCCCGTACCAACCTCGCGGATGGGACGCTTGGCGCTACCCAAGGTAGATGTCCCTTTAGGTTACTAGGCCCTAGCCTCACCGTTTACCTGTGTTACACCCATGGCTAGTGCCTACTCTACCCGTCGTCGCCGTCGCCGCAAACCGCCTCAGCCTCGCCCACCGGCGGTGGTTCCCTTCAACCCATCAGTCAACCGGGTCAGAATATTGCTGGTTTGGGGGTTGCTGGTGCTGTCGCTGGTTGCGATCGCAGGGCGGTTAGCCTGGCTACAGCTAGCCCAGGGCGACAGCCTATCTAGTTTGGCTCAGCAGCAGCGGCTCACATCGCCGGTGCAGCGGCAGGTGCGGCACTCCATTACCGATCGGCAGGGCAATGTGATTGCCGTCGATCGCGTGGTCTATACGCTCTATGCCCACCCTCAGCTTTTTGATCTATCGATCCCAGAGATGGCAGCGACCCTCAGCCCGCTGCTAGAAAGCCCTGAGTCTGGCCTCATTAGCCAGTTGAACCAGCAGCCGACCGGTATTCGCCTGGCCGATGGGCTACCTGAAGCAACGGTCGATCGCCTGCGCGCTTTGCGCCTCAACGGTCTCGAACTAACCCCCCAACAGCAGCGCTTTTATCCACAGCAGCAGTTGTTTGCTCCCATTGTCGGCTTTGTCAATTTTGACGGGCAGCCCCAGGCGGGCTTAGAAATTGCCTATCAGGATCAGCTGACTCTTGTGCCCACCAAAGCAGCATCTCCAGCTGAGACAGAAACTCCGTTAGAAACCTATGGGCCTCCAACACCGGGGGCCACCGCCGAGGTCACCGCTGCTAGCTCCGTAGATCAGCCTAGTACTGATATAGATGCTGAGAGCAGCACCGCTAGCTCAGAGCCAGGCAGAACCGCCAGCCTGCGTCTCACCCTCGACAGTCGGCTCCAGCGGAGTGCCCAGCAGGAGCTACAGGCGGTGGTCGATCGCCACAGCGCCAAACGGGGCACCGTGATGGTCATGGAGGCCCAAACAGGTGAGATGCTGGCCCTGGCCAGTGTGCCCACCTACGACCCCAACCAGTATTTCAAAACCGACCCCGAAGCCCTCAAGACCTGGGCAGTGAGCGATCTCTACGAACCCGGCTCTACCTTTAAGCCGATCAACATTGCGATCGCCCTAGAAGCCGGACTGATCAGCCCCGACGAAGTCGTCAACGACAGCGGTCAAATGCAGTTTGGCGAGTGGAAGATCAGAAACCATGACTACGCCACCGCTGGCGGTCGGGGACCGATCTCCATCACTGACGTGCTGAAGTATTCCAGCAACGTGGGCATGGTGCGCATTATGCAGAAAATGCCCGCCGCCGACTACTTTAGCTGGCTGCAGCGACTCAGCCTCGATCGCCCCACCGGCATAGATCTACCTGCAGAAGCCACCGCTCAGATGAAAGACCGCGAGCAGTTTGTTCGCAGCCGAGTCGAGTCAGCCACCACCGCCTTCGGTCAGGGCTTTTCGCTGTCACCCATTAAGATGCTGCAACTGCTGGGCACCCTGGCCAACGGCGGCAAGCTGGTCACGCCCCACGTGGTTAGCGGCATGGTTACCGCCGATGGCAATGAGGTGTGGACTCCAGATCGTGCCCAGCCTAAGACTGTCTTTTCGCCCCAAACCACCCAGCAGGTGCTCACCATGATGGAGGCTGTCGTCAGCGAGGGCACTGGCGATGCGGCTAAGCTGCCCGGCTACCGCATTGGAGGCAAAACCGGTACGGCCCAAAAGGCGACCGTGTCCGGGGGCTATGGCCGAGGCCGAGTTACCAGCTTCGTGGGCGTTTTACCCATCGAGGCACCCCGATATGTGGTGCTGGCCGTCATCGACGAACCCCAGGGAGACGATGCCTACGGCTCAACGGTCGCTGCTCCCCTGGTGAAAAAGGTGATCGAAGCGCTGGTGGTGCTTGAAGGGGTACCCCCCAGTGCCGCTGCCACCCCCTAGCAGGGCGATCGCTCAAAAGGGGGGCTCTGACACTGTGCCGCCCAGGTTTTCAACGATCGATCGCGTGTTGGCCACCACCATCTTCAGATAGCTATCCCCGTCGCTGCCGGGTGCACCAATAGAGTCAGAATAGAGGGCTTGGGGTGCCAAAACCACCCCAGATTCGTTGGCCACAGTGGCAATCAGCTGGGGATTGATGGTGGTTTCAGCAAAAATCGCGGGCACTCCCAACCCCTGGATGGACACGACCAACTGCTGCACGGTGCGGGCACTAGGCTGCTCCTCGGTGCTCAGACCAATCAGGGTGCCCGCCACGGTGAGACCATAGGCACTGGCATAGTACTGAAAAGCATCGTGGGTAGTGACCAACTGCCGTTGCTCCGGGGGAATGGTGGCCGTTTGGATCTCGACCCAGCCGTGGAGCTGCTCAAGGTCGGCAATGTAGGCAGCGGCGTTAGCGGTAAACAATTCTGCCTGGTCGGGGGCTAGCTCAATCAGCTGATCTCGAATTGTTTCGACCATAGGCACCGCATTACTCACATCGCCCCACACGTGGGGATCGGGTACGGTGGTTGTCCCCTTTTGCAAATCTAGGGGCGGCACCACCTCACCTACAGCTACCCGCTGGGCGTCTACTCCAGCTGCATTGAGCAGCCGCACCAGGTTGGGTTCCAGGTTATAGCCATTGTAGAAAATCAGGTCGGCGTCTTCAAAGGCAATGGTGTCAGCGGGCACAGGCTCATAGATATGGGGGTCGGTGCCGGGCTGCAAAATGCTGGTCAGAGCCACTTGATCGCCTCCTACTTCGGCCACCCAGTCGGCAATCAGGGTACTGGTAGCCACCACAGCAGGACGTGAATCATCGGCCTCGCCGGGCGCAATTTCTGACTGTAGAGCAGAGTCACAGCTTACCAATCCCAGCCCTAGGAGCAATACCACAGCGGCTGTTCTTCCATACCTTGGATACAGATTCATGCGTTGCATAAGCCGCTTTTCATAATCATTTCATTTTTACGATACAATACATTTCATAATCATTTCATTTTTACGATTGCAGCTCCTCATCCCTGCGTTAGAGATACCAGTATGGCTCCTGCTCCTTGCATCACCATCGACCACCTGAGCGTCAACTACCGTGACGTGCAGGCCCTGCGCAACATCAACCTCACCCTGCGTCCCGGCAAGCTAGTGGGCGTTTTTGGCCCCAACGGTGCGGGCAAAAGCACCCTGATCAAGGCCATGCTAGGGCTGATGCCCTTGGTGACTGGACGAGTCACCTACGGTGACGATGCCTTAGCTCACCAGCTCGGTCGGGTGGCCTATGTGCCCCAGCGATCGCAGATCGACTGGACATTCCCCGCCACCGTTTGGGATGTGGTGATGATGGGCCGGGTGAAAAAAACCGGCTGGTTGAATCGGTTTTCAGCAGCTAGCCGCCAAATTGCCAAAGAAGCCCTAGAACGAGTGGGCATGGCTGAGTTTTGCGATCGCCCCATTGGCGCCCTCTCCGGTGGTCAGCAACAGCGGGTGTTTTTGGCCCGCGCCCTGGCCCAAGAAGCCGACATCTTTTGTTTTGACGAGCCCTTTGTTGGGGTCGATCAGAAGACTGAGGATGTGATTTACACAATTTTCCGCGAGCTGGCTGCTGCGGGCAAAATTGTTCTGGTGGTCAACCACGACCTGGGCGAGTCGATTATGAACTTTGATCAGCTCATTCTCCTCAACAAAGAACTGATTGCCACTGGCCCCCGCGACTGGGTGCTCACCCGCGACAATATGACCCGTGCCTATGGTGGCCATGTGGGCTTCTTTGGCCATGTCGCCTGATCTGGCATTGCTGAACGGGCTGACTGAGCCATTGCAGTATGCCTTTATGCAGCGATCCCTGGCGGTGGCGATCATGGTGGGGATCATTTGCTCAGTAGTAGGCAGCTACCTGATGGTGCAGCGCTTGGCCCTGCTGGGCGATGCCATTAGCCACTCGGTGCTGCCGGGGCTGGCGATCGCGTTCTTGCTGGGCGTCAATATTTTTATCGGCGCTTTCATCGCTGGAGTGCTCAGCACCGTCATTATTGGCTGGATTCACACGCGATCGCCGATTAAAGAAGACGCCGCCATGGGCCTGGTCTTCTCGGCCTTTTTTGCCCTAGGCATAACGCTAATCACCACCATCCAAAAAGACAACAAGATCGACCTCAACCACTTTCTCTTTGGCAACATTTTGGGCGTCACGGCGCAGGAAGTGCGCGATACGGCCATTATTGCCGCCCTAGTGCTTCTGATCGTGGTGCTGCTCTACAAAGAGCTACTGTTCTACAGCTTTGACCCCCTCGGAGCCAAGGCCAGTGGCCTGCCCACGGGGCTGCTCCAGGCCGGGCTGATGGTGCTGATTGCCCTCACCGTAGTGGCCAGCATGAAGGTGGTAGGAGTCATTCTAGTGCTGTCGCTGCTGATTGCGCCAGGGGCCACGGCCTACCTGCTGGTACCCCGTCTACACCAGGTCATGCTGCTGGGCGCGGGGGTAGGGGTGTTTTCGAGCGTCAGCGGCATGTACTTGAGCTATTACCTCAACCTACCCTCCGGCCCGGCCATTGTGATGGTGGTATCGACGCTGTTTGCCCTGGCATTTTTGTTTAGCCCCCGCTATGGAGTACTGATGGGCCCCGGGCGCTGGCCCTTTAGGGTCGGTCGTTGACCATCACAATCCTAGAAAAACTACAGCTATCCTTCTGACTGGGTACGCAACTCCTGAGCTCGTAGGTAAAGCTGCACCCACTGAGCCTGAATTTGCCGACTCTTGAGTCCGAGACGGCGGGCTAAGTCGTCGGGGGGATGTTCCGCCTTGTAGGCGGTCAAGATTGCTTGTTCTTCTGGGGAGAGATCTTGCCAGAAGTCATCCCACTGGGCCGGGGTAAGACCAAAGTTATGCTCCTGCAGCGAGGTTTTTAGCCAGTCCAGCACCATGGCTGGCTGCTCTCGCAGGGCAAAAATTCGAATCGCGTGGTAGCTAATTTTTTCGCGCAGGCGATAGACCTGCTGCACGGGCATGCCCAGCGCCTGGGCAATCTGATCTTGGGAGAGACCGTTGAGGTGTAGTTCTAGCCACCGAGCCGCCGTGTCGTCAAGATTGCGGCTGAGGTAGTTAACAAAGGAGTTTTTGACCTGCTGGCGCATACTCTGCTGCTCCAGTTCGGTTTGCTCGTCCTGATACTGGTTCCAGGCCTCGACATCGAGCAGGCTGAGAGAGTCTTCGCTGTCGTTGGGGGCAATCTCGTCAGAAACCAGGCGAATCAGTTCTCCTGTGGGCACCTGGGTCATGCCGCCCTTTTGGCTACGACGCAGATAGTTGACAAAGCGATAAATGATTAAGGGCTGGTTGCGGATGGGGCGCAGGCAGTACTCTTCAATGCTGGCCAGCATGAGCAGATTGCGCAGCCGTGAGTTTGGGGTGCAGGTCGAGATCCACTTGAGCTGCTGGGCTAGGTGGCGATCGCTGCGCATCATCTCTTGAATCACTTCCTGGATCACATCGACCACAGTGCGGCGGCGATCGCGGCTGAGCGCAATCCAGGTCTTAACCTTGTTGCGAATCAACAACAGACTGCTGAGCCGCTTGATCAGCCGCTGATAGCCCTGTTCTGGGCTCACATCCCAATAGCGCTGCTGCAAAATGCGGTAGCGATACTCAATCGCCTGACGGGCGATCTTGAGGTCAGCATCAGCCAGGGTAGCCAACCGCTCTGGCGATTCTCCCAATAGCCAGCTAACAACGCTTTGACAAATTGACTGGGGCTGATTGGGAAAGTCCTCCCGTAAACGGGACAACCAAACCTCGGCTATATTGTCTGCCGCGACCATGCAATCAAATCCTTTCCGGGGGTGCCCAAGCTGGCTGTAGGCTTTATCTTAGTATCTGATCTCTTCAGACTCACAATCTAAAGCGTGTTTTTTAGCCCGCACGAGCGGCGACAGCTAGCGCTGAGTCAAAAGCTTTACACAAAATTTATGTCTGTTGGCGCTCTAGTAAGATTTTGCGAAGGGTGTTCTCTACGGCCAGATTTGACCTTCCCAGACTGATAGTGTGCACATGAACCCATATGTACTTATACGGTAATCTTTTTGTGACAAAGGTTACACAGATTGCCCCTCAGTTCCAGTACAATTTCTGCTAAAGCAGCATTTACGTAAAAAAAAGCACAAACTTACTCAATTTCTAAGCGTATCTGCGGACAAATTGGTATAAATTTTTCAAGCATCTCAGCACACGCGTTCCGTCAACAGGGTCTACCATGTTATCCCTTCAGACAGATAGCTCTGGAAGCGCTCCTCCAGAGACTTCTATATCTATTGCCCATCCGTCGGCCCGGTGCCTAATCAAGCGTTCTATAGATATTTTGGGTGCCCTGGTAGGATTAGCCATACTGGTTTTGGTAGCGCTGCCAGTTGCCCTAGCCATCAGGTTAGATAGCCCCGGCCCTATTTTCTACGCCCAAACCCGCTACGGCCTCAAGGGTAAGCCTTTCACCATCTGGAAATTCCGCTCCATGGTGCAAAATGCTGATGCCCTTAAGAAGACAGTATCCAATCAAGCCCAGGGGCTGATCTTTAAAAACGAAAACGATCCTCGCATCACCCAAGTTGGCCGTGTTTTGCGAAAAACAAGTTTAGACGAGTTTCCACAGTTTTGGAATGTACTCAAAGGCGATATGAGCCTGGTTGGCACTCGCCCCCCCACAGAGGATGAGGTCTCTCGCTACAGCCCTCACCACTGGCGGCGACTTGATGTTAAGCCGGGCATCACAGGACAGTGGCAAATCAGCGGCCGCTCAGCCATCAAAGACTTTGAAGAAATTGTGCACCTAGATTTGCAGTACCAGGCTGTCTGGTCGCCCTGGTACGACCTTCAAGTCATTCTCAAAACGGTCACAGTATTGCTCGATCGCAGAGGTGCTTTTTAGCATCAATCACCCTACAGATCACTGCCCTCCTCGACCTCAGTATCTGTAGCAATCACTAGGTTGTCGCGATGGATCACTGTATCGGCTCCAGCGTAGCCTAGGATAGCGGGAATATCTTCTGACCGACGGCCCAGAATTTGGGTGAGATCTTGAGCACTGTAGTTGATAATGCCCCTGGCAATATCTTCGCCGCTGGCAGCACAGACCAAGACGGCATCTTGGGCCTCAAAGTCGCCCTCTAACCGGGTAATACCAGCGGCTAAGAGCGACTTTCCCCCCTGCACAATAGCCTGGGTTGCACCCTGGTCTAAGTAAAGGCGGCCTGAGGGAGCAAGGCCAGCGGCAATCCAGCGCTTGCGGGCACGGCTAGGTCGAGGCGATGGGGCAAATTGTGTACCCACCGCCTCTCCCGCGATCGCCTTGATCACATTTTGAGGCTGGCGACCATCAGTAATGACGGTGCGTACCCCTGCCGTAGTAGCGATTTGAGCCGCTTCTAGCTTAGTTAGCATACCGCCCGTACCCCAGGCCGATCCCTGCCCGCCCGCTACCGCCTTGAGCGCTTGAATGTCTGCCAATCGATCGATCGCAATAATCGGCTGAGCCTCAGGGTTAGAGCGGGGATCAGCAGAATACAGGCGGTCGACATCGGTGAGTAGAAATAGCCACTGAGCCCCAATCAGGCTGGCGACCAAGGCCGAGAGGGTATCATTATCGCCAAACTTGAGTTCTTCCACGGCAACAGTGTCATTCTCGTTGACGATGGGAATCACGCCCATCTGCAACAGCTGTCGAAAGGTGCGGTAGCTGTTGACATAGCGCGATCGCTGGGCCAGATCGCTGCGGGTCAGCAGTACCTGAGCAATGGGCTGGTTTAGGGCCGAAAACAAGTCATCGTAGATGCGCATGAGGCGTCCTTGCCCCACTGCTGCTACGGCCTGCTTCATCGCCAGAGTTTTGGGGCGCTCAGCCAGATTGAGGCGGCGGCAGCCAATGCCCACGGCCCCTGAGGAGACCAAAACAACCTGGTGTCCCTGCTGACGCAGAGTGCAGAGGGTTTCGACCAGGCCAGCCAGGGTAGAGAGGGCAAACTGACCAGTGCTAGTGCCAGTCAGGCTAGAAGTACCGATTTTGACCACTAGGGTTTGAACTGAGCTCACGGGCGGGCAGTGTCAGTAGGGATAGCCCTGGCAGTATAACAATCGACCTAGACGCAGAGCATAGTAGTGTTGGCTAAAGAGCGGCCTGGATGGACATTGGAGCCCTCTAAAAACTTTGGGTGCCAACCCGAAAGTCAACACCCAAAAACGGCCTATTAAATTTAAGAGCCTATATTAAACTGGCCCCTGTTTATGCAGTGCCACTATGGCAGCGGTGCTCAGGTTTCAAGTTAACCCTAAGGTTTTCTTTATATTTAGCCTTACGAAGTTTCTCACCGAAGAGATTGCGATGCGTAAACTTTTTTTAGATATATTAAGCTAACGTTTGAGCCGCCAACCTCAAAAAGTGACCCCAAAATATTGGGAGATCATCACCTCAAGCGTCCTTAAGGGCGAAGTGCGCGCTATCTGGTTGAGCCCCGGCATAGGGTTGACCAAAATGGTAAACAAGCCCACTCGGTTGCCAGCCAAAACATCGGTGAACAGGCGATCGCCCACCATAGCTACCTGATCTACAGGAAGATCCATAGCCGCCAAGGCCAGCTTCAGTTTGCGGCCTGAGGGCTTGCCAGCACTGGTTAGATAAGGCACATCAAACAACGCGGCAATACGACTGATGCGGTGGGCGTTGACATTGTTGCTCACCAGCCATACCGTCGCAATGGCCTTCATTTGATGCATCCAGTTGGCTAGGTCAGGGTTGGTTTCAGCCTGGCGCAGAGGTACTAGGGTATCGTCTACATCCAGAATGAGCCCCTTCAGATTGTGCTGAGCCAGCAGTTCAGGGGAAATCGCCAAGACGTTGCCGTCCAGCACTAGATCGGGTTGCAGCAGGCGAGCAAACGACATAAAAAAACCATAGCCCCAAACGTAGCATAGTCTAGATCGACGGCCTCAAGCTGCTTGAAATGCCAGCAGCAACATAGTTTCAGTAGTTGAACCCCGGCGATCGCACAGAGGAATCTAGCAGAAACAAATCGGGGCTAGTTATCGATGGTGGCGCGAATCGCGTCGCGGGCGGCTTCGTGCTCTGTCAATGTGCGGCTAAACACATGGGTACCGTCGTAGCGAGCCACAAAAAATAGGTAGTCGGTAGCCTCGGGGGCTAGAGCCGCTTCTAAACTGGCTTTACCCGCGCTAGCGATCGGCGTCGGTGGTAATCCTGGGTTGATGTAAGTGTTGTAGGGCGAAGGAGTGCCCACCTGAGTCCAGGTTAGGGGCTGCTCAGGTGTCTGCACAATGCCCAACCCATATTCGACCGTGGGGTCGGCCCCTAGAGGCATGTTCTGCTTGAGCCGGTTGGTAAAGACGCCAGCAATGGTGCCACGCTCATCGGCAATCACAGCTTCTTTCTCAACGATACTGGCTAGGGTAGCCCACTCCAAAAGCGTTAGGTCAGTCGTCGCCTGTTGGTAGACCGGTAGCGCTACCGTCTCAAAACGGCTCAGCATGGCATTGACCACCGACTCCGGGGTCACCCCCTCGGCTGGAAGCTGGTAGGTGTCAGGGAATAGAAAGCCCTCGACGTGAGGAATGCCATCGGGCAGCCAGGGGTATGAATCTTTTGACGCTTGCTCGGTGGCTGATAGAAAGGCATCGGCGGAGAACAATCCCTCCCCCTCAAAGTAGGTCGCCATTTGGCGGCGGTTCCAGCCCTCAGGCACCGTAAACGAGGTCTGCACGACTTGACCACTGCGGATCACGTCAGCGATCGCAGTCATCGAGTCAGCTGGGTTTAGAGCATAGGTGCCCGCCTGAAACCCACCCTCGGCATTTTGCCAGGTTTGCCAGCGCGACCACAGCTTCCAAGCTAGGGCCGAGCGAATCAGACCAGCCGCTTCTAGATCTTGGCCAATTTGCTGGCCTGGAGTGCCCGGTGGAATTTGAATTTGCACCGTTTGAGGCGTGGTTTCGGCAGCGGTTTCGCTGACCGGTTGATTGGCCCAGCTCCACCAGGCCCAGCCTTGCCAGGCGGCAACGCCTGCTGCCAGGGGCACCAATAGTCCTAAAAAACTCCACCGAACCCAGCGTGAACCTTTAGCCATGATTGCACTATCGATAATCGCCGTTACGGACGTCTTTAATCTAGTAGATCAAACAGTTTTTCCTCTAGGCCACCGCGAATGGTTTGAAATTCTTCTGGGGTCACCACCTCTAGCGAGCCGTCACTGGTGCGATGAGCAAAAATCAGCAGTGGGTCGAGGGGCGTACACAGCGTATATTCTTCATCGTCATAGAAGCAGGTTGCCAGAATCTGAAACTCTTCGGTGACGGGATTACCGGCGTCATCGAGGTCATCTAGCTCTAGGGTGAGGCAGTTATCTTCCTCAGCTTCGGGAACCTCTCCCGAGGCCGTCAGAGTAATGGCAGTACGCTGGAGGGTCAAATTTTGCTCAGCCAGCACAGCCTTAGCAGTAAGAAAGACCTGATCGATTTCCTCTTCTTCCACATCCATTAGGACGTCGTCGTCATTGTCATCTTGCTGCCAAACAAAAATTTCGATGGGGGCATCAATGGGCAGCAAAAGCAGGTATTCGCGATCGTTGAGCTGAAAACTCTGCTCTACCTGACAGGGCAAAAACCGCCCAGCGTCATCGGTGAGAACTACGGCTGACTCGTCAATGGGTTGGGTGTTATCCGCCATGGAGGCTACTCTTTTATCGGTAACCGGGTGCAGTGGGTCAACACCGCAGCCCAGTATGAACACTGAACAGTGTTATCAGAATATCCCATTCGGTTACGTCTGATTACGATGAGCGCCGTTCATCTAGCCAGCGCTGCAGGATGATGGCAGCCGCTTTGCGGTCAATTAGGGCCTTTTCCTGGGCTACAGAATGACCTGCGGCACGCATTAGATGCTCTGCTTCTACAGAACTCAGGCGCTCGTCGACATAGACCACAGGCAGCGCCAAGGCCTGACTGAGGCCCTCGGCCACCTTGCGCACTTGGCGAGCCTGAAAACCCTCTTCCCCATCCATAGTTAGGGGCAACCCCACCACTAACACTTGTGCCTGTCGAACTGTGACAAAGTGCCGCAAATCGGCCACTAGATCTTGAAACGATCGCCGCTGTAGTGTCGTCAGCCCAGTAGCAATCAGACCCGTGCCATCGCAACCCGCGACCCCAATGCGCCGCCGACCGATGTCTAAACCCAGGGCTGAAATCAGCACCATAGCCTTGTAGAACCTCAGCGATCGCCTTCAGCAGGCCCATCGGCATCGGCATTATGCTTTTGCCCCAGCACAGCCTGCCAACGCCCTGCCGACCAGGTCATGCGCCCAGGCACCGGCTTGCCCGCAGGCTGTAACCCCGTGAACACATCCGATAGCTGTAGCCCCTCTAGGGAAAGGTGGCGAGCTTCGCGCACTTTGTGCCACACCGATCGCGACATCAGCAGCGCGTGGGACTCAGGAGTCGCTTGGATTTGAGTAAAGCACTCCTCTCGCTCGGGTTGATAATCGAGGGAGGTCAGCCGTAGAGACTGAGCCGGGAAGGGCTGCAAAATTTTGGCCATCTGCGTCATCAGCTCAGGGTAGAGCCAGGTATAAGCCGGGTGCACCGTTAATCCTGCCTCGTGGGGCTGCTGTCCATCGCGGGAAATAGCGAGCTTAAATTGGCCGATCGCCGCTTTTCGCTGCTGCTCAAATACGTAGGCGCTGACGGTTTCTACCTGGTTGACCAGGCGATCGGCGGTGGCAGAAACACTGCCCAACAGTCCGGTCTTAAAGTCTTGGATTTGGTGATCAAACACCTGACGCACCAGCGGCGGCATAGAAGCTGTGTCCAGCTGATACAAAAGCTGCGAGTCGGCGTTGCTAATCGGCAGCAGATTCGGTAAATCGGCCTCACGCTGAGCCAGGGCTTCGATCTGCTCAGCCGCCATTTCCCAATAGGTCATCTGAGCGAGAGGCTGAAACCCGTTGAAGCGATAGAGCGCCAGGGCTGAGGTGTGGTTGACATCCACTTCGAGCATCCAGGTCCTGGCTTCCCAAAGCACCTCAAAGCAGTGACGCAGCAGCCTTGAACCAACGTCCATGTAGCCTGAAGCAGCCACGTACCCAGAGGTCGCCGTATCGGCCAAGGCGCGACGGTTGATAACCACCTGCTCCACTCGCCAAGTGCTGCGAGTTTGATTGAACGGCGACACCTGAATAAACCCCACCAAACACTTTTGGCGCTCGGCTACGAAGGTGGTCTGACTTTGCTGTTGCACAGAGCGAGGCAGCCAGCTTAAGACTTTAAGGGGGCCATACCAACGGCGCTGATGATCTAGCCATGTCACAATGGCCTCGGCAGCGTCAAGGTCACCGCCAGCTTCCAGATCCTCTGGCTGCCACTGCTTTAGGTCGTCTAAATCGCGATATTGCAGCGGCCTTACTGTTAGGGTATGGCCAGGGGTCGTCATAGGTGCCATAGGATCTCAGAGATCTGACCTGTATGCCGTCATCCTAGCCGATTTTCCGGATTTCCACACTGCCCCTTGGCGAGGCGGGAGCTGCGTCGGCTGGCTTCTAAACAAGTAGAACTTCTTTGTGAAGAGAAAAGGATTCAGCGTTAGAGAGGCTTCAAAACTCACCATTTACAAAACTTATGATTTAAGCGACGATTGCAACTATGGCTGTTGCTCAGCCCTCATTTATGAAGAACAGTTAGAGGTCGAGCTACACAGCCCGACCAGCGGTATCTAGGAATTACCATGAGAAATCTTTTAGCCATCGAGCGGTTTTGCCTATACGGTCACATTGTCGCCATGGCCTTTGGCTTGGCCGGGCTGCTGTGGGTGGTGCCTCACCCTGGCATCCTAGAATACTTACCGGCAGGGCCCACCCTCTTCCGGTGGAGCATGGCCGGGGGCGGCGTTGGCTACATTTTGCTAGGAACTGTGGCAGTGGCCCTGTACGCCTATCGCACTCTAGGACTGGGGAGCTTGATTACGTTTGCGATCGCAGCAGTCGGCGTTTCGCTCACGAGTGAGCTGCTGGGCACCAGCACTGGTTTTCCCTTCGGCCACTACAGCTATCTCAACGGGTTGGGCTACAAAGTAGCCGGTCTCGTACCTTTTACCATTCCGCTGTCGTGGTTTTATTTGGGTCTGGCATCGTTTTTGCTGGCTCGCAGCGGTTTGGCCGCTGGGGGCGGTGCTGGCCGCTATAACTGGGCGCGATCGCTAGCCGCCATATTTCTAGGCTCTATTCTTCTCACCTCCTGGGATTTTGTGCTTGATCCAGCCATGAGCCAGACCGCTCTGCCCTTCTGGTATTGGCACGAACCCGGCGCATTCTTTGGTATGCCCTACCAAAATTTTGCGGGTTGGCTCGGCACTGGAGTCGTCTTTATAGGCTTAGCCCTGGGTCTCTGGAAAACCTTCAAATTCTCGCCTGAGCTAGACCAGGGGCAACTCACCCTACCCCTAGTCGTATACCTGGCCAACTTTGGTTTTGCCCTGGTGATGAGTCTAGCCGCTGGCTTCTACGTCCCGATCGCTCTGGGTATTTTGACTGGGGCCCTGCCTGCAGTGCTCTGTTGGCGTGCCACTGCCCAAGAAGGTTTGTTAGAGGACTTCGTTGAACCTACCCAGGTCATTGAAGCTCCGGTAGCGGCAACTAAGGGTTCTTAAGTAGCGCACTCTAATCTCCGCTAATTTTTGGAGATTAGCCCATTGGCCTCGGATAGTAGATACTATCCGAGGCCAAATATTCTGAAATTGAGCTGTGTGAGTCTACAGTCAGTAGGCTCCATAGTTTTAACGTCCGTTTTTGAGGTATTCCCTTGCCCACTGATGTGGCCGCCCTATTTCCCTGGCCAAGTTTTGTAGCGGTCGTGCTGCTGTTGGTGCAATTGCCGATGGTGGCGGTACTGCTGTCGCGGTTAATGCAGGGGCCCTTTCGCAAGCCACCCCTGGCCCCGGCGTCCCCCACCCTCGATCTGCTAGGCACAGTTTCGGTAGTGGTGCCGACGCTCAACGAAGCGGATCGGATCCGCCCCTGCCTGGAGGGGTTGACTCGTCAGGGCTACGAAGTGCGGGAAATTTTAGTCATCGACAGCCGATCGACCGACGGCACCCAGTCAGTGGTCAGGGCTTACCAGGCCGACGACCCCCGGTTGCGACTGCTAGAGGACGACCCTTTGCCCCAGGGTTGGGTAGGGCGTCCTTGGGCCTTAGACTACGGCTTTCGCCAGACATCGACTGCTAGTAGTTGGGTGTTGGGCATCGACGCCGATACCCAACCTCAGCCCAGCCTAGTAGCGGCTTTAGCTAAAGCAATGAATAGCGAGGGCTATGACCTAGTGTCCCTCGCGCCTCGGTTCATTCTCAAGCACCCCGGCGAATTTTGGTTGCAGCCCGCTTTGCTAATGACGCTGGTGTACCGATTCGGCCCAGCGGGCAGCCCTAGTGGTTCGTCTCAGCGGGTGATGGCTAACGGCCAGTGCTTTATGGTGCGGCGATCGCTGCTCGAAAAACTCAACGGTTACCAGGCCGCCTCTACCTCTTTTTGCGACGATGTGACCCTAGCTCGCCACGCCGCCGCCCAGGGTGCCAAAGTGGGCTTCTGGGATGGCACGCGCCTGCTGAAGGTTCGCATGTACGAAGGTATGGCCGAAACCTGGCGCGAGTGGGGCCGCTCCCTCGACCTCAAAGATGCGGCTCCAGCCGCTCAGGTCTGGTGGGATTGGACGTTTCTTGCCCTGGTGCAGGGGCTGCCCTGGGTGCTCGTACCCGGTCTAGGGGCGTTTCAACACTTTGCACCCGCCTCGTGGTCGTTGGCGCTACAGATCTTGCTCGTGGTGAATGTGGGCTTGATCGTCATGCGCTTGGGCATGCAGGCGGCGGTGGCGACGGCCTACGATCTCAAAGGAGCGCCGGGAGCCTGGGCTTTTTGGCTGTCGCCCCTGGCTGACCTGGCAGCGGTAGCGCGCATTGGGCTCTCTTCCCTGCGGCGACCTACCCAGTGGCGGGGGCGGCAGTATCCCGTCAACAAGTCCTAGGCATTCCAGCGTTGGAAGGGGTGGCGGGCAAGGTTGGAGTTTTGGTAGCGCGGATCGTAGCTCACCTCTGCCCCTACCCAGGCGGGCAGGTCGATGACCTGATCGGGACGGGTAAGCTCGACCTCGGCAACAATTAATCCCTGATTTTCACCTAAAAATTCGTCTATTTCCCACACCACAGCCCCCAGGGGAAGACGGTAGCGCGTTTTTTCGATTAGGGGCGGCTGACAGAGGGTTGTCAATATGGTTTGGGCATCGGCAACGGGAATGGGGTACTCAAATTCAGGGCGCACTAGACCCACCGATGGGCCTTTGAGGGTGAGGTAGGCGCGATCGCCCACTCGCCGCACCCGCACAGTTCGCGCATCTTGGGTAGGGATGTAGCCCTGGCACATCAGTGCACCCTGGGCATCCTGACGCCAGCTATCGCCCACCACCAAAAACTTACGCTCAATTTCCTGGCCCATCGGCTTACGCTAAGAGCTACCTTTACAGCCTAGCCTAACGTGCTCTAGCCCCGGAAATTCAGCTACAGCCGTGCATGGGTGCTCTACTACCCTAAGAAATCCGCCGCAGCACGTAGCTAGTCAGGTCTTGGAGAGCCTGGCGAGCGGCGGAAGGGGGCAGGTGCTCTAGACAAGCTGCCGCGAGGCGGGCATGGGTGGCCGCAAGTTCGCGCGATCGCGAAATGCCGGTGCTCTGATGGATCAAGTTAATGGCCTGGTCAAAATCATCGGCCTCAGAAAACTCTCGCTCAATCAAAGAGGTGAGAAAGGGATACTCAGCCATCGCATAGAGCACAGGAGCCGTCAAGTTACCACTCTTGAGATCAGAGCAGGCAGGCTTACCCAACACCTCATCAGAGCTGGTGAAGTCGAGAATATCGTCAACGATCTGAAAGGCCAGGCCCAAGTGCCGACCGTAGTCGTAGAGCTGCTCGATCACGGTTTCTGACATGTTGCTTAGCACCCCTGCCGCCTTAGCGCTATTAGCCATCAGCGATGCTGTCTTGAAATAGCTTTTATCTAGATAGGCATCCATAGAGAAGCTGGTATCAAAGCGGTTCAGCCCCTGCTGGATCTCGCCCTCAGCCAGATCCATAATCACTTGAGAAAGGAGCTTGACCACTCGCAAGTTGTCGAGATTAGCCAAATACCACGAGGCCTGGGCAAACAAAAAATCGCCTGCCAGCACCGCAATGCGGTTGCCAAAGCTACTGTGCACGGTGGGTACTCCGCGCCGCACGCTGGCTTCATCGACCACATCGTCATGCACCAGGCTAGCCGTGTGGATCATTTCGGTAATCTCGGCTAAGCGGCGGTGCTTGGGAGTGATCTCTTGCCCTGGCAGGGTGGCCTTAGACAGCAGCAGCACGATAGCTGGACGCACCCGCTTGCCCCCAGCGCCAAACAGGTGTTCGGCCGCCGCCGACAAAATGGGATGCCGTGACCCAACTAGCCCCTTGAGATTTTGGGTCATCAGGTCAAGGTCGGACTCAACCGGCGCGAAAAGAGAAGTTACTGAAGTCATAGACCCCGGCAAGAGCGGTAAAGTTACGAATTTTTACATATTCTATCGTCATTCTAAGACAACCCTAAGAGGAGTATTGGTAAAAGCTCGGCCTTTTTGGTTGCCTACAGACGATGGCCGCAGCTTAGTCAATCGTTGACACTAGCACTAAACCCGCCGGTAGACCTGCGTTACACCCTCCAAGCCGGTACCGCAGTGCTGGTTAAATGGCACAAACCGATTGCAAAATTAGCCCAAAATTTAAGTGACTTTACGCCTCATATTTCTCACCCGCCGAGAAAATACCGTGATAGGATTAACTTAAGAATTTCTCAAGAAAACAAGTAGAGTTCGCAAAGTATTTTGTCTGAACTTTGTCTTGTTTGTTGAATTGAGTCGATCGCGGTGCTAAGTGGGTTTTCCACTGGTTTCCTAGGCGCTCGATCGTTTTTACTAGCTTCTACGGGCGTATCAGCGCCCAGAACTATTGACGAGCAACGTTCCTTCTGCAGAGAGGGGACTGGTTTTTGCAGCACCTACTGCTGCTCTTGACCGTACCCATGGCTCGTCAGGCATTGACGGTCTTCTTTCATCTGCTGCTGCTGACCATGACCTATTCTGCTTCTCTAGTCGTTATTCCGCTGCTAGCGATCGCCTATCTACTCCTGATCTACGGCATGCTCGTGCTAGCCCAGCGCCTGAGCGTCCGGCGTCGCTCCCAGGGTTAGCCCTTAGGGTTAGCCACCAGTTCTGGCAGACAAACCTGGCGCACGGTGGGCTGGTGCCCCAGCCATTGCACAGCCAGGCGCCTAAACTCAAGAGCCGAGCCACTCACATAAAACTCTGTCGACCAGGCAGGGGTACTGCTGCGGAGCCCCAGGGCATCCAGTTCTTTAGCGGCGGCCGCCACCATGGAAATCGCTGGATCAACATACTGCATGGTGGTTGGCAACATGGGCTTCAGCACCGGAGCCAGGTGAGGGTAGTGAGTACAGCCGTACACCAAGGTATCGATGTTGGCGGCAATTAGCGGTTGCAGATAGGTAGCGGCAACACGCTGAGCCTGGACATCTTTAATTTGGTTTTGCTCGACAATAGGCACAAAGTTAGGACACCCGACTTCCCACACCTGGCAGGTCGGGTTGATTTCTTGAATGGCATAGGTGTAGGCGCGGCTGGTGACCGTAGCCTGAGTCGCAATCACACCGATGCGACGACCCTGCAAAGCCGCCGCTTGAGCCCCTGGCCGAATCAGCCCCAGCACCGGAAAGGGAAACTCACCCTGCACCGGATCAAGGGCCAAGGCTGAGCTGGTGTTGCAGGCCATAATCACCATCTTGACTCCCTGGTCAGCCATCCAGGTCAAGATTTGGCGCACAAAGTAGAGAATCTCTTCGGGCGATCGCGAGCCATAGGGCAGTCGCGCCGTGTCGCCAAAGTACAATACCGACTCATTGGGCAACTGGCGATAGATTTCTCGCAGCACGGTGAGGCCGCCCACACCGCTGTCGAAAATGCCAATGGGAGCCGGTCGTGTAGCCAGCAGGCGATGGTCTAACCCGTTGTTCATGGGTGCTGATGCTTAGGGATGAAAAAATAATCTCACTGAGTCTACCGGTTTTTGAGCAGTCCCTAGCAGGTTATGTGACAGTACCGGTGAGCTTAGGTTAGGGGAGTTGACAGCTTGTAGTACGATGTCAAACTCGCCATAGAGTTGCCATACCGCCGACACACCCCTGTTACATAGTTTCAGTAGATTAAGGATCGAGAAGTTTTAACCGGCGGCTGCGACTACTTGGTTCAGCAGGTTCGGTTTTCTCAGGAGGGAAACCCCCACGTCTAAACGCCTCGATCCTTGAAAATAGAAATGTTCTTAAAGACATCAGCCCAGGCAGGGTTTTAGTTTTGAACTGAAGCATCTGATGCAGACTGTCCCGCTGCCGTTGGCTAACCTAAATCTCTAAGGGAAACAAAGTGACCCCCACCCCCGTCAGACGCATAACTACATCTGTAGCACTTTACGCAACCAGAAAGTTGATATATTCTGGAGGAGTAAACTCATAATGGCTTCGAGTTCTGTGAGGACTCTAGCCGCCGGTACCGACCTCAGGTTTTGCACCGTTGATTAAGCCGCAGCTTTAGCAGACACACCTCCGGATGACAGTTGGACGGGTAACTCTGCATTGCGAGTGATTAACTTAGTCCTGATCTCTCACGATCAGCGATGAAAATCGTAGCACCGCATTTTGCTAGAGCCTGAGGGATGCGCGTACAAGACAGAACTTCAGTTTGATTGATTTCTCTCAATTCAGTCTTGAAGCCGATATGAGGCCGAGCAGCTTGCTATCTCTCTGTGATTCGGCCCAGGCATTTTTAAAAGGTGATCGCTTTTTTATCAGTTTTTGGATTTCAGCATTCAGTATTTGCTGCATCGTCAGTGGAGGACAAAGGTTAACTCATGGCTAAAACAAAGACCCGTACGTTAAAAAGCAAGCCCCTCTACAGTGCTGACGCTGTACGAACCTACCTCCATGAGATTGGCCGAGTACCGCTGCTCACCCACGAAGAGGAAATTATCTTCGGTAAGCAGGTGCAGGCCTACATGGCGCTGCTAGAGCAAAAAGAAAGCCTGACCGGGGCTTTGGGCCATGAACCAACCCCAGGTGAGTGGGCCGAAGCCGCTGGTTTAGACGAAGATAAGCTTAATCACACTGTGCGTCAGGGCGAGCGAGCTAAGCGCAAAATGATTGAGGCGAATCTGCGTCTGGTCGTGGCGATCGCCAAAAAATACCAGAAGCGCAATCTAGAATTTCTAGACCTCATTCAAGAGGGCACCCTTGAATGAGGTCTAGAGCGCGGCGTTGAGAAATTTGATCCCACCAAGGGCTACAAGTTTTCAACCTACGCCTACTGGTGGATTCGTCAGGCCATTACCCGGGCGATCGCCCAGCAGGCGCGCACCATTCGCTTGCCGATTCACATCACCGAAAAACTCAACAAAATCAAGCGAGTGCAGCGCGAGCTGTCTCAGCAGCTAGGCCGTAGCCCCAACGCCAACGAGATTGGGGAGGCATTAGAGCTAGAGCCTAAGCAAATTCGCGAGTTTTTGGTGCTGGCGCGGCAGCCGATTTCGCTGGATGTGCGCATCGGCGACAACCAGGACACCGAGCTGCAAGAGCTGCTGGAAGACGACGGCATTTCGCCCGAAACTTTCACCGCCCAAGAGTCGCTGAAACAGGATATTCGCAATCTGCTGTCTGAGCTTACCCCTCAGCAGAAAGAGGTGATTACCCTGCGCTACGGCCTCGAAGATGGCAACGAGCTGTCGCTGGCCAAGGTGGGCAACCGCATGAATATCAGCCGCGAGCGAGTGCGCCAGCTAGAGCAACAGGCTCTCAAACACCTGCGCCGCCGCAAATCTACCATGCATGGTTACATCGCTAGCTAAGTAATTGCGCTGGCTTCTTGCCGCCCCTTGCTCAGGTGTCCTGAGCAAGGGGCGGTTTTTGATTTATGCAATTTGGCTGTTCACTGTAGAACCAAGCTTTACCCCATGCACCCACGAGTAGCGGCTAGCGGGGTGCGATCGCCTAATTTCACCATCTTTGAGTGGGGGCAGCAGCAACAGCTCAAACTAAAACTCGCCGGTCACACGCTTCTCAAACTCTTGCCGCACATCCTCAGCAATTTCGAGCGCCTTGGGGTAAACGTCAGCGTGAGACTCCTTAAGCCAGGCGATTAGGCGACTGAACTGGGCGTTGCGCAATTCTAAATCGGCCTGAAAAATAGAGGCAGTAGCCATGTGCTGGGCATAGCTAGGGGGATGACCCTGCTTAACAAACTGAGCCGTTAGGGCCACGAGGGCTTCTTTGCGAACATCGGGCTGGCTAGAGGCCATCGGAAAGTCCATGTGCAATCTCTCCCTGGGTATAAAAGCCCGCAGCCGTCGGTTGTGCCTGTGACCCGAGCAATGGGTTTAGAATGCCCACCACTCAACCACTGCCCCAATGTGCAAGAAAATGTAACCCGGCGGTCCAGCCCTTAACGACAGCGGCTATGCCCCTTTTTCTAGCGACTTTTAGAGAGGATTGAGCTTCAAAAAATTACAGCCAACCGCTAATCGTCTCTAATTTGGCATGATCTGCGTTAGACCCTAGAGATGGTTATTTTTCTGGAAGTCCTGATTTCTGGACGACCTCAGAAGTCACACAACTTTACAAAGATGCCGCCGTTCGTTGACAGAGTTGAAGCAAATCAGAAGTTTCTTAAGCCAGACTAGATCTGACCTTTAGCATGCGAAGAGACATGGCTGATGGTTTTTTAGCCCTGGTAGTTAATTCGCACGTTCCAGGTGCATATCCTCACTAGGCTGAGGTTTGCATCTTTCTCAACATCTCCTTAGGAGAGTAGCCATGAAACAAATTCCCGCCCCCTTTTGGACGCTGGTTCTCGGTATCGTTGTCACCCTGGTCAGTCTTTGGGTGGGGCAAAACCACAATCTACTGCCGGTGCAGGCATCTGAGCAGGCCCCCTTGGTGGATGACCTATTTAACGTCATGATGACTATTGGTACAGCCCTGTTCATTGTGGTGCAGGGGGCGATCGTCTATTCATTGATTCGCTTTCGCCAGCCCAAGGGCGATGAGACCGATGGCCTGCCGATTGAGGGCAACCTGCCCCTAGAGGCATTTTGGACCGCCATTCCTGCTGTGATTGTGGTGGGTTTGGGCCTGTACAGCGTTGTGGTCTTTCAGGAAATGGGCGGTTTTTCGCCCGGTGGCCACCACGGCCACGGGGCTATGGTAGCCATGGCACCACAGCAGTCGGTCATTGACGTGGCCCCCCTACTAGCCCAGGGCGTTGACGATGATACCGTCTTTGGCAAAACTCAGGTCTATGGCTTTGGGGCCAGCCCCTTGGGAGCGATGAACTCGCCAGACGTGACGGTAAACGTTACCGGCATGCAGTATGCCTGGATCTTTACCTACCCTGGCACGGGCATTGTTGATGGCGAATTGCACATACCTGTGGGTCAGGATGTGCAGCTCAAGATTGAAGCTAAGGATGTGATCCACTCCTTCTGGGTGCCCCAGTTTCGCCTAAAGCAAGACGCTCTACCCGGTGAGCCAGCTGAACTACGCTTTGTGGCTACTCGAGAGGGCACTTACCCCATAGTCTGTGCTGAGCTATGTGGGGCCTACCACGGCGGTATGCGCACCCAGGTGATTGTGCAATCCCCTGAGGAGTACACCGACTGGATAGCCAGCCGGGTGGCTGAGGCGACCCCTACGACCACAGTGGCGCTGCCCCTGGAGCAAGCCACCAATGCTGAATACCTAGCAGTTATGGCCCCTGACCTGGCCCAAGCTCCGGTGCAACTTGCCCAAACTATGGCCCACGGCACTCACTAGGTGCTGTTTAGCGAGCGTCTTACCCAATGGTGAAGTGCTTCCCTACAGCTAGCACCAACCTCGCTGGGTTTCTCCTAGACGGTCTGGTGGTTAGGTGAAACGCTGATTTGTAGATTGATAGCTTCCTCAGCCGCCGTATCCCGCAATTTTTATAGCCCTCATTAGCAAACGATCTATGGCTCAAGCAGATATTTCGATCAAACCCACGGAGCTTCAGGGTGGCCACGGCCATCCGGACAAGTGGAAATGGTACGACTACTTCACCTTTAACGTTGATCACAAGGTGATTGGCATTCAGTACCTGGTGACGTCGTTTTTGTTTTACCTGGTGGGCGGCTTTATGGCGGTGCTGATGCGCACTGAGCTAGCTACCCCTGACTCTGATTTTCTGAGCCCCGAGCTTTACAACGCCTTTTTGACCAACCACGGCACAATCATGATCTTTTTGTGGATCGTGCCGGCGGCGATCGGGGGGTTTGGCAACTACCTGATTCCGCTGATGATTGGAGCGCGGGACATGGCGTTCCCCAAGCTCAACGCTCTGGCTTTTTGGCTCAACCCCCCAGCGGGTCTGCTGCTAGCCGCTAGCTTTTTCCTAGGTGGTGGCGCTCAGTCAGGGTGGACCTCGTATCCGCCCCTGAGCGAGATTACTGCTAACCTGCCCCAGACTTTGTGGTGTGTGACCCTGATTATGGTGGGCACCTCCTCCATTTTGGGATCGGTAAACTTTCTGGTCACGATCTGGAAGATGCGGGTGCCCAGCATGGCCTGGGATCAGATGCCGCTGTTTTGCTGGGCCATGGTAGCCACCTCAGTTTTGGCGCTGTTTGCTACCCCAGTGCTGGCAGCGGCGATGGTGCTGCTGCTGTTTGACATCAACTTTGGCACCTCGTTCTTTAAGCCCGATGCGGGTGGCAACGTGGTGGTGTATCAGCACTTGTTCTGGTTTTATTCGCACCCGGCGGTGTACCTGATGATTTTGCCGATTTTCGGCATTATGTCGGAGGTGATTCCGGTGCATGCTCGCAAGCCAATCTTTGGTTATAAAGCGATCGCCTACTCATCCCTCACTATCTGCCTGGTGGGGCTCTTTGTGTGGGTGCACCACATGTTCACCAGCGGCACTGCCCCCTGGATGCGGATTTTCTTCACCATCTCAACGCTGATTGTGGCTGTGCCTACGGGGATCAAAATCTTTAGCTGGGTGGCGACGCTCTGGGGCGGCAAAATTCGCTATACAACCGCCATGCTGTTTGCGGTGGGGCTGCTGTCGATGTTTGTGTTTGGTGGCCTCAGCGGCGTCACCCTAGGCGCAGCGCCCTTCGACATTCACGTGCACGATACCTACTACGTGGTGGGCCACTTCCACTACGTGCTGTACGGCGGTTCAGTGTTTGGCATTTACTCGGGGATCTACCACTGGTTCCCCAAGATTACTGGGCGCATGCTGAATGAGCCCTTGGGCAAGGTGCATTTTGTGCTGACCTTCATTGGCACCATTCTCACCTTTACCCCCATGCACAACCTTGGTATGCAGGGCATGCCCCGCCGAGTAGCGATGTATGACCCACAGTTTGCTGGCCTGAACCAGCTGGTGACGGTGGGAGCCTACATTCTGGCGGTGTCGGTGATTCCTTTTTACTTCAATGTGATCTGGAGCTGGATGAAAGGGAAGGAAGCTGGCCCTAACCCCTGGAACGCGATGACGATGGAGTGGACGACTGATTCGCCGCCGATTATCGAAAACTGGGAGGTGCTGCCGGTGCTCACCCACGGCCCCTACGCCTACGGGATGGAGCGAGCCGATGAGGTTGGCCCAGCGGGCGAACCTCTGCCGACGCCGCGATCGTAGCGATCGCATCTACCCATCTCCCCCCTGCCCTTTACCCCGGATAACCTATGCAAGGCGCAATTGATTCGACCCCTGTGGTCACTGGCCACGAGGTGGTGGCCCACGAAGAGCACCAGGATTTGCGGGTGCTGGGCCTGATTACCTTCTTAGCCTCAGAATTTTTGATGTTTGCCGGCTTTTTTGCCGTGTTTCTCGTGTTTCGCGGTAGTCACGTGCAGTGGCCACCGGAGGAAACTGAGGTTGAGCTGCTGCTACCAGCAATCAACACCCTAATTCTGGTTTCGAGCAGCTGGGTGATTAACCTGGGCACCAAGGCGATCAAGAAGAACGATCTGGCGGGCATGCGCAAGTGGTTTGGCATTACCGCTGCCATGGGCGCAATATTTCTCGTCGGCCAGATCTACGAATACATGAACCTAGGTTACGGCCTCAAGACCAACCTGTTTAGCAACTGCTTTTACCTGACGACGGGCTTCCACGGGGCCCACGTGTTTATTGGGCTGGTGCTGATTTTGGGGGTGCTGTGGCGATCGCGCCGCGCCAACCACTACACCGACATCACCCACACTGGCCCTGAGATGGCCGAGATCTACTGGCACTTTGTAGACGTAGTGTGGATTGTGCTGTTTAGCTTAATCTACCTACTGACGCTGATTTAGGGCGATTAGCTCTAAAATGCAGAACCCCGGTTTCTTGAGAAACCGGGGTTCTTTTTGCGCTATATATTACCGTTTGGGTGCTTTACGCGCGTTACTTCTCTAGGGCTGTGAAGCGGTTTTTGGGAATCACCCCGTGAATCCCCTTAACGATATCCACCACCTGAGACACTTCAAAGTCGATATCGGCACTGGCGTAGAGCAGCGCGTCAGCCTTGGTGAGGCCGTATTTCTCGTTCACAATACGCAGGTATTCGCGCACTGACTTTTTCATCGCTTCGTTGAGGTCAACATCGAGACCCACAGCAATCCATGAGTCGGCGGTTTCGCCCATGGGAGCAGGCAGCTCCATATCTTTGTGGAGCACCAGCTCAAAGGTGGGCAAGAGAGAACACTCGATCGCTGTCAAGGCCACTTCGCCATTGCCCTGGGCACAGTGGGGGTCACCGGAGTAAAACAGCGCGCCCGGCACCTGCACCGGCAGGTATAGACTGCTGCCTCGACCCAAATGCTTGATGTCGACGTTGCCACCGTAGAGGCCAGGCGGTACGGAGTTGGCTGCGTCTTCTACCGCCGAAGGGACCACACCCATCAGACCCATAAACGGCTTGAGGGGAATTTCGAGATCGGGTAGCCCATTGGAGGGCTTAAAGATACCAATTTCTCGCTCAGCGTCAATGGGAATAATTTTGGTATAGATCGGCGCATCGTTTTCAGGATATTCGCCGGGCAAGGAGCCTTTGCCGTGGCGGTTTGAGATCACACCGTAGGGTGCCCGATACTCAATATCGACGGTTTTGATTTCCAACACATCGCCGGGTTCTGCCCCTTCGACATAGATCGGTCCTGTAATCACGTGGGGGCCTGGCCCAGATTTGGGCACGGCACCCTTAATGGTGAGCTGATCGGGCAAAATGTCGTCTTCTTTGATGCCGCCGCCGGTGAGAAACGCAACGGTGTCACCCTGGTCAGGGACGATGCCCTCGTGGGAGACGGTTTCCATGCGGATGCGATCGCCCGACTTGACCGTCAAAATCGGCGCGCTGTCGGGCTTGAATAGTTCTCCCCAGATCACATTGCCGGGTACCGACTTAACCTCGTAGGTTTCATACTGGGCGACGGCAGGTGAGAACCACGACGACCAGACTGTCGCCACCAGCAGGCAAACCCCAACTCCACCCACAGCCTGCAACAGCCGCTTGGACGCTTTCAGGAGCGGCTGGCGCTTAATTCGCTTAAACAATTTCATCGGTTAACTGACCATAAACGCCTAATTGACCAGATCTAGTGAACAGGCTTCTAGGCGCTGCCGTTGTAATGTTTATTACCTAAATTCTGACAAAAAGCACCTTTGAACCCATCTTTGAGGTCAAGACAGGAAAAATGACCGTTTTTGCGGGGCGTAATCCTGCAAACGATAGGATCCAATCCGTCGCTAATGCTAAGTAGGCCGCCAATTTGACCATGAGCAGCGAGATCTAGCACAAGGTACAGGGCATCGTGAAGTGTCTAGAACGCTAAATCCCCAACCGACCCTTGAGCACCTCATAGAGCACGCGGGAAAGCTCGCGGCGCTGGAGGTTTTGGCGATCGAGGGGGGTGCGGCCAAAGGCCTTGTCGTAGACCTCGGGCATAGCTCGCTTGACCAAAAACGAGAGCTGCTCGCGGGTGATCGGGGCATCGGGAGCAAAGCGGTCTTTGCCCACCCCGGCGATCATGCCGTGGGCGTAGAGGGTTTCGATGGGCATGTAGGCCCAATGTTTGCCAGGGAGCACATCTTTGAAGGTTGGCCCCGAGGTGGAGTCAGGCAGGGTCGTAGGCAGCTTGAGCACGTTGACCAGCGCTGTGGCCACCACTGCCCGGTTCACCGGGGCATGGGGTCTAAAGCTGAGATGCTGCGGGTTTTCGCTGCGGACAACGCCCGCCGCCGCCAGCACCTGGATGGCCTCAAAATCGGCATCATCGTGGCTGATGTCGTTGAACCAGAAGATGGGAATGCCGTTGCGGGCCATGAAGCCCTGAATTTTGCGAATGTGCTGCTCTTCGGTAGCTAGCACTCTAGGATCCAACCCCGTCCACACGGCAAACACCGCTAGGAAGCCGCTGGCTTCGCCGATCGCCCACTCCATCGGGTGCATGCGGTAGGCAGCGTTAGTGATGTGGGTAGTACCCAAGCTCTTGGCCGACAGCACCAGGCCATCGGTATCCCTAGGCACGAGGGAACCCAGGGGCAGGCTAAAGGGCAGGGCCACCACATCTTTGCCCCGAGGGCTGACGTGCCCCTTGGCGTCGTTGCCGTGCAGATCCATGTAGTGGTACTGGCCAATGCCCACCGAATCATCGAAGCACCGCGCCCGCGCCTGGTCGGGGAAAAAGGTTTCGGCCACATCCTCATGGCGCACGGTGGTGAGGGCGATGCCGCGCCGGGCTTCGCGAATGTAGGGCTCAAGGGCAATGCCGTCGTTAGTCCAGGTGAGGTCGCCCCGGGGCTTGAGATCGGCGGCTCCGTGGGTTTGTAGATAGTGAACGTAGGCCCGTGCCCGCTGCCGCGCCCGCTGAATGTGTAGCGATCGCTCGTCGCGGCTGACGCCCACTAGCCGCCCAGGGCGGTAGTCGTTGCCGCAGCAAAAGGCGCGATCGGGCTCGCTAGAGGTGCCCCAGTTGAGCACAGCCACATCGCCGGGGACGACTTTTTTCTCATGGGGGTGCGACCTGAGCAGCCGCCGATAGCGAAAGATGCCAAAGTCGCTAAAGAAATCCCACTTTTGCCATTTGTCGGGCTTAGCCTTAGTCCAAAAGTTACTGGTGAATTCCTTGAGGCCAATCCAGCCCTCGGTTTCAAAGCCGTTGGGCTTGCCGATGGGTAGCCCCTTGCCCCGCGCGGTGTGCTCCACCACCACGTCAAAGGTAATCGACTGTTGGCACTGGGGCCGAGCATCTTCGGGCAGAATCGCCTCGCCGGTTTCGTGGCGGGCCTCCTGCCCTACGCGGGAGGGAATGTTGCCCACCTCTAGCAAATCCCCCAGGTCGGTGGCCTCGACGGTGACTTTGGCGTTGACGGTGAAGGTGTGGCCTGATTGATTGTCGCGGCAAACGACGCCCTGCACGCGCGATCGCCCGTTCACCGTCTGCATCACCACCTGAGTCGGCTCCGCAAACGGAATCAGGGTGAGGCGACCATCGCGCAAGTAGGGCAGCAGCGCTTCATTCATGGCTGTGGCGGCCACCACTGGAGTGGTCGCCAGGGGGCTCACCCAGCCGCCGCCGGGGTTGGCCACTTTTTGGCCGCCCACCGGTTGCAGCTCGCGCTGGCGATCGCGAAAGGCCCGCTGTGCCTTAGAAATCGCATACTCCTCGCCATCGACCGTGTAGAGCGTCGCCTTGGTCTGGAGCAGGTCACCGTCGTCAGAGGCGGGCAGCGCCTGGGCCGTAAACTGTCCCCCCACCACTTTGTGGGGCTGCACCAGGCATACGTCTAGATTGAGCCTTAAAGCGCTCAGCGTCGTGGTGTAGGCCGCCGTCGAGCCACCGACAACGAGAATCGAGCAGGTTAGTGCTGCCCCACTAGCCGGGCGGGTAAACGCCCCCTCCGAAAAAACGCCGTTTCGCTGGGTGATGAGGTCAGACGCGTTAGCCATAGTGAGGATAAGTCTTTAGATTGCAACGATTTTAGGCTAAGGCAGCCGGTGGCGCGCCAGGGCTGACCCCACAGGCGACATGAAGATTTATGGTGCGACTACTTTTGATCAGAGCGTCGGCCAAAGGTGAGAGGCAGGAGGATCTTGATCTGTACCCAAATTGCAAGGTCAGGTCTACCCGCTGGGCGAGTTCTCGCTATCCCTGAAGGGTTTATAACAGGGCAAGACAAGCACTTCACTAATGACTAGTGATTGCAACTTTTCTCAGGAGACTTTTCATGACTGTTAATGCGATCGCGTCAAAACTTCAGCGCCTCTTGTGCGTTGGCCTCGTTACTCTGGTCATTGGCTCTGGCCTATTATTTGGCTTTAGCACCCCAGCCGCAGCTCTGGGTAACGAAGCCGGAGACATTGTGCAACAGCGGGCTGAGCGTGAACTTGACCGCATTACCAAAGACGGCGACACCGTCAATCAGGTCAAGCTCCGGCTCCAGGAAGGCTTGGGTGGTGTACCCGCTGATGTAGACAAAGGCACCGATCGCGGCCTCAGCGATCGCGAACTGAACAAGGCTCGCCGAGAGCTTGACCGTGGCCAAAACGCCGTTGAAGACGCTGGCAACGCTGCCAAAGACTCCGCAGAAGGCGTTGTCGATTCTGTCAAAGGCTTCTTTAACCGGTAGAGCGGTTGCCTCGGCAAGATTGCTTTTAATTTTTCACTTTCGCTGATTTGCTTGTAGCAGCTTCAACTTTGGAGCTGCTTTTTTGTCGGGTTTTGGGGACTTCCGTAAACCCGAAAGCCCTGCCTGGAAAGTCTTGACAGTGCCAACGCCCCTGATTCCTGTGGTTCAAACGATTTAGATTTAGACTGGAAACAGTATTCTGTGGCCTTTTGCGGCATTTTATGAGCCTGACTGAACAAATGCTCTCTGGCCTCCCAGGCCATCCTTTAGTAGGGCTTCAGCGGGCTGACGACCTGTGGTTGCGCTATCGCACCGGCAACCTACCCGAGCAGCAGGTGATTCACCAAAGCGAAACGCCGCTGGAATCGGTTGAGTGGGATGTGGTGATTTGCGGCGGCACCCTGGGGGTGCTGGTGGGAGCTGGGCTAGCCCAGCGGGGTTGGCGAGTGGCACTGCTTGAGCGCGGCCCGTTGCAGGGACGAGAGCAAGAGTGGAATATCTCTCGCCGCGAGCTGACCGCCCTGATAGACCTGGGCTTGCTGACCACAGCAGAATTAGAGGAAGTCATCGCCTCAGAATACAACCCGGCCCGCATTCAGTTTGGCGATGGCGAGCCGCTGTGGGTTAAGGACGTGCTCAACGTTGGGGTCGACCCGAAAGGCCTGCTAGAACGGCTCAAGGCTAAGTTTTTGGCCGCCGGAGGCCAGCTGTTTGAGCACACCGCCTTCGACTCGGCCTGGGTGCACCCCAATGGCGTGGTGGTAAAAGCCGGTCAGCCCTTTACCACGCGCCTGCTGATTGACGCCATGGGCCACTTTTCGCCCTTGGTGCGGCAGGCGCGGGGCACTGCCAAGCCCGATGCTGTGTGTCTGGTGGTGGGCACCTGCGCCCAGGGGTATTCCCAAAATGACACGGGGGATTTGATCGCGTCGTTTACACCGCTGCGGCACCAATGCCAATACTTTTGGGAGGCGTTTCCGGCGCGGGATGGTCGCACGACCTATATGTTCACCTATATGGATGCCGACCCCCGCCGCCTGAGCCTGACGGACTTGTTTGAAGAGTATTGGACGCTGCTGCCGGAGTATCAGGGGGTAAACCTGGAGCATCTGCGGGTGCAGCGGGCGTTGTTTGGCTTCTTTCCCTGCTACAAAAACAGCCCGCTGCGATATCCCTGGGGGCGCACGTTGGCGGTGGGCGACAGCAGCGGCAGCCAGTCACCCCTGAGCTTTGGCGGCTTTGGGGCGATGATTCGCCATGTGGAGCGGTTGGTGACGGGCATTGATGAGGCCTTGGGGTGCGATCGCCTCAGCTCCAGCGCCCTGAGCGCGCTCCAGCCCTACCAGCCCAACCTATCGGTCACCTGGCTGTTTCAAAAATCGATGAGCGTGGGGATGGATCAAACCCTCTCCGAGCAGCACATCAACACCATGCTGACAGCAATCTTTGCCGTTATGGCTGAGCTGGGCGAGCCTACCCTCAAACCCTTTTTGCAGGATGTGGTGCAGTTTCCGGCCCTGGCCAAAACTCTGGCAGTGACATCTCTCAAACGTCCGGCGCTGGTGGCCAAAATTATTTCTCAGGTAGGGTTAGGGGCTTTGGTTAGCTGGCTGGGGCACTATAGCAACCTGGCTGGATACAGTGCGTTGGCACCCCTAGCTCGCGCCCTAAGTCCAGTAATTGAGTCATTACCACCGGTGCCGCGATACTATAGCCATCGGTGGCGCGATCGCTTGTTCTATGGCAGCGGAAAGGATTACGACGTTTAAATGACCTATTCTGTATTGCCCCGCGAGCGCCTCTACCAAGAGCTGCAACGGCCCACAGCTCAGGTGAGCCTGGCCCGAGGGGCGCTATACATTGCCCAAGAAGAGTATCCCCGCTTGGTGGTAAATGACTACCTAACGATGCTCGATCGCATGGCTGAAACCCTGCAACAGCGTTTGCCCGAGGATCGCTACCCCCTCAAAGTGATTCAGGCGATCAACGACTATCTGTTTGGCGAGCTCAACTTCAGCGGCAACAGCGTTGACTTCTACGACCCGCGCAACAGCTTTCTCAACGACGTGCTTGAGCGGCGGGTGGGTATTCCAATCACGCTGTCGCTGGTGTATTTGGAACTGGCCGATCGCGTTGGCTTCCCCATGGCGGGGGTCAGCATGCCGGGGCATTTCTTGATTCGCCCCACAGTGGAAGAAATGGATATTTTCGTGGATCCATTCAATCGGGGCGAAATCATGTTTGAGCACGACTGCCGCGAGCGGCTCAAGCAGATGTTTGGTGACCCCACCCAGTTAGAACCCCAGCAACTGCTCCCGATTACTCCGGCCACCTTTTTGGTGCGCATTCTGACTAACCTGAAGCTGCTTTATCTGCAAACTAGGGATGTGCCCAAGGTGCTAGATGCCATCAACCGGATTTTGCTGATCTGTCCTGAGGCGGTGGGCGAATGGCGCGATCGCGGCCTGATTCACTATCAGCAGGGGCAGCTCGACCAGGCTCGGCTTGACCTAGAGCGCTACCTCTACCAGCAACCCGATGCCGTCGATGCCTTTGAAATTCGCCGGGTGATTGAGCAAATCGAGCGCGTGCAAGACGAACCATGACCAACACCCTTAAAGCTCCAGAAACTACCTCTGAAACGCCGCCATCTGCCTCGCCGCTGCTGCGGTTTTATCGATCGTCCCTGGGCAAGAAACTTATCACCGGGGCAACGGGGCTGGCCCTAGCCCTCTTTGTGCTCGTCCATATGGCCGGAAACCTGCTGCTGTTTCAGGGCAACGATGCCTACAATGCCTACGCCCACCGGCTGGCCAGCCTGGGCCTTGAGCTTTACGCCATTGAGCTAGTACTGCTGGCGGTGGTACTGCTCCACGCGGCGGTGGGTGTAGAGATTTTTTGGCGCAAACGACAGGCGCGGCCCGAAGGCTACACCACCTACCAGTCAGCGGGCGGCCCCAGCTACCAAACCCTCAGCTCGCGCACCATGATCGTCACTGGCTCGGTGCTGGCGGCATTTTTGGTGTTTCACCTGCGCGCCTTCAAATTTGGCACCTACTACACCACCCAGCTCGGGGGCGAAACCGTGCGCGATTTGGCCCGCCTGGTGCTCGAAGATTTTCATCAGCTGCCCTACGTGGTGGGCTACAGCGTTATTTTGCTGCTGCTGGGCTCGCACCTGCGCCATGGCCTGTGGAGCGCGCTGCAATCGATCGGGCTGCTGCATCAAGGCATTCGACCCTTGGCCTATGGGGCGAGTGCGGTGGTGGCTGGGGGTATTGCGATCGGCTTTTTGCTGCTGCCCTGGGCGATCTATTTGGGCTGGGTGAGCTAGCGGGGATAGAGCAATGGCTAAAAGTCGTTGGGATCGGCGTATTCGAGTTTTGTGTGGTCACCGTTAGACCATGTAGTTCCTTTTCGGCGCAGCGGCACAAACGATCTGTTCAACCTGGTAACTGCGTGTGGGCCATATCAGTACGGCAGGAACCAGTGGACTCTTGAAGAAGTTCAAATAACGGTCAACCTTGGCGCACTGCCGCACCAGGGCCATGCCTTGGGCAAATAGCAGGGATAGAATAGGCAAAGGAAGCGGCAGTCTTTTCGATAAACCTCTGCAATGGTACAGTCCCCGCCCAAACTAATCACCCTGGAAGAGTTTCTGGATTTGCCAGAGACCAAGCCTGCTAGCGAGTACATTGACGGGCACATCATTCAAAAACCCATGCCTCAAGGGAAGCACAGCACCATTCAGACTGAGTTCTCGGCGGCTGTGAACAGCGCACTCAAGCCCCAAAAAGTCGGCAAAGCCTTTTCAGAACTCCGCTGCACCTTTGGCGGCAGATCTACCGTCCTCGATGTCTCCGTCTTTACCCAGGGCAGAATTCCACGGGATGAAAACGGCGAAATTGCTAACGTCTTCCCCGTTGCCCCCGATTGGACGATTGAAATTCTCTCGCCCGATCAAAGCCAGACCAAAGTTACCAAAAATATTCTGCACTGCCTCAACCACGGCACCCAAATGGGGTGGCTGATCGACCCCGACGAGCAAACAGTCTTTGTTTACCTCCCCAAGCAGCAGCCTGAAGCCTTTGACGAACACGACCAAGTTCTACCAGTTCCTTCCTTTGCAAACGAACTCAACCTCACCGTAGAGGCAATCTTCGCCTGGTTGCTTGAGTAATCGATCCCTTGCCTCGCCTAACTCAAGCCAACCAACCATAAAATTCTAATTACTCACTCATCT
>JANPIO010000327.1:0-14070 GCA_031425055.1 Phormidium sp. VAR_61_metabat_6
ATCGCCCTGGTCATCGCCACATAGAGCAACCGAGCCTCATCAGCCACATCGTTATAGCGGTTCGGCAGATAGCCCACCCCAGGGATAAACACCACCGGAAACTCTAGCCCCTTGCTCGCGTGCATCGTCATCAGCTTGATGCTTTGGGTGGAATGGTCAAAGTTACGGCTAGCGCTGCTCTGGTTGAGCCAGTCCACGGGCAACCCGGCCTGCTGGAGCTGCTGGAATGCCTTCTCTCCCATCCAGTTGTCGCGGTAGATAATCGCCATCTCATTCCAGGGAATCCCCCGCTCTTGGAGCTGCTGGGCTCTCTGGATGATGTGATCCACCTCTTCCTTATAGCTTCGGCACTTGACCAGCTCTGGCACCGGCCCCTCGCGCCCGGCGCTGTTGGGCTGTACCAGCGGCGGCATGTCCTCATCAGGGCTGGTGGGCTGCATGACCTCTTTAGCAAACTCGTAGGCCAGCATCAGCACCTGGGCGGTGTTGCGGTAGTTGAGCTTGAGGATAGTGGTTCTGCCCTGGGCCTTGATACCGACGCTCTTGAAGCTGAATTCCTGCTTGGCCCGCTGGCCGTAAAGGTTTTGGGCATCGTCGTAGAGCACCAGCAGGGAATCGGTGGAGGGGTTCACCATCTGGGCCACCAGCTTTAACCACTCTGGTGCAAAGTCGTGGCCCTCATCTATCATCACTGCCCCATACTGGCCGGTGGGAATCTTCCCAGCTTCGACGGCGGCCACCACCGCAGCCTCTAGCCGTTGAATGTACTCAGCGCCTTTGTATTGCCGGTAGTCAGGGCGCGGCAGCTGGTGCTGCTTCAGCACTTCGGTACACCAGCCATGGAAATGGCGGACAGTGACCAGTTTGGTGAGCCCCTTTTCTGCCATCAGCGTTGGCGAAGCCAGTCCTATGGACTTTTGCAGTCGGGAAGCCAGCGCCACGTTGAAACACAGCACCAAAACGGTCTGCATGGCTTCGGCCAGGTGTTGACAGCGGTTAGGCCAGAATCAGGGTTTTGCCGCTACCGGCGACCCCGTGAATGACTCGGTGGCCAAGTTGATGACATCGTTAGGCGAAAAAGATGCCGGAGAGAAAGGCGAATCCTAAACCGGCAAAGGCAAACCCAGCAAACCGAAGGTTGAGGGCTCCGCCTTCAGATTGGGGCGAGAGGCGCTGCGCGAGGGTGTAGGCTACGATGCCGATAACCATTTGAATGCTGGCAAAGCCGAGTAGATAGGCAAAAAGCGGCCCCATATTGGCACCGACGATCGCCTCTCCATAGGCATAGCCGTGAAACAGCCCAGCGATCGCGGATAAGGCGACCACGATTGGGGTGGCGGGCGGTTGCTTGAGGGCCAGCAAAATGCCAAATAACAATACCGACGCTGAGATCATCATCTCAGGCAACGGTAAGTTGAGCCCCATTAGATGCAGTCCGGTGCCCGCCAGCGCCCCCAGCGTAAAGGTAATGGGCATCATCAAACCTTGCCCCATTGCCGCCGCGAGTAAACCGATGACGACCACAAACGCCAAATGGTCTAGCCCAATGACAGGATGCCCTAGTCCCGACAAAAAGCCTTGGATGGCATTGGTTGGTGTACTTCCACCAAACGGGTGATGCGCGAGGGCAGGCGCGGCGAGGGCGAGGCTACTTAGACTAACAAAGCCACCCATGACCAACTTACGAGTCCGGGAAAAGTGAGGGGTCGATTTCATCAGTTATGTTCTCGAATGATTACAGTTCAGAAGGTTTGCAGTGCAGTAATTGCGCCAGTTGCGTTTCTAACTCACCCGCAGCAATGACACCCGATTTAACGAGCAGCGTCTCCAGGGCGGTTAACCAGCATTGGTAATAGTCCCAGTTGGGGTCGTTGAGGTCGTGGGTAGTCTCCCACTCCTTGATCGTGGCCATCAGGGTTTGGCGAAAGTCTTCCCACTCGTAGTACCCCTGCTTGGAGAGGGCGATCGCGACTCCAAAGGCCATTTTTTCCCAATCGCGATCGAAATGTAGATGTCCGTCTTTACGGGGCGGTGCTTCTGTGGGATTTCCCATTAAGCTGGTCGCCGCAAAATGCTCAAATTTGGTAAACATAGCGCGTGTGTGTCTCTATCCGAGAGCAGAGTCTGGGCTGTGCTCATGTCCCTGAACTCCGCCTTTGCCGGGGCTTACAGTGGCTTACACCTTGACGGTGGCGACGCCCATCATGGCCTCAGGGGTCAGCAAGGCCGCCAGTTCTGCTTCGCTCATGCCATCGGTACCCTCGGGGCGCATCGGCAGCACCCACCAACGGATCTGGGCGCTGCTGTCCCATACCCGCACCTCGACAGAGTCGTCGAGCTCAACCCCAAATTCGGACAAGACCTTGCGCGGTTCTCGCACCACGCGAGCCCGAAAGGTCGGATCTTTGAACCAGTAGGGCGGCAAGCCTAAGGTGGGCCAGGGATAGCAAGAACACAGCGTACACACAATGATGTTGTGTACTTCAGGCGTGTTTTCGACAATGCGCATATGCTCGCCTTCGGCCCCTGACATGCCCTGAGGAAAGTCCAATTCCTCGCAGGCCGCATTACAATCTGCCAGCAGCCGCGCCTTAAAGTCGGGATCGACCCAGGCACGGGCAACGAGCTTCGCGCCATTGAACGGACCCATTTGCGTTTCAAAATAGCCAAGAATGTTGTTAACCGTGTCACCGGTGATGATGCCCTTTTCGATTAAGAGCGACTCCAGCGCTTTGACCTTCGCAGCACTGACGGCTTCGCGATCAGCTCCGTACTTAAAACCTGGATAATTACTAGGCATGAGGTTTTCCCCTTAAACGGCTTCTAAATACACTTCAAAAATGTCGTTGAAATAGAGCGAATTGGGCTCAGTCAACGAGTCTGGCCAGATCTCCTCATTCTTGAAGGCTAGACTGTACACGGGCATTGGGACACCAATGCCATCTTCGGTCGGGAAGAAATAGGTAAAAGCCCCTTCATACATCAGAACGACTTCCGCCACGTGGCCTTTGAGGTGACCGGGAAGGCGACTGTGGTCACCCGGTGAGACATTTTTCACCCGGACGCGATCGCCCACACTAAATTTCGGTGGAGCGGGCAGTTCTCGCAGCGGGGAGTCTCCTTCCTGTAAATATTTCAAGACTTGGGTATCGATTTCGGCCGCGCCTCCAGACGGTAAGGGGGCCGCCGCTTTTTCACTGTCCTCCAGCAATTCGGTGGTGCGAGCGTCCAGTTCTTCCTGAGTGATGTACCCCTCTGAGATAAAGAAACCGGAAATTCCCCCTAGCCACTTTTCGTAGTAACGCAAGCGGAAGTAGTCAAAGGGGTGCATGCCTTCAGCTCCCATGCGCAGGTGTCCCCATGTCCAGAAGCTTTTGAACTCGGTAGGCACTTCCTCGATCGCATAGTTGGGCAGCGAGTCCCCCAGATGATTACTGAGCGCCATCATGGCGGTGTGAATGCCAAAGATGCGCTGTTCCCAGGGTTCGACAAAGACTTGCGTCTCGGTATTGATGGGGTCGAGCCCTTCTAGCCCACCCAGATTATGCTGTAGTTTCATCAGCGTTATGGCTCCTTGGTCTGATTAAAGGTGTGCAAAACTGACCTGTTTGCGGGTTCAGTCGTGGGGCGAGTTGCGCTGGTTGCCTGGTCAGTGGCCCGTCGTGGCCAAGGTAGAGGTGGTCATGGCCTTACCCCAAGCCTCCGACAGATAACCGAACAGGTTGCCGAGAATCATCGCGGCGATCGCGACTAACACTGGGTTGTTGGGCAGGGGGGCAGTGACTGATAACCCCATGACCGCTACCGTACCTACCGTTTGCGAAAAGCCCCAGACGATGGCCGGGGTGATGCCGTGAGTAAAGGGCAATTTTGAGGCCTGCACCATGCCGGCACTGCCAATACCCACACAAATAGCGGCCACTAGGGGACTCGGCCCGATCAAGTCAATCGCCAACAGCGAAAGCGCGGCAATGATAATGCCAGTAATGTTGCAGGAAATGGACTTAATAAAGCCCCGCACACCGCCCCCCACGATAAAGAAGGAGGCCCAGGCGGTAAAAGTGACCCAAACCGGCACCGGAATGACCGTTGCAGTCAGGAAAACATCAACACCACCGAGTACGCCGATGCTGATCGTTAAGGCTTCGGATTGTTTCATGGCAAATTGCGTTTTGAATTATTGGGGGTTACATCAAGCACTCGCTAAAACCGCGCCGCAGTTCCGTTTCGTCTAAATCGCGACCGATAAAGACCAGTTCATTGCGCCGCGTTTCTCCCTCTTGCCAGGGGCGTCCGGGACGGCCATCCAGGGTCATATGCACCCCTTGAAACACGAACCGGCGGTTGGCGTTATCCATGTCGAGAATGCCTTTCATGCGGAAAAGGTCAGACCCACGGGCTTGTACTAACTGATAGATCCAGCGATTAAATTGCTCGCCGTTGACGACGCCCGCTTCCTGAATCGCAACCGAGGTCACGGTTTCATCATGATCGTGAGCGTCTTCGCCGAGAAACTCTGGATCAATACTGAGGGCATTCTTCAGGTCGAAGGCTCCGACACCGAGCACCGTATCCAGCGAAATTTGGCAGTGCTGCGTCTGGTGGATCTTGGCGATCGCATTCATACTCCGAATGCGCTGCTCTAGCTCTTCCAGAATGGGCGGCGACACTAGATCGACCTTATTCAGCAAAATCACATCGGCAAAGGCAATCTGTTCCTGGGCTTCGCTACTGTCCCAGTGCTCCCAGATATATTTGGTATCGACGACGGTGACAATGGCATCTAAGAGGAGGCGCGATCGCATCACCTCGTCCACAAAAAAGGATTGAATGACTGGTGCCGGATCGGCCAACCCCGTCGTTTCAATCATCAAGTAGTCAAAATCTCCAGCACGCTCCATCAAATGACTGACAATGCGGATCAGGTCGCTCCGCACGGTGCAACAGATGCAGCCATTGTTCATCTCAAAGATTTCTTCGTCAGCGTCAATCACTAACTGATTATCAATGCCAACTTCGCCAAACTCATTCACAATGACGGCGATACGCTTACCGTGCTGAGCCGTCAGAATATAGTTAAGGAGCGTAGTTTTACCAGCGCCTAAATACCCGGTTAAAACAGTTGTTGGAATCAGGTCTTGCAAAGTTTACAGCCCCCATAAAATACTTGACCAGCTCTAAAAGGCCAATTAGACCTCCATCAGAAAAAGCTTCTTTGAGAGTTCTTGGCCAAAAAATGAGAAGACCTAAAAGTGATTGAAACTAATTCTCAGCCTCACCATTCTTTTCATGTCCCAATAAAATCAATATAGGGAAAAAAGGTACTATAAACTGTGTATTTGGAAACATGCTAAAGGATGAATTATTCAGTTTTTTGATGAATATATAAATCCCCAAGATGTTGTGATATTGCCAACCGAATGTGGCTGTTATACTAGCCCTAGGCGTCCTAAAAAACAATGTAATGATGACTAACGTTAGTGTCGCTATCGAGAATCTAGAAAATTCTGAGATTGATAGTCTTGACCTCAAGATTATTGAGCTTTTGCAGCGTAACGGCAGAATCCCTTACCGAGATATCGCTCGTTCAATTAATACGCCAGAAGCAACGGTTAGGTATCGAATGAAGCGACTCTTGGATGATGGCATCATTACCATCAGCGCTTTCATTAATACGGGAAAGGTCAGGCATGAAAATGTCTCCTACATCGAAATAAAAGTCAATTCTAATTTTTTTGGAGCAACACTTGATGAATTAGTTGGCATGGAAAACATCAGTTACCTGTCCGCTGTTACTGGCGAATTCGACATTATGCTGGAGTACATCTACAAAGATAATGAAGACCTTCTGGGATTCATTAATTGGTTAAAGCAGAAAGATAGCGTTGCAGCATTAAAATCTAGAAACATCTTAAAAATCTATAAGGCTCAATACCCAGCCCGAATCAGTCAAGAGTGACTTGTGATTTTTGAACCTGAGAGCACCGCCCATGAAAAGGGATTTTCCATCATGTCAGGCTCTTCTCCAACTACTCTTTCCAGATGCTGCTGCAAGTCTAAAAATTGCCGATCATACCGATCGCTAAAAACCGGAGCCGAAATGTCTACTGCTTCTATAATTTGGCCTGGCTGTCCACCGACCACAATGAGCTTCTGACCTAGCAATATCGCCTCTTCCACATCGTGGGTGACCAGCACCAGGGTCGCTTCTTTGGTGTCTTGCCAAATGTTCAGGAGAAATTTCTGCAGTCGCCGCCGAAGTTGAATATCTAGGGCCGAAAAGGGTTCATCCAGCAATAGCACATCGGGCTGAATGGCCAGCGATCGCGCAATGGAAACACGCTGTTTCATGCCTCCCGAAAGCTGATGCGGGTAAAGGTGGCGAGCTGGAGCTAGCCCCACATGTTCCATCACTTCCTGAACGCGCAAAGCATACTGACTTTTTTGTTTGCCGCGAACTTTGAAGCCAAAGCCGATGTTTTGCTCAACGGTTAACCAGGGATACAGAGTATTTTCCTGAAACACCATGCCAATTTTGGGGGTAATGCCTGGCAAGGGCACGCCATGAAATAACACCTGGCCTGAGGTAGGGGGAATAAACCCCCCTAATAATTTGAGCAGGGTTGATTTTCCACCTCCCGAAGGGCCCAGAATGGTGACAAAATCACCTCTGGCGACTTCCAGATTGATGTCTTCTAGCGCCGTGAAAAAAGACTGCTGGTTGGCATGAAAGACTTTCGCCACCTGCCGACAGGCCAGAATTGGTTGGTGATGGCGTTCACCTAAAGCTGAGGAATGACTGCTCATCAGTTAAATCTTCCACCAAAAAAACTTTCTTTGAATCAGCAGCAGCAATCGGTCAACCGCAAATCCGGTAATGCCGATGATGCAAATGCCCAGCAGAATTAGGTCGCTGTTGAACAGGTTGCGTCCGGTCATCACTACTGTGCCGAGGCCATCTCTTAAACCGGTCATTTCAGCGGCCAAAACAGCCATCCAAGCAGCAATAAAGTTGAGTCTGAGCAGGGTAAATATACCGGGTAAGACAGCGGGAATAATGACAAACTTCCAGCGGGCAAAGTTACCCCCTCCAAGATTTTCGGCAGTGATTAACAAGTTTTCGGGGATTCTCTTAATTTCTGCTACGGTCGCGATCGTCAGGGTGAAAAAGACCCCCATAAAAACAATGAACACCGCCGTCAGATTGCTGACGCCAAAAACCACTAGAGCTAAGGGCACCCAGGCAATAGGAGCAATGGGCGCGATCAGTCCTAAAATCGGCAGGATAAACAACTCTGACCACTTGGAAAGGCTGATTAACAGACCACAAACAATTGACCCCACAAAGGCCACTGTCATGCCCGAAATCACTCGGATTAAGGTGACAGTGACTGACTGATAAATCGATGCCGATTGCGACCCTAGACCAATTTTGAAGTCACTCTCAAAGAGCACCGGCAGAAATTTGGATGGCGGGGGCAAAACCTGGGCAATGGGGTTTTCGGGATTAGCACCAACGACTTCCCAAACTCCGACAAAAACGACGCAAGAAATCACTCCACAAACCAGGGGCAGCAGCGATCGCGATATGGAAACTGGCCCGCCAGAATCGCCCTTCACCATGCTACTTTTCTAACTCTTTCACAATCGAGACATCAAAGATATCTTTCGCGGGTACATCCGCCTTGATATACTCCAACTGCACCATCTTATCGACCACCGTTTGAACCGCATCCAGGTCGGGAGTAAAGGTGATAGGGGCCGGTTGCGTGGTGAAGGCAGTCAGCAACACGTCATCTTCCACTCGGTAATAGTTGCCCCCCGCAAGGAGTTCAATAGCCCGCTCAGGGTCGGTATTAATAATCTCGGCCGCACATTGCAAGCCCTGAATGTAGGCCTCCACGACTTCAGGCCGCTCGTTGAGAGTCTTCTCCAGCACGCTAACCACAGTGTTCGGCGTTGTCGGCGACCAAACCTCAGCATTGTCGGTGATGACATTCGCCTTGCCGGCGGCGACAAATTGGGTCGTATAAGGCTTGATGTGGCTCAGGATATCCACCTCTCCCAATCGAAAAGCATCGACCATCGCCAGTAGATCGTCGAAATAGACCATCTCAAAGGCTTCTGGGTCAATGCCTGCCTGCTCAAAGGCATCCACCAGAATCAACTCCAGCGTGTCCCCTCGGAGGGTGGCAATTTTCAACGGTTGGTCGGGGTTTTCCGTCACGAAGGTAGTCAAATCGGCGATGGACTCAACTCCGTAATCGCTGTCAATAATCACCTGCATAACGCCCCATCCCCCGGCTGCCGCTACCGTTTTAATTGGCACGCCACTACTGGCCGCAAAAAACGGCAGGGTAAAGGGATTAGTACTGAAGTCGATTTGGCTACCGGCCAGGGCGGCATTGTTATCCCCGGGATTGCTGAAGAACACCGTCTCGACATCCAGACCGTGCTGCTCAAAACAGCCCGATTCGACCCCCAAGAACAACGGCGCCATATCCAACGCCACTAAGTGACCCGCTTTTACCGAGATCAACTTATCGGCAGACGCTGCTTCGGCGCTCTCTGACGAAGGCGATTCCGTGGTTTCGGTGGACGGCGATGCCCCACAGCCCCCCACAAACAGAGCACCCAATGCGGAAAGAATCAAAATATGCTTTGGCAGCATGGGAACAAACACCTCGATCGCGATAAAGCTTGACGAGACTGACAGGGATGATCACTGGTCGCTATGCTCAAGAGCCGAGTCATCATCAGGCATAGACCCAGTAACCGCTTGGCTCTGAGAATAAAGGCATCAGCCCATGGGTTTTGTAGTGAAGGGCACAACTTACGCAAGAAAAACTGTCATTCTTTGCTTATAGAACAAGATATAAGCTTGTGTCCTGCGCATTTCGTAAAGATATGCGGCAGGCGCTGACGATTTCTTGCCAAAAGATCAGCCTCCATCATTTCGATGTGAGGCGAAAGCTAAACATGGTAAAGCATGGAGGAATGAGCAACCCAACCTAATACACCGCCTTCGGATTGCAGGATGTGAATCGTGGCGTCATGATCGGCGCGATCGAACGCAGCGCAGCAGTCATCTAACAACAGGCAGTCATAGCCCAGATCGCTGGCATGGCGATAGGTTGCCAGCACACAGCATTGAGTTGTCACCCCCGTGATGAGAAGGTGAGTGATATTTTGACTGCGAAGCTTATGGTCAAGTTGAGTGTTGACAAAACAAGAATGGGCCGGTTTATCTAGCTGTATTTCATGGGGGAGAGGCCTCAATTCATCGATAATTTCGACCCCTTTTTCTCCCTGAACTAGAAACCGTCCCATTTTACCGGGCTTACCAATCGGGGAACCGGCATTGGTATATCGCCTTTGTTTGCTGGAGGCTAAGTCAGATAAATCAGGAGAATGACTTTCGCGGGTAAAAATGACCGTAATCCCCATTTTTCGAGACCAGTCAAGCAAAGTCCGAATTGATGGAATAATAGCTCTAACTGACTCCAGACTAAGGTTTAGTTGACTGCTATTGAAGCCGTCTGGATGACAAAAATCATTTTGCATATCAATAATGAGCAAAGCTACATGCTCTAATGGGAGCTCAAATGGATGGGTATAGGTGCTGATTGTTGCCATAAAAAATTTCAGAGGATTGATTATTTTAGCCTATAATATTATTCTGATTTTTGTCACTTATTCGGTGAAATTTATTAATAAATGCTGAGTTTCAACTAGCAATTTTTTATACAATTACTGTCCAGCTATTCCAACATTGATGTCCTCCACTTTTTACTAAATCATGGCCCATACTCACCGCCCAGAGTCCGAGATTGCCCTCCGCGTCAAAGCAATTGAGTCACTGCTCGTTGAAAAAGGCATCGTTGATCCGACGACTCTGGATACCATCATCGATGCCTATGAACACCAAATTGGCCCCCACAACGGAGCCCGGATTGTGGCAAAAGCCTGGGTTGACGCCGACTATAAGCAGCGGCTGCTGGCCGATGGCACGAGCGCGATCGCCGAATTCGGGTTGACGGGGTTCTCCAGCGAGCACATGGTCGTGGTGGAAAATACCCCTCAAGTCCACAATTTGATTGTTTGCACACTCTGTTCCTGCTATCCTTGGGCCATTTTAGGCTTGCCGCCCACCTGGTATAAGTCCTTTGCCTACCGAGCGCGGGCCGTAATCGAACCGCGCAAAGTGCTACAGGAATTTGGGCTGGCCATTCCTGATGAGGTTGAAATTCGAGTGTGGGATAGCAACGCCGATTTGCGATATTTAGTCCTGCCAGAACGACCGCAGGGCACCGAGGACCTGTCCGAAGTGGCGCTGGCCGGTTTAGTGACTCGTAACGCCATGATTGGCACGGCCAAAGTTCAGCCCCCCGAACCACATACCACCCTTGCCGCGTAGGAGGATTTACAATGAACGGTCCCCACGACATGGGTGGTATGCACGGCATGGGGCCTATCCCCATTGAGCCAGATGAACCCGTTTTTCATTCCGAATGGGAAGCCAAAGTTTTTGCCATGAGCTTTGCCACCTTCTGCAACTTTTTTCCGGTGGATGAAACCCGCCATGCTTCAGAGCGGATGCCACCGGGAGACTATCTCAGTTCGGCCTATTACGAGCGCTGGCTGTATGCCCTGGAACTCTTGATCACCGAGCACAACCTGGTCACCCCCGCAGAAATTGAGCAGTGTATCGCTGAGCTGGCACAAGGAGAGTAATCACGATGGCCATCGAAACCAGCAATGAGTGCATGACAGTCGCCCAAGCTCAGTACCTACTCCAAAATGGTGTTGACTGCCGTGGCGTCAGTGAGGATCCGCCTCGATTTCAAGCAGGGGACAGGGTTCGCGCAAAAGTCATACACCCCATCACTTACACTCGCCTACCCTGCTATGTACGGGGAAAGATGGGCACCATCGCCAAGGTGAATGGGGTCTATGTCTTTCCGGACACAGTGGGGCAGCGTTTGGCAACAAAACCACAGTTCGTATACAGCGTGCGCTTTGCTGCTCAGGAACTCTGGGGGCCAGATGCCTCCCCCAGAGATTGCCTCTATATCGACCTATTTGACGACCATTTAGATGCGACCTGAATCCTATGCAACATCCTCAAGATCCACCGCCCGTTCAATCCGGCTCTGGCATGTCAAATACCGATCAAGAACACGTGTTTAACGCACCTTGGGAAGCCAAGGCCTTCGCCATTGTGAATCAGTTGGCCACGCTTGAGCACTGTACCTGGCCGGAATGGACCCAGTGTTTGTCATCCGTGATTGCCGCCACCGAAAACGATGCCTCTAACTCCGTGCCCTATTACGAACAGTGGGTTATGGCCTGTGAAAAACTGCTAGCGGACAAAGGCTTACTGGACGCTGAGGCGATCGACCAAAAAATGCACGAGTTAGTCGCAGAGAAGGAAGCAGAGCATCGACATTAGCACCAAAGGCTGTCGCTGCTGACTGCCTGACAGCCAGCAGCGACAGCCCTACATAGACCAGCACCGAGAGCACAATGGTCTCCGGCCTGAACGGCATTGGTAGCCTGATCACTACTCATCAAAAACCCCTAAGATTCCTTCTCTAGCAATGTTTCTACGCTCGCAGCTTGCGGAAGCGTCTCTGGCTCAGTGCCAAAGAACAGCAGGCAGCGCTGAGCCAACAACCTTAGCGTGGCCCCTGATCTTTAGTTCTCAGGCACAACAGGTCGATTGTGCTTGTGCTGCGCCCGCTACAACAGTCTTCTCTGGCGCAGTATCTGCCCTGACTGCCTGACACATCTTTAGGCAGCCTGCCAGGGCGGTAATTGGCATTGCAAGGACTGGATCCTAGAGAACCAAATGCGGTCATAATACTGGGCTTCAGCTTTTTTAGAGGCAAAGCAGGGCTCTGGGTCAACGGTGAATAGGGCGATGGGTTGGAGCAACGGACGCCCTTTGTTGACCGCTCCCTTGAGCCAGCGGAGGCCGATTTTGAGGTAGCTAATGCCCCGCGTCCAATGGGGGTCAACCTGAGTGCGGAGACCACCTCGTTTTTCTGCTCCTGCTCCTGCTGACTCAGCGTTAGCTCAGTCATGTCATCGCCGATACGGCTGGCCTCCGCGCGGGCGGTGGTGACTTTTGAGGCGAAGTTGCCGAGGTTGCTAACGCTGGGTATCGCGGTGCCAATGATGGCCAAGGCGAATACACCGTGGATCGGTTTCATAATGTGGGTGTCCGTTTACGTCATGGTTTTCGGGCCAGCCCCCAGCTCTGGTCTGCCAACCGGCTGGGGGTTTTAGCGGGCGATGAAAAGCGCGATCGCGACTCCAGCCGTAGCCAGGGCCATCAGACTTAGGCGGCGGTATCGGGCGCGTCTGCGACGACGCCCAGCTCCTTTCCCACCATGTGTTGCAGCTGCTGATGGGTGGCCAGGGCGGTGTTCATCTCGGCGATCGCCATCTCGTGACCCAGCTGGCGACCCGACTCAGCCGCCATGCCCAGCAAGGCATTCCTAAAGCTGGCCTGATTGCCCCTAAATGCTCCCAGCGCCTGAGTGAGCTGCTGCTGTTGCAGGTGGCGACTGAGCTCGCTGTTGATGCCCCGAGTCGCCAGTGGCGGAGGCGTGTAGACCGAGAGGCCACTGCCCAACACATCGACATGCTGAGCAGGTGGCGTGGGCGGTTCTGCAGGAATAAACAGAATTTGAGCGATTCTGTCCTGTTCAGCCGGACTCAGTAATGTGGGTAAGCCTTTGCCCTGAGGCGTTCCTGCGATACCTAGGGCGGTCATTTTGCGGCCTATCTCGGTGTGCGATATCCCACAGACCTCGGCAAACTTACGAATCGATAGTGGTTGACGTTCCACGTCGTTACACCTCTTTGTTACAGCTCGAAACTTTGGCAAATCAATGCTTTAGGCGGTTCGGTGGAACCAGGCTGTTCCAGTTGCGTTCCACCAATGGTTACATTGATAGCATATCTGAAGCATGTTGAGATATGCTTTGAAGCAGGCTTGCAGTGCATAGCTGCTTTTGAGGTGATCTGAAGTAGTATTGAGGCGTATTTTCATGATTGAACTGATGCCCAGGCGGATCACAATCACACTGCCGGACACTGTTGCTGGCGATTTGCAGCGCTGGGCCGATGCAAGGGGACAGGCGATAGCTACAGCGGCGGCGATCGCCATTGAATTATCAATGCGAACTGCAAAAGAGCAGGGCGAAATTCCCCCTAGTCAACCAGTTGAGGGTAAGTAAATGACATACAGCAGCGATCGCTTAGACCGTATTGAAGCCCTGCTGGCTGCCACTGCGTGATTAGATCCAGCAGCTCCGCGACGCTGGTCTAAAGCCCTGGCAACTACCGCCAATCGAGCGGTAACCACAGTCTTTTGTTGCACGCTAGGAGGCCGATACCAACTCAAAACACCGATGACGCCCAATTTTTAGCGTTTGCCTTGCCCGGTCTAGACAGCTGTACTATGATCCGGCCATGATTGACGCCCCGCTGGGTTGACCCCCTAGCGATCGCGTTAATCAGTATTGAGAGTCCTGACCAGACCCTTAATAGGCAAAAAGAACCGGCAGCAAATGCCACCGGCTCTTTAAAAAGCGAAAACCCGAGAGGACCAGTTCCCGAGTCGCGCAGTAATTTCTTATGCGACTATGGTAACACCGGATCTCTCTCGGGGCAATACTCATTGCTCTTTTTTAGGAGAGAGAAGCCCCCATGACCGCATCGACAGGATGGGGCGAGGAGTCGCATAAGACTCCCCGTTCTGAACCCCTCCCCGCTGACCCCACGGGCCAGCAGCTGTGTGAAATCTTCGGCCATTACCCCTGGAATTTCATTCGCGCTGACCTGCCGGATGACGCCACCACCAAAGCCGCCTGGATGACCGTTACCACCTACCCGCTGCGGCCCCGGGTGCTGTGGAACCACTGGCAAGACGCCAACCAGTTAATCGGCGTCCGCTTCACCCACGACACCCGCTACGCCCTGCTCGACCTCGACGCCGGGGGCGACTACTGCACCGCCGCCGGCGTCGCCCAGATCCGGGCTGCTCTGGAAACCATCGGC
>JANPIO010000328.1:0-14782 GCA_031425055.1 Phormidium sp. VAR_61_metabat_6
CGTTAGCCTACTTAGCCATCTAGATTTCTTCAGGCCGCTCTCAGATGGTTCTCAGACTGAAGTGACACTCTAAGGCTCAAGCACGTTTGCTGGCTATGGCGGTTGCCATAGGTTCATACCCTGACTTGAGTAGAGGTTTACTATGCGAATTCAATATTTGGGCGCTGTGGCGATCGCCTCCCTGCTGACCTTAGGCACTGTAGCCTGTGGCACTACTACGGCCCTAAACCCTAGTGGCGCAGGTCAAGAAGCCGTAGATCCCTGTGCTGCGGCGAACCCCTGTGCTGCGGCAAATCCCTGTGCTGCGGCAAATCCCTGCGCCGGGGCCAAAGCCCAGACCCAGCCTGAAATCTATGCCTTTGAGGGAGTAGCCATTCGTGGGGCCGACCCAGTGGCCTACTTTACCGAGGGCAAAGCCGTTAAAGGCTCTGCCGACTATGAAACTACTTGGAATGGCGCTACCTGGCGCTTTAGCAGTGCCGAGAATTTAGCTGCCTTTGAGGCCGATCCGGTCGCCTACGCGCCTCAGTACGGCGGCTATTGTGCCTGGGCGGTCAAGAGTGGCTATCTAGCCTCTGTGGATCCTGAATCCTGGAAAATTGTAGATGGCAAGCTGTACCTAAACTACAGTTCTGGGGTTCAAAAGCAGTGGCAGGCCGATGTCGCGGGCAATATTGCCCAAGGCAACCAAAACTGGCCCACCGCCCTTAGCAGCGACAAGTTTAGCGAGAGCGGCAAAAGCTGGTAGCCTAGCCCATCGGCCCAGTCAAGATCACCTTGGCCAAGGCGTTAATGACGGCTTCAGGCGGCTCCTGCTTGAGGTCGTTGTACCACTGCTGGGTGGCCTCGGGCACGTAGCCGTAGATGATGCTGGTGCGCTTGCGGGCCTTGAGCACTAGCTCGGCGGTGCGGTCTTTGCGGGCCGCCTCATAGCGCTTGAGCGCATCGGCCACGCCAATGTTAGTGGTGTGCAGGTAGCGGGTCAGCACTTCGGCATCTTCCATGGCTTGACAGCCCCCCTGGCCTAGGGTGGGAGTAGTGGCGTGGGCTGAGTCACCCAGTAGGGCAATGCGTCCTTTCACTAAGTACTCCAGCGGGTCGATGTCGCCAATCTCTAGGCGATTGGTCTGCTCTGGGTCAAGGGCTCGAATGAGCTTTTGCACCGGCTCGGGCCAGCCGTGAAAGATTTTAGCCAATTCATCCTGACGGTAGGTGGGCTCGACCTGAGTGCCCTCAGCCATCGGTGCCCCAAAGAAAAAGTAGAAGCGATCGCCCCCCACCGGCATCATCGAGGCCCGCTTGCTGTCGCCCACGTAGAGCACCCACAGATTTGGGTCACACAGCTCAGGGTCGGCCTTGACCAGGCCATTCCAGTTGACGTAGCGGGCGTAGCGGCGATCGACCTGCCCTACCACATGGGCCCGCACCGCTGAATGAATGCCGTCGGCCCCCACGACCAGGTCGCCGCTGATTCGCTCCCCATTGTCAAACATGGCGGTGGCGCTGTATTCGTCTTGCTCAACGCCGGTACAGAGCCTGCCCAGGTGCACATCCTCGGGGCCAAAGGCTTCGAACAGCATGGTTTGCAGGTCGGTGCGGGCCACGGGGTAGGGGCGCTGGCCCACCTGCTCAAACAGGGGGCGCAGATCGACGTAGCTGAGGGGTTCGTCGGTGTGGCTGCGATACTCCATGGCGTTCATCTCGCCACCAATGGCGGCCAGCTTTTCACCTAACCCCAGACGGTTGAGCACCTTGACCCCGTTTGACCAGAGCGAAATACCGGCTCCGGCGGGGCGCAGCTCTTGAGCGCGATCGTAAATTTCGACCTGGTACCCCGCCTGCCGCATGGCAATGCCTGCGGTTAATCCGCCTATTCCAGCACCGATAATCACCACCTTCAGGTTGTACATGGATCGCTCCTAGCTGCTGTGATGGGTGGGGCATGTTGCCAAGGCTGTGGCCGGCTGGTGCAGAGTCTTGGCTTTCATCATTGATAGTTTCACTATAAAGATCAATCCGCATATCCCGTATACAGTATACAGTGCTGGCGGCCAGGGTAGCAGCCGTGCCTAAGAGCCGTCAACTGCCAAGGCGGGTTAGGCAATATCTATGCTTGATCTTTAAGAACCTGCCAAAGAGTTCACCAATTTGTCACGCCTGCGACATTAGAAATAGCTGGATTTTTCTTGGCCACAGGGAAAAGGTAACTGTCCAGATTTGGAATACCATCATGTGGCATCGTTTCTCTGTAGTGTTAGCTGCTGTTTTAGTCGGTGGTGTGGGTGGCTTGAGCTATGTGGCGCTATCTCCACAGACGGCTACTGCCCCGTTATCTCCTGACGTTGAAGGCGTTGAGGTTAACGCGGAGACGGTTGCTAGCAGCTATATTCAGGGCAAAAAACGCTCGGGCAGCGGGCGGCGTGGCATGCGCGGCAGCTAGAGTTCCGTGGTTTGAGCAGCCCGGAGCTTTTCTAGCTGGTATTTGGCATCGTCAAAGCAGCCCAGGCGGCTGACATCGAGGCAGGCGCTGGCCACGGTTTCTAAATCGGCGATCGCGCTTTCAATATCCCCCAGCTCCGCATAGAGCAACCCTCGGTCGTAGTGCGCAAAGGGATGGTTGGGATTGAGCTGAATTGTCTGATTGAAGTCGGTCATGGCCCCAGCGTAGTCGCCTAGATCTTGGCGCGTCAAACCGCGATTGTAGTAAGGCTCCGGGCTACCCGCATTGATTTGAATTGCGATCGTAAAGTCTTGAATTGCCCCCTGAAAATCGTTGAGTCGCCGCTTGACTAGCCCTCGGTTTTCGTAGGCCAAGCTGTTGTTGGGGCGCAGGTTGACGGCCTCGGTGCAGTCGTTGAGGGCGGCGGCGTGGTCTGCCAAGTTCGAGCGCGATAAGCAGCGATTTAGGTAGGCGTCGGCCTTGCTTTCCGGGTCCTTGGCCAGGTTGATGGCGGCGGTGTAGTCTTGCAGGGCTCCCTCTTCGTCCCCCAGCTCGGCCCGGGCGTTGCCCCGGTTGATGTGGGCATCAACGTAGGTGGTTTCGCGCTCTAGAGCATCGCCGTAGTCAGCGATCGCCCCCTGCAAATCGCCCAGGCGAAAGCGCAAGTTGCCCCGCTGAAAGTACCAGGTGGCCACGCTGGGGTCGTTTTGAATGGCGTTGGTCAGGTCTTGCAGAGCTCCCTCCGACTGCCCGTTTTCCCACAGCAGGGCAGAGCGCTGGGCCAGGGCCTTGCCGTGGTCAGGGTTTAGATCGAGGGCCTGGTTGAGGTAGTTGAGCGCGTCATTTTTTTGCCCCACCTGCTTAGCAGCTTCGGCCTGCTGGAGTAGGTTATTGACCGTCATGCGTTGAGGAATGCGCAGCAAAAACACCCCCGCTACCGTCAGCAGGGCGATCGCAACTCCAGCGCCCAACCAAACTTTAGCCCGCCGATCGCGCCGGGCAGGCCGGGGGGCTGGGGGCGACGTTGACGCTAACCGTTCTGAATCCATGGCACCGCTCTCCGGGGTCGGGGGGCTGACAGGCTCGGCTAAAGCCGCCGGGTCAGCGTTGCCAACCCGCTCAGCCAGGGCCAGCAAAATGTCTTTGGCCTGGTGATACTGCGCCTCGGGCTGGGGCGACACCATTTTGATCAAAATGTCTTTGAGGGGGTTGCCCAGGGTTGAGCACTCGTCGAGTTGGAGTTTGATCTGGGCTAAGAAATCATCCTGGTTAAGGCGGGGAATCGCCTCATTTGACAGGCCCGTGGCCATCTGGATGGCAATCATGCCCAGGGCAAAGTGGTCGGTGGCAAAGCGGGTGTACTGGCGGTGCCTGACCTGGGGCAAGTAGGCCGACTCGGCGGTGAGAATCGCGGAGTTGCCATTGTCTAAGCTTGGCTCTGGAGTGCCCGCATCTTGAATCAGGCCAAAATCTACCAGCACCAGATGACCGCGATCGCGGTGTCGAATCAGGTTGTTGGGGTGCAGGTTTTGGTGGGCAATGCCGTGGCGCTGAATGCGGTCTAAAATGCCCAAGCTCTCGACTAAAAAGCGCAGGACTTCGGTCTCTGGTCTGGGTTTGCCCTCAGCTAATTCAGCCATGAGGGAATGGCCAGCAACATAGTCGCGCACCCAGTAAAAGTCCTGCCCCTCCTGCACCGTAGAGAGGTTTTTAGCGATCGCCTCGTGGTCGCCCATGCGCTTGAGCAGGTTAACCCGCTTGGCCAGCAGATCGTTGAGAAATTTTAGGGTAATGGTGTTGTGAGAGGGCAGCTGTAAATGCTTAACAATGCACTTTGCCTTGGCCGGATCGCCATGATCGGTCATCAGATAGGTCTTGGTGTAAGCCTTGGTACTGACAACTCGAATGAACTGAAACCGTCCATCGATCAGTCTTTTCACAACCATTAGTTTTTGCTGAGGTAAATGCACCGGCCTAGGACATTGGCCGCAACTCTAAGCCGTGGGTCATAGGTTAGTGGACTGCCTGATCTCCTCGGTGCTCTGAAGTAGATACATCAGAGACCTTAAATTCCTAGTTGGGGCCAGCGGCCATCCCCAAAAGACAAGGCAGATGTAGCGTCGATTTCAGGAAGAAAACAGTGCGGGCTAATCTACCCCACAGCTGAAACTCAATCAGCAGATGGCTAAGATAATAAGGCGACCCATCAGCAGCAATACTACTATGTACTGTGTGATTTATGACGGTAACTGTAACCTCTGCGTCAGTCTAGTGCAGCTGCTGGAATCACTCGATCGCGGCACCCAGTTTCAATACGTGCCCATGCAGGACGAGGCCACTCTGGCTCGCTACGGCGTTAGTTCCCAAGACTGCGAAGCTGGCATGATCGTGATTGATCAGCAAGTCTCCGAGCGCCGCTGGCAGGGCAGCGATGCCGCCGAAGAAATTGGCCGTCTGCTGCCTCTGGGCAATCCCTTTGTCCAGGCCTATCGAGCGCTGCCTGGGGCCAAGGCGGTGGGCGATTCGATCTACGCCTTTGTGCGCGATCGCCGCTACGAGCTATTTGGCAAACGCCCGGCGCGCTACGACTCCGCCTATCCCCTCTGCGACGATCAATCCTGTGGGCCTGCATCTCAAAGCCCTCAATAGCCGCCAAACCACAGCCGCCCAACCACGAGAAACCCCGACCCAAGCCTAGCGCCTGAGGTCGGGGAGGAGAGAGCTGTAGATAGCGTCAGCCAGCAAAAAGCGAGCCTACTGCGCCCAAGACACCACATTCTCGTAGAAGGTCTTAACGGTCAGCACCTCAGGCCAGTTAGCATCGCCCTTAACGATATTGCCGGGAATATCTTGCATCCACTGCTGCTGCACATCGGGGCTGTAGTTGAGGTAGAGCTTACCTTCCACAATCGTCCAAACCCGAGGGTCGACAGACGCCAGATTGCCCTCGCTCAACGCCTTGGCGCAGTAGCCGCCATACTGGGGTGCGTAGGCCTCAGGGTTAGCCGCAAACAGAGCCCGATTTTCAGCACTGCTGAACCGCCAGGTAGCTCCATTCCAGGTGTAGGTGTAGGCCGCATTGCCAAGCACCGCCGCCCCTTCAGTAAAATAGGCCACCGGGTCGGCCCCGCGAATGGCCAGGTTGCTGGCCGACTCAACATAAATCTGGGCATGGGGGGGCTCAATTGCCGTTACGGCATCGGGATTAGCCGCTCCCGCGCAGGGGTTTGCAGAAGCGCAGGGATTCGCAGAAGCACAGGGATTCGCAGAAGCGCAGGGATTTGCGGTGGCTGTACCCGCACCGGGGGCCGCAGAGACCGCGTGGAGGCTGCCAGGCAGGACTATAGCGCCAAGGGTCAGAGTCGAAGAGGCCAGAAGGGCCGCCAGGTATTGAATCTTCATAGCAACCTTAGGAGAAGTACAGCAGGGTTGGCCATTGAGGCCGATCGTTGACCGTCTCGCTGGCAGTTCCCTGCCCAATCGCAACCCTGCGACTGGGCGAGGAAACAGCCGACAGGCGTTGTCATCACTAAACTCGGCCTGGCTGAGGCGACTGTGAGTGCTTTCTGAGAAATTGTTGAGAGGAAAATCCCAAAAAGCACTCACCCAAGAGCACTCCCCCAAGAGCACTCAATAGAGTGTATCCACAGATGACGGTGCCCCGGCTTGCCTGAGTACCCTGGGTAGATTAGGCAGCTTCTCTGGTAACGCGCTGCCCACCCCATCGCTCAGGAACAAAGGATGACTGCTATGACCCTGCGATCGCAATTTGCCCTAGCTACCCTCAGCATTTTGGCCACCGCTGCCCTGGCCGCCACCGCCGCCGAAGCCCGCCCCGGCCAAGGGCAGCGTCCTCAGCCCAGCGCATCTATAGCGCAAGAGGTTGTACCCCAGGTAGAATCCCCCGCCGTTGCGGTAGAAACCCCTGAGGTCACGCTCGAAACTACCGAGTCCGTCCTCGTCGAACCGCTTGAAGTTGAGACCCCTGAGCCTGAGAATGCTGTAGTCACCACCACGGCAGAAGATCAGAACCTACCTCCCGGTCTGCAACGCCAAGTCGATCGCGATCGCGGCCTACCCCCCGGCCTTCAGCGCCAGGCTGACAGCGATCGTGGATTACCTCCCGGTTTGCAACGCAGCCGCTAGATCAATTTGTCTTCTAGAAACCAGGTGCCTGTTGAGTTGTCCAACGCAGGAATGGGCGGCCCTCAGGCACCCGGTTCCTTGTGAGATCTATCTTCCGGGGCCATTGACCTACTCCGGGTTAACCCTTACCCGAGCAAACTTGAGGCCGCTGACCCCCTGGAGCGGTTCGACCGTACCCTGCTCAATGTCGCCCGCCACGATGCCCTCGCGGTGCAGGTAGCGCAGGTAGCGCTCATACTCCTGCCACTCTTCACTGGTCGAATAGACCACCGTCAGCATGCCGGGTTGGGTAATGCGATCGCCCTTTTCCGCATCGCGGGCTTTGTCAATGCGCTTTTTGACGATTTCGTAACGGGTGTCGCGGGTGCCTCGCACATCAAACAGGCGCTCGGTAGATTCGTCGTGGACAATATCCACCGTGTAGCCCTGCACCAGCACCAGGTGGGTAATGGTCATATCGGTGTCGTAGGCAGCCTTAAGCGAAAACCCTTTGCGGGCGCAGTCGCACACCGCCCGCAGCTGCTCGTAGCGCAGCGACTTGAGCTGAAACTCGGTGAAGTTGGGGTCGATGGCCTGACCGGCATAGATCATGTGGTCAATGCCGTCGGTGGCCTCCAGATCGCAGTAGTGGGGGGTGATCGCCTGCATCGACTGCTGCCACTGGGTCCAGGTCTCGCGCAGCAGCCCGTTGATGTGGCCAATGGTGTCGTCATACAAAGCGCGGGCGGCATAGACGCAGCCGTGGTCGGGATCAATGGCGGCTTTGTACTGGGCGATCGCGGCCTCGGCCTCGGGGCTGTGTTGGGCAAAGTAGGCAAAATGCACCTCCACGGCCCCTTGCAGATAGCGCAGCAGCGTCACCTCAGAATCGACCGTCACCCCTTGCTCGAGCCCGGCAATGTGGTCGGCCAGATCGAGGGCCAGCTGCCCCACCAGGGCGTTGTTGACGGCTCGGCCCGCCGCTTCTACCACGGCCAGGGCCAGGCGAAACTGGGTCAGTAAATCCTGCTGAATCGTCCGGTTGCGCTCGTCTGAGGAGCCACGAATGTCAGAGATGCCGTAGAGCGGGTAGACGTTCTCAAAGACGATCTGGGCGGGGGGCAACCCCAGGCTGAGGCGCTCGGCCTCTTGCTCAAACCGCCACCGCACCGAGGGGTGAATGTTAGTGAAGCGATCTTGCACGCTGTGGCGCATCGCCGCCGTCAGCGCTGGAATCAGCGTCGTGGCGCGGCTGCAATCGGCCTGGTCAAAGGCGTAGGGTCTGGGGCTGGTGAGGCCCACAAGGCCCACCATCTGGGCCGTGCTGTCGCCCAGCCGAGCAGTGCGCATCACCAACGGAATTAGCAGCAGCGATCGCACCCCCTGACCTAGCATGGCGGCCTCGCAGACCGTGGCGCAGTCGAGGCTGAGATCGGGCACATTGACCACCTCACGGCGATCGGTGGCCCGTAAAAAGACCGATCCCTGCAAGTCTGCGATCGCGTAGTTGGCCGTTTGCCACTCGGGCTGATTGAGCTGGGTAAAGAGCTGAGCCTGGCTATTTTCGGCGCTGAGCAAAAAGCTGTCGGTTGCGTTAAACAGCTGCTTCATTAGCTCGTTGGCCTGCTCAAAGCGGCGCGTGCCGAGCACTGACTCATGACCCACCAACAGCTCAATCAGCGCCTTGGAAGTCTCCCGCTCGGTGACGTCGATGCCCTCAATTAAAATCTGGCCGCTAGCGCTGTACTGGCCGGGTTTGAGGGCCGCAATCAGCTGCCTAAAGGCGGGTTCACGGCTCAGCAGCTGGGTGGTCACCTGCTCGCGGCTGGGGGCCGCGGGCCAGCAGTCGGCCAGGCTAGCCTGAAGCTCGGGGGCGATCGCCGTCACCTGCAAGCCCCCCATCGCCGTGCGCAGCCGCAGCTCAATCTGACGCATCTCGCCGGTTTCAGAGTCGGCCAGCGACACCACCAGCGGCTCGTGGAGCAGCCGCTGCGAAACCAAGTCGTCTGCCCCGTAGGCATAGCGCAGCACCGCATTTAAGAAATGCCGCCGAAATCGCTCCCGCAGCCCCTTTTGATCAGCCGCTGAGAGTTGGTCAAAAAAGCTCAGGTCGAGGTGACCTCCCTCAGCACAAATACCCGTCAGCCGACAAAAGTATCGGTTGGCAAACAGCACCGGATAGGCTTGGGTGGGGTTGCTGATCGCCGTAGCTACATCTACCACCGCCATCACCAAGTGGCTGTAGTGCTGAATCAGCTCTAGCCAAGGCAAGGTCGGTCGAGCAATCGCTTGATCAGGGGTCTCACCCTCCTGGCCGCATCCATCGCGATCGCCCAGACTGTACGAAATATCTATCAGTAGTCCCCCCTCAGGGGCAGCTATTCGATCAGTGTCGATGCAGCGAGACGATTCGTTTGCCATAGTTGTTCTAGATGTGCCCTTCACTAAAGTCTTACAAAGCAACCCAGTGAAATTCCGCAGCAGCCCTGACATCTTTGCGGAATCTTAGGAATCTTGAGAGATGGGGTAAACCCTACCTCCGCGGCGCAACACCAACTTAGTATTTGTGTCAGCCCTAGGTGGGCTAAGTTTTTTGTTTATCTCTATGGTACCCAATTGCGGTGCGTCATCCCCAGCCGGGCTGGCTGCGCTTCTGGTTAGGGCCTTCACCCCTTAGAATAGAATTTCCGCCCCAGGATTATTCTCTTCGTTAAACCATGTTTGAAGCCCTGTCTGATCGCCTTGAGTCTGCCTGGAAAAGCCTGCGTGGCCAGGACAAAATCAGCGAGTCTAACATCGACAGCGCCCTGCGCGAGGTGCGCCGCGCCCTGCTAGAGGCCGACGTCAACCTGCAGGTGATCAAAGACTTCATCGCCCAGGTTAAAGAAAATGCCCTGGGCATTGAGGTGGTCAAGGGGGTGAGCCCCGACCAGCAGTTTATCAAGGTGGTGAACGACGAGCTGATTCGGCTGATGGGCGACACCAACGCCCCCCTGGCCGACTCGCCGACCAAGCCCACTGTGGTGCTGATGGCGGGCCTTCAGGGTACGGGTAAAACCACTGCCACCGCCAAGCTGGCCCTGCACCTGCGCAAAGAAAACCGCAGCACCCTGCTGGTGGCCACCGACGTCTATCGCCCCGCTGCGATCGATCAGTTGGTCACCCTGGGTAAGCAGATCGATGTGCCCGTGTTTGAGCTGGGCACCGACGCTAACCCGGTCGAGATCGCTCGCCAGGGCATTGAGAAAGCTAAGGCCGACGGTGTTGACACCGTCATCGTCGACACGGCAGGTCGTTTGCAGATCGACCCCAAAATGATGGCCGAGCTGGCTGATATCAAGACGGCCATTCAGCCCGATGAAGTGCTGCTGGTGGTCGACGCCATGACCGGCCAGGAGGCCGCCAACCTCACCCGCACCTTCCACGACGAGATCGGCATTACCGGGGCCATTCTGACCAAGATGGATGGCGATGCGCGGGGTGGGGCAGCCCTGTCGGTGCGGCAGATTTCGGGCCAGCCGATCAAGTTCATCGGGGTGGGCGAAAAGGTAGAGGCGCTGCAACCCTTCTACCCCGAGCGCATGGCCTCCCGCATTCTCGGCATGGGCGACGTGCTCACCCTGGTGGAAAAAGCCCAGGAAGCGGTTGACCTGGGCGATGCCGAAAAGCTGACGCAGAAAATTCTCGAAGCTGAGTTCGACTTCGACGACTTTCTCAAGCAGATGCGCTTCATGAAGAGCATGGGCTCGTTGGGCGGCATTATGAAATTGATCCCAGGCATGGGCAAGCAGATCACGGGCGACATGCTGGAACAGGGCGAGGCTCAGCTCAAGCGCTGCGAAGCCATGATCAACTCCATGACCACTCAGGAGCGCAAGCAGCCCAACCTGCTCTCTAGCTCCCCCAGTCGCCGCCGCCGCATCGCCAAAGGCTCAGGCCATCAAGAAAAAGACGTGGGCAAGCTGGTCAGCGACTTTACCAAAATGCGCACGATGATGCAGCAGATGGGGCGGGGTGGTGGTTTCCCCGGCATGGGCGGTATGCCGGGTATGGGTGGCGGTATGCCCGGTATGGGCGGCGGTATGCCGGGGCTGCCGGGCATGGGCGGCGGGCAACAGCCCGGCTTTCGCCCCCCTAGCAACAAGAAGCAGAAAAGCCAGAAGAAAAAGAAGGGCTTTGGCCAGCTTTAGGCTGGTTGAGAGGGGCTGCGATCGCTGCCACAACTCAGATCTGACCCATCCGCCACCGTTTTGGGGATTTGGTTCATCTTTTAACGGCGCTCAATAGATCGTTTCGTACTCCCCATTTTCAGCGATGTGGAGCCTCCAGTATTCTTCGGCGATCCGATCGCTGCTGTACTTGGGGTCATCGCCGTTGACTGTGCCGCAGATGGTGACAGTGCCCACTTTGATGGGCGAGTCCTTTAGGGCGGTGTGGAGCGTACTGGCCAGCACCCGAATTCCGGCTTTGCCTAAGGAGAGCGAGACAAAGTTGGGGTCGGGATAGAGGGCAAACCCGCCGCCTGTGAATAGCAGCGTGCCTTTTTGCTCGCTCTGCATGGCGGGGAGGATAGCTTGAACGCAGGCGATCGCCCCCGCCACATTGGCTTTAAAGTCGTTAACTAGGGTGTCGTAGCTGGTCTGCAATACGCTTTCCATCCGGGGCACGGCGGCATTGTAGATCAGCACCTCCGGCGTGCCCAACTGCGCTTGAATCGCGGCAAGCGCCGCTGTCAGCGCCGCCTCATCCCCCGCATCGGCCAGAAAATAGTGGGCGGTGATGCCCTCGGTTTTTAGGGTAGATTGATAGCCTTTGAGCTTGGCTTCGTTGCGGGCGACCATAGCGATCGCAAATCCTTCGTTGGCAAATTTGCGGGCGATCGCCATGCCGTTGCCTTCACCCATACCTACAATGACGCAAAACTTTGCCATAACCTTTCTCCTAGTTTAGGTGTCTGTCAAGACATCGAGATTTAACCATGGATCAAGGACTTCAAGCGGTGCTTAAAGGCGCGGTTGGCTCAGTGCTGACCCAGGATTAGATGCCGGGGGCGGCGATCGCCATCCGTATAGAAGGCCAGCCCTTGCTCGCTATAGGCGTGGGGCATCAAGACCTGCACCAGACAATCCCGATCCCCACCGACGCCAGCTTCTATATCTACAGCGTGACCAAATCTTTGATTGCAGCGGCGGTGATGAATCAGGCTAAGGCAGGACGATTGAACCTGGATGTACCCATTCAAAATTATTGGCCAAATTTTCCGGTGCAGACCCCTATTACCCTGCGTCAGATTCTCGGCCATACCAGCGGCTTGTCCGACTACGGCAGCTTGCCGACCTACAGCAATGCCGTAAAAACGACGCCCGATTTACCCTGGTCGCCCGCCGCCTTTCTTGAAGTGGCCGCCCGGCGGGGATTCGCCCCACCACCATCGCCGCCGCCACCAATCGGGAAGGCGACAACGTGGGTGTAGATGTGGTCTATGCTGTGGCCCGTCAGTTAGCCCAAGCATGACCTATTGCTACAAGTTGTGCGCCGCTGAGAATTGTGCAAGCTAGGCGGGCAAGATAACGCTGTGAACTCTAGGTCAGCCCCCAATAGTCTTATGAGCATCAAACGCGCGCCCCGCAGAAGTTTTCCTAAGATCAGCACGATGCCGCGCCCGGCCACTGAGGCCGCGCAGTATCTCGATATGTATAAGCTCACCGTCGAGAAGACGCGCCTTGAGCAGGAGCTGGAATACATTGATGGTCGCCGTCAGCAGCTGTGCGATCGCCTGGCCGAGATTGAGCAGGCTACCGCAGGACTCGACGCCAAAGCCGTCACCCTGCGCCAGCCCAACCAGTCCGCCGCTGCCCTCAAACCCCAGGGGCTAAACTTTGCCCCTAGCGCCAATGTATATCTGCCCGAGCGCAGCAGCCGCCAGGCTCCCGAAGCCTACAACACGCTGATGCTGGATTATTAGAGACGATCAGGTTCAAGGTTTTGGCATCAGGTTCCTGCTTTTGTCTCGCACCCTGCACCGTCAACCCTTCACCCCAGCCCGTTAAAATGGGGCTATGAAGCAAGTTTTGCTGCTCCTCATTCACGGCTATCGGCGGCTGATTTCGCCGCTGTTTCCGCCCACCTGCCGGTTTAACCCGACCTGCTCCCAGTACGCCCTGACGGCGATCGAGCGGTTTGGCCCGGTGAAAGGAAGCTGGCTCGCGGCGCGACGCATCACGCGCTGTCACCCCTTTCACCCCGGCGGCTACGACCCAGTGCCCGAGGGAGCCGCCGCTGAGTCCGAGTCACCTTCAGAATAAATGGGGTATTGGTAGGGTGCATCCGCGCAGCGATGCACCACTGAGAATCCCCTAATGCAAGAAATGCCGCACGCCGGTCATCGCCATGATCAGGCCTAGCTCATTGGCCGCTTTGATCGAGTCGTCGTCGCGACGGCTGCCGCCGGGCTGCACCACAGCGCGAATGCCCGCTGCCGCTGCGGTACGGACAGAATCGTCAAAGGGGAAGAAGCCATCGCTGGCCAGCACCGCGCCCTGAGCTTTTGCACCCGCCTGCGTCAGGGCGATGCTCACCGAGCCGACGCGGTTCATCTGCCCGGCCCCAATGCCGAGGGTTTGCTGCTGGTGGGTGACCACGATCGCATTCGATTTCACATGCTTGACCACTCGCCAGGCAAACAGCATTTCAGCCAGCTCGGCCTCGGTGGGCTGGGCTTCGGTGACGATCTGCCAGGTAGCAGGGTCGTCGCGGTAGGTGTCAGGGGCTTGCAGCAGGAATCCGCCCGCGATCGCATTCACCACCTGCTTTGGCCCGGTCAGCAGATCTTCCAGCACCAGCACCCGCAGGTTTTGCTTTTTGGCGAGGATGGCTTGGGCGGCAGGGTCACACCCCGGAGCCACAATGCACTCCAAAAACGTGCCCGTGAGCTGCTCGGCGGTGTCGGCATCAATGGGGCGATTGAGCACCACAATGCCGCCAAAGGCCGAGACATCGTCGGCATCGTAGGCGCGGCGGTAGGCGCTAGCCAACGTATCGCCCATACCTACCCCGCAAGGGTTGGTGTGCTTGAGCACGGCAGCGGCGGGGCGATCGCTAGGGAACTCGGCAATAATCCGCCGCGCCGCCTCCAGATCGACCAGGTTGTTGTAGCTCAGCTCTTTGCCCTGGAGCTGCTCAGCCCCGGCCCAGCCCGTGGGCGTGGAACCCGTGCGGTACCAGGCCGCCGTTTGGTGAGGGTTTTCGCCGTAGCGCAGGGTGGCCTGCTGGCGACCGGTCAGCGCCCACTGCTGGGGCAGGGCGTCTGGTTCGCTAGTGGAGGCGGTCAGGTAGGTGGCGATCGCCTGGTCGTAGCTGGCCGTGTGCCAAAATGCCGCCCGCGCACAGGCTTGGCGAAACTCTAGCGGCACTTGGCCATCGCTAGCGCGCAGCGCCTCCAGGTAAGGCCCATACTGCTCGGCACTGCACAGCACCGTCAGGTGGGCATGGTTCTTCGCTGCGGCCCGCAGCATGGCTGGCCCACCGATGTCGATATTCTCGATCGCATCGGCCATGGTGACGCCGTCTTTGGCGATCGTCTGCTCAAAGGGGTAGAGGTTCACCACCACCAGATCGAGCGGACGAATGCTGTTGTCGGCCAAATCTTTTTGTTCTTCGGCCAGGTCTTGCCGCGCCAAAATGCCGCCGTGAATCTTGGGGTGCAGCGTCTTGACGCGCCCGCCGAGGATTTCTGGTGAACCGGTGTAGTCAGAGACTTTGGTGACGGGGAGACCTGCCGCTGCGATCGCCTTCGCCGTACCGCCGCTGCTGATTAGGTCAAAGCCAAACTCTTCTACTAAAGTTTTGGCCAACTCTACCAGCCCGGTTTTATCCGATACGCTCAACAGTGCCAGGCGCGCCATAGCTCTCCATCCTTGATTTTGCAGACCCCTACTATACCGAAAAAGCCCACCCGCCCCGCCTCCAGAACTCCAGCCTTCCCCCGCGTCCACCCACCCACCTACTCACCTACCCCACCTTCTTCACCCCCCACTCCCCCATCTCCTCTATCTTCCCCACCCCCCCTAACCCCCACCTATGGCACCATAGCAATGCTCCTCTCACCGCAGGATAGCGCTCCATTGCTCAGCTCAAACCTCGGTGGGCCACTACTCTGGGCATCAATGATCACTCAAGAGCCCACGCTCAACACCCCACGGCTGCGGCTGCGGCTGG
>JANPIO010000329.1:0-4772 GCA_031425055.1 Phormidium sp. VAR_61_metabat_6
TATCCACGCTGCTCGATGCGGGCGATGCCCATCAGCAGACCGTGCAAAAACGCGCTGTCATCCTTGGGGCGGGGCAAGAGACGCGGAGCCAGGCTGGGGTCATTGATGGGAAAGCGCTCCCCCGGCTGCACCAGGGGGTAATAGTCTAGCTGCGTGGGCACGGCAGGGTCGATGCGCTGGCTCAGGGTGGCTAACGCCTCTCGGTCAAAGAACTTTTCGAGCACGGCACCGCCGCTGTTGGAGGCACCGCCGACCAGCCAGTGGTTGCCTAGCCGGTGGCTGTAGATGCCGTAGTCTCCCACATCGACGCGCTGCTCGCTGAGTAGCTTGATGGCTAGGGTTGACCCCAAAGAGGTGACGCCGTCGCCTGGGGCGATCGCGCCGCTGGCCAAAAAGGCCGCAATGCTGTCGGTGGTGCCTGCGACTACCTGGCACCGGGGTGACAGGCCAAACCGTTGGGCGACGCTTTCCGTCACGCACCCCACCACTTCCCCCGGCACTAACACCCGAGGCAGCAATCGGCTCCACGGCTGCCCCTGCATCCAGACGGGGTAGTCTAGGGCACCCACGTCGTAGCCGAGCTTGAGGCTGTTGTGGTAGTCGCTCAGCCCCCACTGACCGTGGAGCTGGGCGCTGAGCCAGTCGGCCTGGTGCAGCAGATAGGTCGCTTGATTCCAGACCGCAGGGGGCAAAGTTTGGTGCCACCACACCAGCTTGGCCAGGCTCGATGTGGCGCTGGCGGCGGGGCTTTGGGTAGGGGCCAGCGCTTTGACAGTTTCTAGGGATTCTCTACAGGGATAGTTGTAGAGCAGTGGGGAAGTGAGCGATTTGCCTGCCTGGTCGCACAGCAGCACGGTGGCTGAGGTGCCGTCGATCGCTACTCGACCGATCTGAGGGGCGATCGCCCTCGGTAGCGCCTCTAGCAAGGCAAATAGCCCCTGTCGCCAGCACTCTGGGGCGGACAAGTCGGAGTAGCCCTGGCGATAGTGCCAACATAAATGCCGCTGTAGATCAACCACAGCGGCACGCACCCCAGAGGTGCCAAAGTCTATACCCAGAGACAGGGGAAGGGTCGTCACGAAGCAGCCGCTCGCTACACCATTCCTCAATCGCTTAGATGCTGGTCTCGCTGATCGAACGGGTGATGTAGTCGAAGGGATAGTCAACTACAGAGGGATCGGCTACGCCTGCTTCCTGTACCTTGGCCTTCACGATGTCTTTCATCAGCTGAATGCCGATCACCGTAGGGGCAATGGGCACACCCAGAGAGTTGTAGGTTTCGCGCAGCCCGGTCAGCACCCGCTCGTCGAGTACGTCGGGGTTGCCAGCTACCAGAGCATAGCTGCTGTAGCGCAGGTAGTAGTCCATATCTCGCAGGCAGGCGGCGTAGCGGCGGGTGGTGTAGGCATTGCCGCCGGGCCGAATCAGCTCGGGAACTTGGGCAAATAGAGTGACGCCCGCTTCTTTGACAATGCCAGCGGCGTTAGCGCTGATGACTGCCGCCGCCTTGATGCGATCGGAACCGCTGTCAAAGTAGGACTTGATCGAGTCGAGGGCGCTGCTATCGAGATAGCGTCCAGTGTTGTCGTAGGTCTTGATTAGCGTGGTGACAGCGTCCCGCATAGGTGGTTTCTCCCAACTCTCACTTGGCAAACAGCATTTTATAAAAGGTGGCAGGCGCAGGCTGCCTTCTCCTGGCTGAAGATTCTAACCCCAAAGGCCAGAACCCTGATAAATGCCAGGTTTTATCTTCGAAGAAGTTTACCACGGGGGCTTAACCCCTAGGTCGCTCAGGCCCATCAGAGGCGGGGCTTTATGAGCCAATTGTTACAAAACATCATGGTCGGGCCTAGCGCTTTTGTTAGCTTTCCCTGACAAAAAGTAGTGGGTGATACAAAACCGGCTAACCCCTCTCCTTAGGATGATTCAGATGAGCTGATACCTGCAGAACCAGCAGGGTCAGACTGCCCGTGCCGATAAACCGGTGCTGTATAAGGCTTGCCTGTTGCAGCCTTGCCGATTTGGCAGGGAAACTAGGACGGAGCCAGGGCATCATCCACGACGAGTTAAATCGGTTTCCCCACGTTTGAACGCTAAAGCGGCTAAGGAGTAGTTCATGGCAACCCCAGCAGACATCCTGAAATGGATTGAGGATGATGGCATTGAGTTAATCGACCTGAAATTTATTGACATGCCCGGTATCTGGCAGCACCTCACTCTGCACAAGAGCCAGATTGACGAGAGCAGTTTTACCGATGGGGTAGCTTTTGACGGTTCCAGCATTCGGGGCTGGAAGGCGATCAATGAGTCAGACATGATGATGGTGCCCGATCCTAACACCGCGTGGATCGACCCCTTCATGGCTCATCCCACCTTGAGCATGATCTGCACCATTAAAGAGCCCCGCACTGGAGAGCTATATTCTCGCTGCCCCCGGGCGATCGCAACTAAGGCGATCGAGTATCTAAAGACTACCGGTATCGGCGACACCGCCTTCTTTGGCCCCGAAGCTGAGTTCTTCATCTTTGATGACGTGCGCTTCGACCAAAACGAGCACTCGGCCTACTACTACGTCGATAGCGTCGAGGGCCGCTGGAATACTGGCAAAGAAGAGAAAGATGCCATGGGTGTCAGCCGTAACCTCGGCTATAAGCCCCGCTACAAGGAGGGCTACTTCCCCGTCGCCCCCACCGACACTTCCCAAGACATGCGCAGCGAAATGTTGCTGGAGATGGCCAAGCTGGGCGTGCCCATCGAGAAGCACCACCACGAAGTGGCTACCGGCGGCCAGTGCGAGTTGGGCATTCGCTTCGGACGGCTAATCGAAGCTGCCGACTGGCTGATGATCTACAAGTACTGCATTAAGAATGTCGCTAAGCGGTGGGGCAAGACTGTCACCTTCATGCCCAAGCCGCTGTTTAATGACAACGGCTCTGGCATGCACACCCACCAGTCAATCTGGAACAATGGTGAGCCTCTGTTCGCGGGCGACCAGTACGCCGGGCTCAGCCAGATGGCTCTGTGGTATATCGGGGGCATTCTCAAGCATGCCCCCGCCCTGCTGGCGCTGACCAACCCCACCACCAACTCCTATAAGCGTTTGGTACCCGGCTTTGAAGCGCCGGTGAACTTGGCCTACTCCCAGGGCAACCGCTCGGCTTCGGTGCGCATTCCCCTCTCCGGCGATAACCCTAAGGCCAAGCGCTTGGAGTTCCGCTGCCCCGACGCCACCTCCAACCCCTACCTGGCCTTTGCAGCGATGCTCTGCGCCGGTATCGACGGCATCAAGAACCAGATCGACCCCGGTGACCCGCTAGATGTCGATATCTACGACCTCAGCCCCGAAGAACTGGCCAAGATCCCCTCGACCCCCGGCTCGCTGCTCGATGCCCTCAAGGCTCTCGAAGCTGACCACAGCTTTTTGACCAGCACGGGTGTCTTTACCGAAGACTTCATCAGCAACTGGATCGAGTACAAGCTCGATAACGAAGTCAACCCCATGCGCCTGCGCCCCCACCCCTACGAACTGGCTCTCTACTACGATTGCTAGAGCGGGTGAGCTAGCCCCTAATTTGGGGATGTGAACAAAAGAGGTCAGAGCATCAGCCCTGACCTCTTTAACTTATTTCAACCCGTTTAACTCAGTGTCAACGGAAGTTATATACCTATTGAACCTGCGCTTTGAGCACTGCATGGGTAAACTCATTGGCAGCAAATAAATGTTCGACCCGTAGGGAGGCCAAGGTAATATCTTGCGGTGTGCCAAAAGTTGTAAACATGCTAAAAAACGCCAGTTCACCATGCTCAGTGGCGTAGCGCGTTGTCAGCACTGGAGCAGTGGGGTGTGACCAGTTTGTATACAGGTTCTGTGTGCCCATACGAGTGTGCAGCATGGTCTCAAACGCGTCTACCTTGGGCGTGAGCGCAGGCTGCACAGAGGCCTCGTGTCGCAGGTGCGCCAGCAGTGTGGGGCCCACCTCCTCTAAATTGACGATTGGTTTGGCAAATCCTTCTGGGTGTGACAACAGATCTAGCAAATTGATTGGCACATCGTTTGGCATGTCATCCACCCCTGGCATCAACGTAGCAGCCAGCCATTTGCCCCCCCGATTTAGACGTAGTAAATTCCAGTGCTCGTCGATCACTAGCGCGGGCATCGGGTCGTGGGCAAACAACAGGTGCTCTAGTGCCGAGTTGATCTGCTCTAGCGCCGGGTCATCTAGGAGCGCGGCGGTGTAAACCGGTGCATAGCCCGCCTGGAGCATGACCTCATTGCGCACCACCAGCGGCGCGTCTAGCTCTTGCAGCCAGGCCATAAGCAGTTCGCGGCTGGGTTTGGCGCGGCCACTTTCCACAAAACTCCCGTGTCGCTGCGACACTCCCAGGCGCAGCGACAGCTCTAGCTGACTCAACCGCTGGGCTTTGCGTACCTGGCGCAGAGTGTCAGTCAAGGTTTGGGTAGACCTATCCATCGCCAGAGTTAACTACGGCTAGCACTAATTTTATTACCTTGGAGGTAATTGATTCTATAACGTAGACGCTCAATGCTGGACCTGTCATCCCTAAAGAGGTTTCGTTATGCAGCGCAGTTTGATCGTTTTCACGCTCATTTTGTTCGGGGCATTAAGCGCCGTAGCGCTTTGGCAGTCTGGCTATTGGGGCATTCTCGCACCCCACTTTCAGAGCTTTGGAGAGGGCCAAGTCTTGGCCGATCTGGTAATTGCCCTAGGACTTGTCATGGTTTGGATGTGGCAGGACGCTAAAGCAACGGG
>JANPIO010000330.1:0-6387 GCA_031425055.1 Phormidium sp. VAR_61_metabat_6
TGATTCAGCTGCCCTGGGAACCGACTGTGGGCTGGGTAGCCTGCGATGTGTACTACGAGGGTGAGCCTTTCCCCGCCGCACCCCGGATGATGCTGAACCGGGTGATCGACCAGGCCGCAGCCCTGGGCTACACCCTTAAGACTGGGGTAGAAGCTGAGTTCTTTTTGCTGCGCCAGACCGAGACGGGGTACGAACTGGCTGACCCCAAAGACACCGCCGATCGCCCCTGCTACGACCAGCTCAACCTGATGCGCCAGTTTGACCTGATCTCAACTGTGGTCACCTACATGGAAGATCTGGGCTGGGGGCCATACCAGTGCGATCACGAAGACGCCAACGGCCAGTTTGAGCTGAATTGGGCCTACAGCGATGCCAAGACCACCTGCGATCGCCACGTGTTCTTCAAATACATGGTTAAAACCCTGGCCGAGCAGCGGGGCTTTGTTGCCACCTTTATGCCCAAGCCCTTTAGCCACATCACCGGCAACGGTGGCCACGTCCACAGCAGCCTGTGGCAGGGCGACGTCAACGCCTTTGCCGAAGGGGCTGACAGTGGTGGCCTTTCGCCGATCGGCTACAACTTTTTGGGCGGTGTCTTAGCCCACGGCAAAGGGCTAACAGCGCTCTGCGCCCCCACGGTCAACTCCTACCGGCGTCTGGGGGCCAGCACCACCACCTCCGGCAGCACCTGGAGCCCCCGCTACATCTCCTATGGCGGCAACAACCGCTCCCACCTGATCCGCATTCCCGACAAAGGCCGTTTCGAGTGCCGCATGATCGACGGAGCCGTCAACCTCTACTTGGCTACAGCCGGAATTTTGGCAGCGGGCCTCGACGGCATCAAAACCCAGGCCGACCCTGGCCAGCGCATCGACGAAAACCTGTTCGCCCGTGGCGACGAGTTCCCCAACCTGCAAACCCTGCCCCACAACCTCTACGAAGCCATGGCCGCCCTCAAGCAAAACCCCCTGCTGATGGAGATGATGGGCGAACTCGGAGCCAAAACCTTCCTCGAAATGAAGACGAAGGAATGGGACGCCTTTAACGCCCAAGTTACCGACTGGGAGATGAGCCAGTACGTGAATATTTAGGAGGACGGGGCGAACGGTCGTTCGCTTTTGTGAGGTATCTGCGGTTGGGATGTTGGTGGATGGCCGAGGTAAATGGTGGGCAGTGCCCACCCTACGATGCTTAGGTTAATCGCAGAGAAAAATAGGCTACTTCGCAGAACGAAGGTTTAAACCGATGAGCGATCGCTCCTTTCCGTTGGGTCCAGGGCGGCGGAACGGCCCTGGACGACGGGGTCTGGGGGCAATCGGAACGCCCCCAGCGGCAAGTTGGGCTTTTATCCCCAGACTCCTTCACCGGGCAGTCAATGATGGCGAAAGGCAATGGTGCATTGCTGCGCGGATGCACCCTACGGTTCCTAAGGACGTAATCTTATGGCTTCTACCCTTTACACCTACAACTTCCCTACCCGCATTCGCTTTGGGCCAGGGGCGCGGCATGAACTCGCGTCCGAACTCACCGCTTTAGGCATTCAGCGAGCCCTCATCGTCACCGATAAAGATGTCGCTCAACTCCCCTGGTTTCCTGCCCTAGAGAACTCTCTGGCATCCTTTGGGGCCGCTGTCTTTAGAGGTGTTTGGGGCAACCCGGTGGTTTCTCAGGTCAATGCTGGGGTTGAGGCTTGGAAAAGCCACGGAGCCGACGGCATTGTGGCTGTAGGCGGCGGTGCCCCAATCGATGTGGCGAAGGCGATCGCCCTGATGGCCAACCACCCCGGCCACCTGTTCGACTACGAAGACGGCAACAGCACCCGCCCAATTGATCAACCGATTCCGCCCATTGTCGCTATCCCCACGACCGCAGGCACCGGCAGCGAAGTGGGCCGCAGCGCCGTAATCTCGGACGATGACACCCACGCTAAAAAGATTGTGTTCGACCCACAGCTGTTGCCCCAGGTGGTGCTAGCCGACCCCGAACTGCTGCTGGGGCTGCCGGCCAAAATTACCGCTGCGACGGGGATGGATGCGCTGACCCATTTGATTGAAGCGTTTTTGGCTAAGGGGTTTAACCCGCTGTGCGATGGCATTGCCCTGGAGGGCATTCATCTGGTGGCGGAGAATTTGAAGGCTTGTGTGGATTTTGCTCGGCGATCGCGCCCTGGAGAAACCTTGGACGAGGCGACGGCGGCGGCGCATCTAGTGGCTAGGGGAGGCATGCTGAATGCGTCGATGATGGGGGCGATCGCGTTTCAAAAGGGTCTTGGCGTCACCCATTCCTGTGCCCATGCGCTGTCTACGGTGTATGACACGCACCACGGCTTGGCCAATGGCGTGATGCTGCCTGCGGCAATGCGGTTTAACTTAGCTGCCGCCCCTGATCGCTTCTTGCGAATGGCAAGAGTCGTAAAGCCAGAAGCTACCGACGGGCAGGCGTTTGTCGATTGGATTGTGGAGCTGTCCGAGTCGATTGGGATTCCGACCTCGTTGGGGGCCTTGGGGGTGACACTTGATGAACTAGAACCGCTGGTAGCGGTGGCGATTAAGGATGGCTGCCATCCGTTGAATCCTAAACCGGTTACAGAGAAGGATTTCTACGCCATCTATCAAGATGCCTTCTGAGCAGGCAGCCGTAGGGCAGTGCCCACCATCCACCCTGAGCAAAAACCGTCATCAACGACCTACTTCACCCCTCTCGCCATGGCTGACCTGCTCTCGATCATCAATCCCGCTACCGAGGCCTTGATTGAAGAAATTCCGGTGGATGACGGAGCCGCCGTCGCTGAAAAATATGCCCGGGCGCGTCGGGCCCAACCAGGCTGGGCGACGCTGCCTTTGGCCGATCGCATCGCGCCTATTCTGCGATTTCGGGGGCTGCTGATTGAGCGGGCGGATGATCTAGCGGCGTTGCTGACGTCAGAAACCGGCAAGCCCATTACTCAGGCCCACAGCGAGATTTTGGCGGTGCCGGGGCGAATTGATTTCTTTGTGGAGCATGCGGCTAGCGTTATCGTGCCGGAGCGGGTTTACGCTGAGCCAGCGGCGGCGCTGCCGGGGATGGGGACGCTGGAAGAGATGATTAGTCAGGATCCGCTGGGTGTGATCGCCAATATTTCGGCATGGAATTATCCCTACTTTGTGGGGGGAAACGTATTTATTCCGGCGCTGCTGATGGGCAACGCGGTGCTGTATAAGCCGTCGGAGTTTGCCACGCTGACCGGGGGGGCGATCGCAGCCCTACTCCACGCATCGGGCATTCCAGAAGATATTTTTATCCCCGTAATTGGCGCAGGGCTAACTGGAGCGGCGCTATTGACGCAACCAATCGATGGCGTGTTTTTCACGGGTTCCTACGCTACGGGGCAAAAGCTTGCGATCGCAGCCGCTCCCAAGCTAATTCGCACCCAGCTAGAACTGGGGGGCAAAGACCCGGCCTACCTGTGCCCCAACGCGAATGTGGCAGCAGCGGCGGCAGGTTTGGCGGAGGGCGCATTTTACAACAACGGCCAGAGCTGCTGCGCAGTGGAGCGGATTTACGTTCACACTGATGTCTATGATGAATTTCTAGAAGCATTCATAGCGACGGTGCAGGGCTTTAAGCTGGGCGACCCCATCGATCCAGATACCTATCTTGGCCCGGTGAGCCGCAAACCTCAGCTCAGTATCCTAACGGAGCAGGTGGCAGATGCTGTGGCTAAGGGGGCCACCCTGCGCTGCGGCGGGCACAGCTTAGATCGTCCCGGCTGGTACTTTGCCCCCACAGTGCTCACCGAGGTCAACCACACCATGACGGTGATGCAGGCAGAAACCTTTGGGCCAGTGATTGGCATTCAGCGGGTGGCCAGTGATGAGGAAGCCATAGCGCTGATGCAGGATACGCCCTACGGGCTGACGGCGGCAGTGTACGGGACAGAGCGGGAGCGGGCTGTCGGGATTTTGCGCCAGCTCAAGACCGGCACTGCGTACTGGAACTGCTGCGATCGCGTCAGCCCCCGGCTGCCCTGGAGCGGTCGTGGCCACTCCGGCTTGGGTGCGACCCTCTCGCTGGCAGGGCTCTACACGTTCTTGCAGCCTCGGGCTTGGCACCTGCGCGCAGGCTAGGGTTCGGCCCTCGCCCCAGTTAGCGGGCGGCTATCCGCCACGGAGCAAGCAGGGGGTTCCGTGGCACCATAAAGCCATCGCATTCAACCTGGTCCTATGAGTTCCCCTGTAGAGTCTTTTTACACCTGGTACAAAACTACCCTCGAAAATCCTAAATATCGCTGGCTGATGGCGGGGGCTACTCTGCTGTATCTGCTCAGCCCCATCGACCTGCTGCCCGACTTTATCCCCGGTTTGGGCCTAATTGACGACGCGGTGGTGGCCTCTCTGTTCATCGGTGCCATGTCGCAGATCGTGATGGCGAGGTTGACCAACAAAAAACAGTCTGATTTGCGGGCCGATGCGCCCGATGCCGCTGGTACCACCGTTGATGTGGATTTTAACTAGAGAGTCTCTAGCGGTGGGTTATAGCTTGCAGGATGGCTAAATAGCGCCAAGCCGGCGAAAGTCTTACCTACCCTCCCGCTGAGCGCCTTCCTTAGGGAAAGGCGATCGCCCCGTCAACATTCACAACTTAAGACCCGAAATTGTCCCTCCAAAATTGCTATGCCTGTTAAAAAAGACCCTCAGCCGCCGCGATCACGGCAAATTATCAATATCGTGCTCTGGGCCGCCACTGGCCTACTGCTGCTCAACATTGTGTTCTCTGGTGTGTTTGGCAGCCAAACCGCCCGCGAGCCCTACAGCATGTTCATTCACCGGATCGACGAGCAGGAGGTAGTGCGCGCCTCGGTAGGCCAAAACGAAATTCGCTACCAGGTCAAAGACCCGACCACGGGTGAACCGGGCGATGTGTATACCACTACCCCCATTTTCGACCTGCAACTGCCCCAGCGGCTCGAAGACAACGGGGTTGAGTTTGCCGCTGTGCCGCCGCCCAAGGGTCAGTGGTTTGGCAGCTTATTGAGCTGGGTGATTCCGCCGCTGATTTTTATTGGCGTGTGGCGGTTCTTTTTAGCTCGCGGTGGCGGTGGCCCTCAAGGGGCGCTTTCCATTGGCAAGAGCAAGGCTAAGGTCTACGTCGAAGGCGATGCGGGCAAAATTACCTTCGACGATGTTGCCGGGGTCGAAGAGGCTAAGACCAAGTTGGTAGAAGTGGTCGATTTCCTCAAAACTCCCAAGCGCTTTACCGATCTGGGGGCCAAAATTCCCAAGGGGGTGCTGCTAGTAGGGCCACCGGGAACGGGCAAAACGTTGATGGCCAAGGCTGTAGCTGGTGAGGCAGGCGTGCCCTTCTTCAGTATCTCCGGTTCAGAATTTGTGGAACTATTCGTTGGCGTCGGGTCATCCCGCGTGCGCGACCTGTTTGATCAGGCCAAGAAACAGTCTCCCTGCATTATTTTTATTGATGAGCTAGATGCGATCGGTAAATCGCGCTCCAGCAACGGCATGTACGGCGGCAACGACGAGCGCGAACAGACCCTCAACCAGCTGCTCACCGAGATGGATGGCTTTGAGGCCGGCGACACCACCGTGATTGTGCTGGCCGCCACCAACCGCCCCGAAACCCTCGACCCGGCTCTGCTGCGTCCTGGTCGCTTTGATCGCCAAGTTCTCGTCGATCGCCCCGATCTCAAGGGCCGCGAAGCCATCCTCAAAATCCACGCTAAGGATGTGAAGCTGGCTGACACCGTCGATCTCAAGACCACCGCCACCCGCACCCCAGGCTTTGCCGGAGCCGACTTGGCCAACCTGGTTAACGAAGCCGCCCTGCTTGCCGCCCGCCGCAATAGCACCATGGTCGAGCAAGAAGACTTTGGTGAAGCGATCGAGCGTGTGGTCGCTGGTCTAGAGAAAAAGAGCCGCGTGCTCAACGAGAAAGAGAAGAAAATTGTCGCCTACCACGAGGTCGGCCACGCTCTCGTTGGGGCCATGATGCCCGGCACCGACGAGGTCGAAAAAATCTCCATCGTGCCGCGCGGTATGGCCGCTCTTGGCTATACCCTGCAACTGCCCACCGAAGACCGCTTTCTCAGAGATGAGGCCGAGCTAAAGGGGCAGATTGCTACCCTGCTGGGCGGGCGATCGGCGGAAGAAATTATCTTCGGCAGCATCACCACCGGGGCGTCTAACGACCTCCAGCGGGCCACCGACCTGGCCGAGCAAATGGTCACCACCTACGGCATGAGCCAGGTGCTCGGCCCCCTTGCCTACGATCGCGGCCAGCGCAACGCCTTCCTCGACGGCGGCATGCCCAATGCTCGCCGCCCGATCAGCGAAGAGACTGCCAAGGCGATCGACGAAGAGGTGAAGGCGATCGTCGAAGAAGGCCACCAGCGAG
>JANPIO010000331.1:0-6995 GCA_031425055.1 Phormidium sp. VAR_61_metabat_6
CAACCCCGAAACCCTTTCTCCTTGTCATAATCGATCGAGTGAACTGGTAGGCAACGGCAATGTTTTTAACCGACGCGCAAAAGCAGTGGCGATCGCTGGCGGCGGGCTGGCAGGGTGTCGACTGGGTGCTGATGGCCTTGCCGGTGGCGCTTACCGCCTTTGGATCGGTTGTCATTCACAGCATTCAGCGCGACACCGATGACGGCCACTATGGCTTAAACCATGCCGTGCTGGGGTTAATTGGCTTAGGCATTGCCCTGTGGGTGGCCCGCAGCCGCTACGAACACCTGCTCAACTGGCAGTGGATTATCTACGGCATCGTCAACCTACTGCTGGTGGCGGTCATGTTTATTGGCACCGTGGGAGGGGGTGCCCAGAGCTGGATTGCCGTCGGCGGTTTCTATGTGCAGCCCTCGGAGTTTGCCAAGCTGAGCGTCATTATTACCCTGGCGACGATGCTTAGCCGCCGCGATGCCTCTACGCTTTGGGGAGTCGGTAGTGCGATCGCTGTCATTGTTCTACCCTGGCTACTGGTCTTTATTCAACCCGACCTGGGAACATCGCTGGTGTTTGGGGCGATTACCTTAGCAATGCTCTACTGGGCCAACTGCAACCCCGGCTGGCTGATCTTGTTTATATCGCCCCTGGTGGCGGCAATTATGTTTCACATGCTGCTGCCCGGCTGGCTGGTGTGGAGCTTGGCCATGGGGCTGATTGCCTGGTTTACATTGCCCTGGCGCTGGTTTAGCACCGTGGTGGCCACGGCAATCAACCTGGTGTCGGGCAAACTAGGGGATGTGGCTTGGGGCCTTTTAGAAGACTACCAAAAGGATCGTCTGGTGTTGTTTCTCGACCCGGACAAAGATCCGCTGGGGGGCGGCTATCACCTGATTCAGTCGCGCATTGCCATTGGGGCAGGCAAACTCTGGGGCCAGGGGCTAGGCCACGGTACCCAAACCCAGCTCAACTTTATTCCTGAGCAGCACACCGACTTTATTTTTTCGGCGGTGGGCGAAGAGTGGGGCTTTGTGGGGTCAATGGTAGTCATTGCTGCCTACTGGCTGATCTGCTTTCGCCTAGTGATTATTGCCCAAAACGCCAAAGATGACTTTGGCTCACTGCTGGTAATTGGCGTGCTGGCGATGATCGTGTTTCAGGTGGTGGTCAACATCGGCATGACGATGGGCCTGGCACCGATCACAGGCATTCCGCTGCCCTGGCTAAGCTACGGGCGATCGGCGCTGCTGACCAACTTTATTGCCCTGGGCATGGTGGAGTCGGTGGCAAACTTTCGCCATCGGCTAAAGTTTACGGACTAGGGCGATCGCCTAAATTCTCTATTTTCGTCTTCACCCTTGCCAAAGAAATTTATCAGCGCTGAACCCAGCAACCGAGGCGATCGCCCAGTTCTGTTAAAAGCGGCAGATTGTGGAGCTGTCTCTGTTTGATTCTGTAGCCGATGTTTTTGTATCAGGGGTCAGGTGCCTTTGGTGCTGCGATCGATAACGCAGTGGCTATAGAAGGCACCTGACCCCTTAGAGGCCTCAATCTATCTGTCGATGGCCCTAAAGGGCCGATCTTTGACCATCGCGCCTCAGCAAACTAAACACCTCCCCTTGCTCTGGGGTGATCAAAATCCCAGACGGTGGAATCGTAATCAACTGGCTCCAGGTGGCCTGCTCGGCGTAGGTCAGCACATGCAGCAGGTTAATAGCCCCTCGCACCCCCTCCGGCGAGCCAATCACCAAATGGCGCAATCGCTCGCGCCCTGGCTGGGCTTCTGGATTCGCTAGCAGCAGCGGATTGGTCGCCTCGCCTCGACGGGCTGACGACACCAAATAGGGCAAACACAACATAATTCAGGGATTCCTTTTCTAACGGTGGGTAAGGAATCCCAAAAACTTGGCCGCCCCAGACATGTTCAGTTCAGGGCGGCCAGGTAAAATCACCTTAGCCTCCGAGACAGCAGTACCTGTCGACGAGGTTAGCCGCTGGTTGGTGTTGACAGCACCTTCCAGTGGCGTTAGACCAAATTTTTGGGAAGCTCAGACTGCACGCAGACAGCCATAGCTCAGTAAAATACTCTATTCAGACCCCTAAATCAAGTCAAATTCGCTACAGAGCCTAGAACGCCGATTCAGGCCTATGTAGGTTGGGTGAAGCGCCAGCGTAACCCAACTCCCCTGATAGTTTTCCTGCCCAAACACCTACCCTAAGCGCACGAATTCCCTCAACCACATCCATGCGCTACCGACGCGCCCAAACCTCAGGGGCCACCTACTTCTTCACCGTCGTTACCTACAATCGGCAACCCCTATTTCATCACGACGAAACCATAGTCCTACTCCGCAAAGCTTTTCACATCGTCAAAACAGAGTACCCCTTCACCATTGACGCCATCGTCATCCTGCCTGACCACATTCACAGCATTTGGACTCTGCCCGAGGGTGATGCCGACTTTTCCACTCGATGGAAGCGTATCAAAGCCTGGTTTAGCCTGCGGTGCCCTAAAGCTTACAAGCAACAACAATCAATCTCTCGCCTTCGCAAAGGGGAACAAGCTATCTGGCAGCGACGGTTTTGGGAACATCAAATTCGTAATGAGGCCGACTTTAGGCAGCATGTGGATTACATTCACTACAACCCGGTAAAGCATAATCTGGTGAATAGGCCACAAGATTGGCCTTATTCGAGCTTTCATCGCTATGTTGCAGATAGGGTCTATCCGGCAGATTGGGGCGCGACAAGAGCGGTTGAGTTTGATGAAAAAATTGGTCGTGAATAAGGGATCAGAGCTTGGCTTGAGGGTGTTGGGTTCCACTGCGTTTCACCCAACCTACGTCGGCTGGCAGTTTGGGGGTGGATTCTTTTACCAACGATATAGTTGTAGAAACTGCGCCCACGGTTCTGAAAGCTATGGTGTTAGACATTCTTGCTGCGATCGGGTTGAAAGAGACAGGCAAGTACGTCGCCAAAGATGTGTTGCTGCCCCTGCTTCAAGGCAGCCTGGAAGATTATGCCAAGGATTTTTTTAAGGGCTGCATTGCGGATGCAGCAGGTTTAGCCAGCCAAGCGCCCGTGCAGAAAGCGCTAGGCGAAGCGTTGAAGGCGTTTGTAGAACTGGTCGAAGAGGAGCTGGAGTTTCACGGCTGCTCTGGGGCGGAGATTCGCGACTTTTATGAGATTCCGCTGCGGGAATTCATGAAGGACAAGGACGTGAAGGCGACCTTGGGCAAAGCTTTTGAGCCAGACTGCCGCGCCATTGATGCCGAGGTGCTGGCGCTGCGGTGGGACGCACTAGAGTTGCGGCATCTGCCGGAAGAATTTGACTGGCCGCAAATTGGCAAACAGTATGTGCGGGCGGTAAAGGGCATTTTGCGGAGTTCGGATGAGCTGCGGGACTTGCTGAAGCTGCACAACCAGGAGGCCATACGCCAGGGTATTGAAGAACTGGTAGGGATTCCGCCGGATTTTGACTTACAGAAGTATCAGGAGACCCTGCGGGAGCAGTACGGCAACCTGAAGCTGGAGTCGCTGGATACCTCTGCCTATGCCTACAACGACCTGAAGCTGTGGCGCATGTTCATTCCCCAGGATGTGCGGACGTGCCAGGAGTTTAACCCCAAGGTGTACGAGATTCCGAAGGAGAAGCTAAAGGAACTCCAGCAGCGGGGAGAACTGGATGCCGAAGCGCTGGAGGCAGCGCAAATAGAAGCCTATCGCCAGACCTACGTGGAGCAGCCGATTCAGAATGTGCTGGAGGTGGTGGGGCGCACGGCAGGGGTGGGGCAGCGGAGCCGCCCAGTGGCGGACTATGCGGTAGTGCTGGGCGATCCGGGGTCGGGGAAATCGACGCTGTTGCAGTATGTGGCGCTGCAGTGGGCCGAGCAGCCGATTCGCGACCTCAAAGAACTGGCCCAGCGACCGCTGCCGCTGCTGATTGAACTGCGAAAGTACGCGCGAGACCGCAACGACAAAACGTGCAGCAGCATCGTGGAGTATCTGCACCAGGGCGATATTGCCTGTCGGCTGAACCAGCAGCGGCTCCATGAGGTGCTGCTGGCGGGGGATGCCATTGCCCTGTTTGATGGCATCGATGAGGTGTTTGACCCCAACCTGCGGGATGTGGTAGTGACGGATGTTCACCGCTTTACTAACGACTACCCCCAGGTGCAGGTGGTGGTGACCTCGCGATGGCTGGGGTACAAGGCGCAGACCCTGCGGGATGCAGGGTTTCAGCACTATATGCTGCAAGACCTGACGGATGAGCAAATCGCCGAGTTTATTCAGCGCTGGCACGACCAAACCTTTCCCGAAGGGGCCGACAAGGTACGCAAGCGGGAGCGGCTGCACAAGGCGATACGCGAGTCGAAGGCGATTCGGGAACTGGCGGGGAACCCGCTGCTGCTGACGATGATGGCGATTTTGAACCGTAACCAGGAGCTACCGAGGGATAGACCAGAACTATACAACCAGGCGTCGCGGGTGCTGCTGCACCAGTGGGATGTGGAGCGAAATTTGATTGAGCAGAAGCTTGACCCGGTGACGATTGACTATCGAGATAAGCAGGCGATGCTGCGGAAGGTGGCGTATCACATGCAGGCGGGGGAAGCGGGGCTGGCGGGAAACATCATTAGCGCCCAGGACCTGGAAGCCATCTTGACGGACTATTTGAAATCGATTGATGTCGATCAACCGCGTGATGTGGCGCGGCGAATGATTCGCCAACTGCGAGAGCGTAACTTTATCCTGTGCTATCTCGGTGCTGACAACTACGCCTTTGTGCATCGTACATTTTTGGAGTTTTTTGCGGCTTGGGCGTTTGTTTGGGAATTTAAAGAAACTCGTAAGCTGACTCTAGAAAGCATGATTAACGATGTCTTTGGCCAGCACTGGCGAGAAGGAAGTTGGCGGGAAGTCCTGCGGCTGATCGCTGGCATGGTTGATGCTATGGTCGTTGGCCAAGTGATTGAATTTTTGATGGCACAGCAAGTCAATTTTGCTGACCATCTGACTCGAGATCCCTCATTTTATGATAAACGCTTAAAGCGAGACGCAATTGGTAATTTATTATTGGCAGTCGACTGTCTCGCAGAAGTTAGGACGCGAAGTGCTATAGCTCACATCTCAAAACAACTCTTGAACTGTTTGAGAGACATCGTTTTAGCTGAACATCCTTATAGGTTTACCGGAGAAGCTGCCGAAGAAATTATGTTTGCAATAGCAAATGCATGGGAACATGATGGCACTGTTTTGTCTTGGATGAAATACTGTGCCCAAATTGACTCGCTTTCCTATTTCCCATTTGCGTCTGTAATTGCTCTTTCACTGACTTGGAAAACCCCTGACATTAAACGATGGTTAAAGGAGGAAGCCAAAAAATCTCCCGATATCAACGTGAAATTTGCAGCTTTAATGGGTATAGCGCGGGGTTTCAAAGAAGACTCCGACACTCTGCCTTGGCTCAAAATCTGTGCCGAGACTGATAATAATTACGCTGTTCGAAGGTTGGCATTGCGGGAGCTAGTCAAATACTTCAAAGACGATCTGGAGACCTTCACCTGGCTCAAAATTCGAGCTCAATATGACCCTGACAATCATGTTCGTCAGGCGGCGGTACAAGAATTAGCTCGTGGCTTCAAAAACAGCCCAGAAACCTTTTCTTGGCTCAAAAATCGGTCTCAATCTGACAATGATTACGATGTTCGTCAGGCGGCGATACAGGAGCTATCTCAGGGTTTCAAAAATAATTTAGAAACTTTACCTATTCTTAAAGTTCGTGCTCAATACGATAATAGCTCCACTGTCCGAAGGTCAGCGATTCAGGAGCTAGCTCAGGGCTTTAAAGGCGACTCGGAGATCTTGACGATTGTCAAAAATTGTGCTCAGTCTGACAATAATTACTATGTTCGGATAACAGCAATCCAAGAGTTAGCTAAGTCTTGGAAAGACGACCAGAATCTGTTCGAGTTCTGGTGCTGTCGCATCCTCAAAGATCCCTTTAAACGCGGATATAACTGGCAAGATAACCCTCGCCAAACTGCCCTCAATGTCCTAGTGCAACAATATCCTCACCATCCCAAAACCCTGGAACTGCTGCGCGATCGTGCCCAAAACGACAACGACGAGCAGTTAAGAGAATGGGCAACAGAGCAATTAGAGAAAATCAAAATGCAAAATTAAAAATTCAGAATGAGGGTTGGGGTGCATTAGCGCCAGCGTGACGCCACTAACGAAATCAGTAAGGAGCAAAATTGATGGCAAAACTTATACTCGACGATCTTGATCCTCAAATGCTGGAAAGCCTCAAACTGAGAGCGGCTAAACACAATCGTTCTATAGAGAACGAGCTGAAGGCCATCTTGCAAGACGTCATCACGGCAGAAGCAGCAGCCCAAGCTCAAAAAATGGTGACTTTCCGCGCAGAGGTCACCCAAATGCGCCAGTCGCTACCGCATCAAACTTACACAGATAGCGCAGTCATAGTACGAGAGGACAGAGATCAGTGAAACGGTATGTCGTTGACGTTTGTATTGCCGTCAAGTGGTACATTCCCGAGGTTTTTAGCCAGGAGGCGATGAGTTTGCTAGAACCCGCTCATAGTCTGGTATCACCTGACTACCTGCTGCTAGAAGCGGGCAGCGTCTTTTGGAAAAAGATTCGTCGGCAAGAAATTAACTTTGACTATGGACTGCAAGCTCTTTCATCTCTTAAAACCTCGCCTATTCAATTTGTAGACACACAGCGCTTGCTGCAAGATGCCTTCTCTCTAGCCAATCAAACCGAGCGCAGCATTTATGACTGCTTTTATCTTCAACTAGCGATCCAGGAAAACCGTCAAATGGTGACCTCAGACGAAAAGTTATACAACGCTTTGAAAGATACAAGCTGGTCTAAGTACCTGTGCTGGATAGAGAACTTAGCAGAACTTGAGGAGAAATAGCGAATGTTTCCGAATCGCTTCGGAAGGCTGCTTTAAAGTCTGTGACTTTCGT
>JANPIO010000332.1:0-37815 GCA_031425055.1 Phormidium sp. VAR_61_metabat_6
CTATATTGACAGCAGATCTTACAAATCTAGTGAGACTATAGACGGTCTTAATTAACCCCTAGGGAAAGGTATTAAATAAAACTAATCTGTGGTTCAGGCGGTAGCCCAGGCTACCGGTTTAGCTTTACCCAATCAGTTTAAGTGGGGGTTAAAGGAAAGGGGCGATTCTCGTCCAGAGAGGCTTTCCTTCGGAACGCTTCACGAACGCCAACGTCCCAGGTGAGCCGCCAACCCACCCCTTCCCCAGAGCTAATTGGCCAGCAGGGTGCCCTGGCGGCGGCTGTGGTCTTGAATGAAGGACTCTACCAAAGCCACATCGTCTCGGCTGCCCACCACAAAGGGCGTGCGCTGGTGAATCTCGCCGGGCACCACCCCCATGATGTCTGCGGTGCCGGTGCTGGCGCGCCCCCCGGCCTGCTCAATCAAATAAGCTAGGGGGGCAGTTTCGTAGAGCAGCCGCAGCTTGCCCTCGGGCTTTTTGGTGCTGCCGGGGTAGAGAAACACGCCGCCCTGGGTCAAAATGCGGTGGAAGTCGGCCACCAGCGCCCCGGTGTAGCGGGCCGAGTAGCCGTCGTGGCGATGGACGTAGCGGGTAAAGTCGCGGATAGAGTCTTCCCACTGCCAGAAGTTGCCCTCGTTGACGCTGTAGGTGGGGCCGTGGGTGGGCGTCTGGATATTTTCGGTGGACAGGATAAACTCGCCCAGGCTGGGGTCGAGCACAAAGGAGTGGACGCCCTTACCAATGGAGTACACCAAGATGGTGCTGGGGCCGTAGAGAATGTAGCCCGCCGCTAGCTGCTGGTGGCCGTCTTGCAGCAGATCGGCCCCGGTGTGGTCGAGGTCGTCGCCCTGCTGACGGCGAATGGAGAAGATCGAGCCGACGTTGAGGTTGATATCGACGTTAGATGAGCCGTCGATGGGGTCGTAGAGCAGGGTATAGCGGCCAATTGGGCAGTTTTCAGGAATGTAGTAGGGCTGCTCCATCTCTTCGGAAGCCAGGCGGCAGACTAGGCCACTCTGCTTAAAGACCGAGATAAACACGTCATTGGCGTAGATATCCATCTTTTTGACGGCCTCGCCCTGAACATTGATGTCGCCGGTAAAGCCCAGGGCCGACTCCATCAGCCCAGCCCGGCTGAGATGGCGGGCAATTAGCTTGCCGGCCAGGGCAATGCGGTTCATCAGGGCGCTGAGGTCTTGGGCCTCGGGGCCAAAGCTGTGCAGCTGCTCCAGCACGTGGCGGGCGAGGGTAGTACAGTCGCGATCGAGGGCAAAGGCGGAGTCGGCAGGCTGGTAGTCGGCCATCGTAGGATTCCTTTCGGTGAGGTAGGGCTGTGGCGTCTAGCGAGGGCGACAATCCCTTGGTGTTGTGTCTACAGGCTGTCTCCATGGTAAGAAGGCAGACTGCGATCGCTGGCAACCTTTAGAGACACTTTAGAAATGAGACAACGCTGAGCACCAAAATTGGCCTCAGACCCAGGACTATTTCAAGATTAGGAGCAGTGCGATCGGCACTGCGCCCTCTAAAGCAGTGCCATGATTCTGGCCCCATCGGTAGGGTGATTAGCTAGCTGCGATCGCAGCGGGCGATTCAGCCTGGCCCAACCAGCCTAGCACTAGTGGATTGACCAGCTCAGGGGCTTCGTCTTGAGGGCAGTGGCCCACGCCGGGGAGTTCTTCCATCGCCCGAACTGCCGGATAGTTGGCCAGGCCACGACCCATGGCCACCGGCTCCCAGGGGTCGGCTTGGCCCCAGATGATCCACACGGGGCACTGCACCTGGGGCAGCAGATCTTCGGGCAGGGGGCCTTGGGAGTAGCGCACAAAGGCCAGAAACACATCGGCGGCCCCCTCGGTAAGGGCGGGGCTGAGAATGGCCTCGACTAGCTCGTCAGTAATAGCTTCAGGGCGGCGGTAGGCCTGACCCAGCAGATTGCGAATCACTTTGCGCTGGGCAATGCGGGAGAAAAAGAAGCGTCCGACCTGGGGATAGCCCAGAATACTCTGCACGACGGGAGTGCTGAGGCGCTGGTGCCAGGGGATTTCGGCCCGGCGGCGCTCGTGCAGCAGGCGGATAGAGCAGTTGAGCATCACCACGCCCTTGACCCACCCATCTTCATTTTCTTTGGCCCCATCGACAGCGGCCTGGAGCGCCACGATGCAGCCGATGGAGTTGGCCACTAGGTAGGCGGGCTGGCCAATCACCTCGCGGCAAAAGTCGAGAATTTGCTGGCCCCAAGTCTCGAAGGTGTAGGCCAGGGGTTGATTGGGGGTGGGTTTGTCAGAGAGGCCAAAGCCAATTAGATCGATCGCATAGGCCTGAAAGCTTTCGCCGTAGGCAGGCAGATTTTTGCGCCAGTGATCGCTCGATGCCCCAAACCCGTGGATGCACAGCACCGGAGCACCCGTACCGCCAAGGTGCTGGTAGCGAATGGAAAACCCCTGCCATTGCCAGGTTTGGGTAACGGGGGTGGCTAGGGCGATGGTCACAGGCGGGCCTCTCAGGAAACTCAGTATTGTTTAATACTCCTTAACATTAGCGGAAAGATTGGGGGGTAGCTAGGGCTGGGGGCGGGTGGTTTTCTAGGGTTGAGGCCATAATGGGGGCACTCTCGCAGCAGTGGCCTGCTGCCCCAGGCACATCTACCAGCCGCTGTAAACCCTTGAGCTTTTTTCATGGCCAACCAAAACCCGGAGCAGAAAGCCCGCGATCGCATTAGACGCATTGCTCTAAGCTAGTTGCTCTTACTTTGATGTTCCCAAAAGTCCGCAATGATTTCTATCAAAAGCATAAAAATAGAACTTCTATTATTACTGGGGAGAATAAAATGCTTTACCTTGCCTATGTCGATACTTTAGAGGCATTTGGCAAGTCAGCAATTTACACTCGCTTACAAAACTGGGAATTTGTAAATTATACAAAAGGTCAAAGTCATCTTCATATAACAGCCAATGGAAGCTGGGATCTGATTAAGCAAATAGTTTCAGAAGATGCTTTTGAAACCTACGAGTTTGGCCAAGGGCCAAATTGGAAAATGCGCATCTTGAGAAAAGGGCACTGGTCTGTTAAGAGGAGATGCATCTAAACCCTCTCATGCAAAGGATTTCCTGGGTTGATAAGGGGCGAGAGCAGAGGCCGATGGCCATCGCTGGAGTCGTCCGTTTCCCTAATCCCCAGTGCGGTCTCACCCAATTATGGATGATCCGCTGGACATCCAAGACCCGCTGAAACAGCAGTTCGTCCTTATGCCCCGCCATCGCCGAGACCCAGTAGCGACTATTGCGTTCAATAAAGTGGATCGTCCATCCTTCGGAGCTAGAGGGGGAGAATATTCTCGCCAACGCGAGTGTACACTTCATCCCCTTCTAGCGTGGCCTCTTGATTCCCAGGTGCCGGGGGCGACCAAGCGTCAACCTGATTCGCAAGACGCTCTTCCCACCGCAGAATCGTCGAGTGAGATTTGCCAACAACGCGGCCTGTCGCTCGTGCCCCGGTTCCTTCGGTGCGGCTATTCAACGCCATGGCCACCACTGAACTGGGGGTGCGAAGTCGGGCCATGGGGGTGCTAGTGCGCTCATTAAAGCGTTTGACGCAGTCATTGCAGCGATATCGCTGGAGTAGCACCCCGTCTGATATCGATTCCCGGCCATTTTTTACGATCTGTTGGCTCTGGCAGTGAGGACAATGCATAGCTCTGGAATAGTTGCCCTGCAATCATTTTAACCATCACCGGCTAGCAGACCAGTGCCGATCTGGCGGAGTTTGTCGCTTGCTACCAGCCCCAAAATCGCCACGAGCGTGTAGCGACCTGGCACCCCGAGACCCATTCTGAAGGCCGCTGGCGATCGTTCACCTACCGCGAGCTAATCGCCGGCGACAAAACCAGTCTCGATCTCTTTTGGCTCAAAGACAAAAGCATGACTGACCTCGATAACCTGCCAGAACCGGACGAGCTGGCCGAAGAAATCATCGAGAATCTAGAGGCAGGGCTGAACAGCTTTCGGGCAGTGCTAGCCGGGTTAAATAGCTGACCCGTAGGTACCTCAGGAAAGGGCTAATTGCCAATGGCCTTAGCTGCGGACTGACTCGTTGATCACAGCGATCGCCCACAGGCAGCCCAGCAGCACGAGCGATCGCGCCAACACCTGCTCTAAAAAAAACACGATGGCCTCAGCCACCAAAGATAAGTCGAGCACCAGGGCGATAACATAAGCGATGGTGCAGCCCGCTAGCCCAAACAGGAAATACTTGATCAAGCTGAAGGTAAGGCTGAGCACGTGATGGGGGCGACGGGGGCGTTGCATGGTAAGGTCCTCTAGGCAAAAAGCATGGCGATCGTTAGCACAGTTACTAACCAATGGTTGTGATCATTAAGTGTGTTTTGGGGCCAAGATGTGACGGGATCGAGAAGTGGATGGGTGAAAGCGGCATCGAATCATTGGCGCAGCCGCCACGGCCCCAGGCGCAGTGGGGTGTTCACCATTGCTGGACCAACGTTTAGAGTGATACAGGTTTGCTCAGCCCCAGTGGCAGTTAGCCAAGTGGATGATTTTTCTATGCCTTCTATGCCTCCATTGACCGACGATACTCTGTGGGCCATTCTCAACGACGAACTCGATGACGACACCGTGAACCGTCTAGTGTGGCGTGGCCTGGGCTATCAAGAACTTTCTGATGGCTGGGATAGTTCGACGGTGGAGCCAGCGTGGGCGGAGAAATACCCAGAGCCGCCAAACTTTATCGAGAGTCGCCCGGCGACGGTGCAGCTGACCCGGTCGATTCCGCCAGAGTACAAGCAGCTGCTCAAGGAAGAATTGGGGTTTAAGGGGTATAGCATCGACCAGCTGGTGCCTCGACTGACCCGGCGGGCGACGATGGTGAGCTGGCTGCTCAGCCACCGCCAGCAGCAAATAGCTGGTGACTGATAGCGAAGTCGTCCGTTTTTTAGACGGGCCACGCCAGCAGGTGATACCTCCAGAGGGCAAGCTACCAACGGCTCAACATTAGAAAAGGATGCGGTTAACCCGCATCCTCGCTCTCAACCCACGGCGCTCTCTCCGTGGATTCTGGTTCTGCTAAGGTCGCTGGCGAAGGCAATCTGTGGCGTAAGGATTGCCGTGCGGCCAAGGGGTAGCAGAATAGCTCAATCGATTAGAACTCGTCTGGTTTAGGTTCTTCAACCTTGGGGGAAGAATCCAAAAAGATGTCGGTGGCTTTGAGCTGAAGTCCGGCCCGGGCTTGGGAATCGGTTTTGCTGACGTAGGGGGAGGCATCGATCGCGCCGCTAGCGATAATCAGCGAGCCCTTTTTAACGTGGGTGAGCTTGCGCCAGGCGGGGGAGCCTTCCCACACGCTGATATCGACGGTAAAGCTGTCGTTGTCTTTGCGGCTGGGGATGCGATCGACGTAGATAGTCATTTCGGCTACCTGGGCGCTGCCGCCGGTTTTGCGCTCAATGTGGCGCACCTGAGGGTCGGCGGCGACATTGCCGGATAGGGTGCACAGATTTAATCCTCGACTGGACATAGCTGGGGTCTCCTTAGGTTAGATGCACCAGACCCCGCCCAAAGCGACAGATGTCTGTGGTTTTAATATGCACAGGCTAAATTCATAATTTGCTACGGATTTTTACGTAACTTTTTAGACTAATGCCTACGTGTATTTAGCAGTGCAGGGAAAAAGGAGATTGTAAAGTTGGTTTCGGCCAGGGTTCGGCTTAGCGATATGCTAAGCCTGAAGGAATTACAGTGCTATGACCACCCAATCGGTAAACTCAGCTGACCGCAAACTTTGGTTGGCAGCTATAAAGCCCCCTATGTATAGCGTTGCCATCATGCCGATGGTGGTGGGCAGCGCGATCGCCTACGCTGAAACTGGCCAGTTTGACGGCGGTATTTTTGCGCTATTTCTGCTGGCAGCGGTGCTTATTTTGGCCTGGGAAAACCTCAGTAATGATGTGTTTGACTCTGAGACTGGCATTGATGTCAACAAAGCGCACTCTGTCGTCAACCTGACCCGCAATCGACGGTTGGTTTTTGCCTTAGCGAACCTGTGTTTGGGCTTAGGCATCGCCGGTATTGTGGCGATCGCCCTGGCCCAGCAAGACCCCACCGTGCTGGCGATCGTCCTGATTTGCTGCGGGCTGGGCTACATGTACCAGGGGCCGCCCTTTCGCCTGGGCTACCAGGGGCTAGGGGAGGTGCTGTGCTTTTTTAGCTTTGGCCCCCTGGCTATGGGGGCGGCCTACTACAGCCAGACTCAGAGCTGGTCTTGGGGCAGCCAGATGGCGGGGGTGATGGTGGGGCTGACCACGACCCTGGTGCTGTTTTGCTCCCACTTTCACCAGGTGGAGGATGACATTGCGGCGGGCAAGCGATCGCCCATTGTGCGTCTGGGCACGCAGCGGGGGGCGGCACTAGTGCCCTGGGTATGTGGCATTGTGTTTGCGATCGCGGCCCTGGCCCTAATTCTCGGCCTGTTCCCTGTCTGGACAGCGCTGATCTTTGCCAGCGTTCCCTCGGCCTGGCGGCTGAGTCGTCACGTTACGCGCTACCACGATCAGCCCGCACGGGTCTTCAACGCCAAATTTTTTGCCATTGGCTTTCACTTTTGGAGCGGTGTGCTGTTGAGCCTGGGGTTTTGGCTGAGCGCCTAGCCAAATTTTGAATTTTAAATTTTGAATTGACATCCAGGCAATGGGTATTGAGTTAGCCATTCGTCTCTACCGACGGCGGTTTGCTCAGCCGCTGCACACGGCCCACGGCCCCTGGATGTGGCGAGAGGGGCTGCTGCTGCGCCTGCGAGATAGTTTGGGGCGCGTGGGTTACGGCGAGGTGGCCCCAATTCCCTGGTTTGGCAGCGAATCGGTGGCCGAGGCGCTAGCGTTTTGCCGGGCTCAAGGGGGCGAGTGGCGATCGCCACCCATTCCCGCTGAGTTGCCTGCCACCCAGTTTGGGTTGGAATCTGCGATGGCAGAGTTAGCAACAGAAAATTCTGATATTTGGCAGGAACCGGCGAGCACAGCCGTTTGCGGCCTCCTACCCGCTGGTGAGAAGGCTTTAGAAATCGCCCCTCAGCGCTTGGCCCAAGGCCATCGCACCCTGAAGTGGAAAATTGGCGTAGGTTCAATCGCCGACGAAATTGGCTGGCTAGATCAGCTGATGAAAGACCTTCCCCCCGACACTCAGCTGCGGCTGGATGCCAATGGGGGGCTGAGCCTGCCCCAGGCCGAGCAATGGCTCGTGGCCTGCGATCGCGTCAACACCAATCCTCAAGGGGCGGTGATCGAACATTTGGAGCAGCCGCTGCCAATTGATCAGGTGGGGGAGCTGAGGGAGCTGGGGGAGCGCTACGGGACGGCGATCGCCCTGGATGAATCAGTCGCTACGATGGCTCAGCTAGAAGGTTGTTGGGAGCAGGGCTGGCGGGGAGTATTTGTGGTCAAGCCGGCGATCGCCGGTTCGCCCCAAACACTAGAAGCCTTCTGCCAGAAACACCGCCCTCGCCTTGTCTTTTCCTCTGCCTTTGAAACTGTCGTTGGACGACGGGCCGCATTGGCCATTGCCGCCCGCTGTTCTCTCGCCCCAGCCCCAGCCCTGGGCTTTGGCACCCAGGGCTGGTTTGCCGACGACTGGGATACCCTCACCCCTGCCGAACTATGGGACAGACTCTAAAAGCGCTGCTTCAAACTCACTGGAGCGACGACTGGCTGATCGGCCCCAGCAGCCAGGAGTTTTGGCAGTGTCTTGGCGAACTGATCCCTGTTTTTGAGGTGTATCAAGAATCCTGCGGTTCACACAGCTACGGAGTTTTGCTCGCCGAGCCTGACCCGCTTCAGTTTTTGGCGGCCTGTCTGGCGGCTTGGTCAGAGGGCTGCACCGTGGTATTGGCTAACCCTGGCTGGGGCGATCGCGATCGTCAGCAGGTGGAGACCATGCTCAGTCCCGACTGGGAAAATCCAATTTTTCCAGGAATCGAGAGCTACCCCTGCAGAGTAAGGGAAGGTCAGCCAGGGCAAATTCTCATTCCTACGGGTGGGTCGTCAGGGCAAATCAAGTTTGCGGTGCACAACTGGGACACCCTGAGCGTCTCCATTGAAGGATTTCGGGCTCACTTTGGGGTTGACGCCGTCCATGCCTACTGCGTGCTGCCGTTGTTCCACGTCAGCGGGCTGATGCAGGTGCTGCGGGTGCTGACTTCGGGAGGATGTTTGGCCCTCCAGCCCTATAGGAAACTCAAAGGCAGAGAACGGTTGATGCTGCCGCCTGGCGGATTTCTCTCGCTGGTGCCGACTCAGCTGCAAGAACTGCTGGCTTTAGGCAGTGAGTTTATCCCCTGGCTGCGGAGTTTTCGAGCGGTGTTGCTGGGGGGCGCTCCGGCGGGGCGATCGCTGCTCAATCAGGCCCAGGCTTTAGGCATTCCCGTCGCTCTCACCTACGGCATGACTGAAACCGCTGCCCAGGTCGCCACCCTGCTACCGGAAGAGTTTTTGACGGGGCACCGCAGCAGCGGCAGACCTCTACCCCACGTCAAACTCAGCATTCTGAATAACCAGGGCCAGTCTCAGCGATCGGGGCAAGCGGGGCGGGTGGTCATTCAGGCCAAATCTCTGGCCTTGGAATATGAGGGGTGTTTCAGGGAAAAGGGTTCGTCGGGGGTGGTCAGTGCCCACCCTACGGAGGCATTCGCTACCGACGACATCGGCTATCTTGATGACGGGGGCTATCTACATATCGTTGGGCGCAGCAGCACCAAGATTATTACCGGCGGCGAGAATGTGTTCCCGGAAGAGATTGAGGCGGTGCTGCTGGCGATGGGTGGAGTGAGCGAGGCCTGTGTGGTGGGGTTGCCGTGCGATCGCTGGGGTCAGCGGCTCTGTGCCTTAGTGGTGATGGCTTCTCCAATGCCGCTTAATGATCTGGCTGAACGGCTGCGATCGCAGTTAGCCTCCTACAAACGGCCCAAGCAGTGGATTCTAGTTAACGCCCTACCGAGAACGGCCCAGGGCAAACTCAGTCGGCCCCAGTCCTTGACCCTCGCTCAGAAAATTCTGGGCATAGACTCCTAAAATTCCTGGCTCATTTTACGGGTTTGATCCATTTTTGCTGATGGGCGAGTTCAAGGCTGACGGCGGCAGTGGCGAAAATTAGCAGGCTTTCGGCGATCGCCACCGCAAAGGGCCAACCCCGCAGGCTCACCGCCGCTGCTACATTTACTAGAGCCAGCCCTCGCACCAGGCTAAAGGCCAGCACGACCCCCGTTTTAAGCTGAGAGTTTTCGTCTTGGCGCACGGCGTAGCGATAGGTGATGCCGAAGAGGCCACCGGAAAGGCCCGCGATGACGGCGCTGACCCAAAAGGTGCTGCCGCTGAGTCCTGCCCTTAAGGATGCTAAAGCTGCAACAAATCCCACAGCGGGGATCCGGTGGGCCAACAGCAGCCCAGCGGCGATCATCCCTGCCGCTGCACCGGCTAGCAGCGCCGCCTTCAGCGATTCGATTCGATCTTCATCGGTGAATGGACGTTCGATCGCCACGGCAGCCTCTATTTCGCCTCAACTCGTTCTAGCCAGCCGCGCATTTTGCCGGGGTTGAGCAGCCCGTGGGGGTCAACCTCGGCTTTAAAGTCCACCTGCACGGCATCCACCTTTTTCATGCCGCCGTCTTCGAGCAGGTAGGTGTGAGGGTTGGCAATCAGCGCGCCGTTGTCTTCGTGGTAGCGAATAATTTCCGCTAGCCGCTCGGGGGTTGAGTAGCGCACAATTTGCAGCGCCGCCGGAATTGTGTTGCCCCCCATGCGCAGGTACTCCAGGTGCATGATCACCTCATCGCCAAAGTGCTCGTAGAAGTGCTGCATCCGTTCCAACTTTGGATCGTAGGGAAACAGGGTTTGCAGGTAGGTGAGAGAGGGGTCAACGCTGCGGGCATGGAGGGTGGTGTGGTTCCAGGTGAACTCCCCTAGGGGTGAGCCTTTGCTGGCCTCCTGGGCCGATTTGCTGTAGGTGATGGTGCCGCCAAACTCTTTTACCAGCTCCCCAAACAGGGCCAGGGAAGGCTCGGCTACCATCAGCAGTGCCGCCGCTTTGCCCTCGGGCAGGTAAGGTTTTAGCGCTGCAAAATAGCTGGGGATCGGCCAGGCATGGATGCTGATCAGCTTTTTGATCAGCCCGTCGGCATCGCCCAGGGCTTGGCCAAAGTGGGCGGCAGTCATAAAGTCGTCAAAGGCCACAATCACCTCCGCCCAGGGGTAGGCTGGGCCGAGAGGAATCTCTAGCTCGGTGATAATGCCGTTGGTGCCGTAGGCGTGGTTGACCTTTTGCACCTCGTCGCCGCGTAGCTCGATCACCCGAGGATGGTCCTCGAAGGTGACGACGCGCACGGCGTTGAGGTTGCCGCGATCGCGCAACTGCCCGTAAGTAATCGACCCAATGCCGCCGCTGCCGCCGCCAATAAACCCGCCAATGGTCGCCGTGCGGTAGGTCGATGGGTACATCCGCAGTTCCCAGCCGGTTTCGCGGGTCACCTTATCAATGGCTGAAAGCTTGGCCCCGGGCTCCACCCAGGCCACTCCTGGCTCTACCCGCTTCACCGCGTTCATTTTGCTGAGATCCAGCACCACTCCGCCCTCTAGGGGAATGCACTGGCCGTAGTTGCCGGTGCCCGCCCCGCGCACGGTAACGGGCACCCGCGCCTCTACACAGGCCTTGGCCGCCGCCAGCACCTCGGCCTCGTTAGTAGGGCGCACGATTAAGTCGGCCACCAAATCCGCTAGCTGACTTTGCAGCACCGGGCTGAAATAGTAGTAGTCCTTGGAGAGTTTTTCGCGCTGGTTGGGGTCGCGGATAGTTTCGATCGCGCCAAAGGCTTGGGCTAGAGCATCCCAATCGGTAGCAGGGCGAGCCAGGGTCATAGGCGAGTCAACCAGTAAAAGATTGCTGTTGCTAGTGTAAGGTGCCAGTCGGGGGGCTGATCTGTATACAAAAGCGCGATCGCCGCTCAATTCATCGCCCTAAAAGCAAAGGGCCAAGGCAGCTTTCTACCCTGACCCCCCTGGGTGTGCGATCGCCATTAGCACCTAACGCTAAATAGCGGGAACTGAGCCATCGTTGTAGCGACGCAGATTAGCACCCAGCATGCGGAGCTTGCCCTCCAGATCGTCATAGCCGCGATCGAGGTGGTGCAGACCCTGGATTGTAGTGGTGCCCTTGGCCGCTAGACCGGCCAGCACTAGGGCAGCCGAGGCTCGCAGGTCGGTGGCCAGCACTGGAGCCCCGGAGAGCTGATGAACGCCCTTGATAATGGCACAGTTGCCATTGAGGCGAATGTCGGCCCCCATGCGGTTGAGTTCGGCCACGTGGCGCAGACGGTTTTCAAACACCGTTTCGGTGATCAGGCTGCTGCCTTCGCAGACCGCCATCAGGGCCATAAACTGGGCCTGCATATCGGTGGGAAAGCCCGGAAACGGCCCGGTTTGAATATCGGTAGGGGAAATGCTGTGGGAGGGCACGTAGCGCACCCGACTGGGGCCATCGACCACCACCTGTCCACCAATTTCTTGAAGCTTGGCAATCACCGCCGTCAGGTGCTCAGGAATGACGGGATGGAGGCTGATTTCGGAGCGGGTGATGGCCCCGGCCACCAGCAGAGTGCCGGCCTCAATGCGATCGGGAATAATGCCGTAGTCAGTACTGTGCAGGCTAGGTACGCCGACGATAGTAATGGTGTTGGTGCCCGCGCCGCGAATTCGTGCCCCCATAGCCCGGCAGAAGTTAGCTAGGTCGATGACTTCAGGCTCTTGGGCAGCGTTTTCAAGAATAGTTTCGCCGTCGGCCAGGGTAGCGGCCATCATCAGGGTTTCGGTCGCCCCCACGCTAGGGTAGTCGAGGTAAATTCTGGCCCCTTGCAGCCGTCCGCCGCTGCCGGGTACGTAGGCGTGAACGGTGCCGTGCTCAATGTGAACATCGGCTCCCATGGCCTGGAGCCCGCGCACGTGAAGTTCTACCGGGCGCGCCCCGATCGCGCAGCCACCGGGCAGGGGAATGCGCGCTACTCCCACGCGGGCGAGCAGCGGACCGATAACAAAGAAGCTGGCGCGCAGACGACTCACTAAGTCGTAGGGCGCTCTGGTGTGAGCGATGGTGCTGGCATCCACCACCAGGGCGTCGTCTTCGCGTTTAAGGCTTACCCCGAGGGCGGTGAGCACCTCCCCCATGCACTCAATATCCATCAGGTGAGGAATATTGCGAATGCGGCAAGGCTGGGAGCAGAGCAGGGTACCGGCCATCACCACCAAGGCAGAATTTTTGGCTCCGCTGATGGTGGCTTGGCCTCTTAGGGGAGTCCCGCCGGTAATCTCAAGGACAGCACCATCCGCCTCTGCAGCGGCTACAGGGTTAGGTAAACCAATGGACGTAACGATAGCGGTGTCCTCCACGACTGATAACTCCACCTTTTCCCAAATTTCGTCTAGATTCTACTCGAAATCATCAATTTCGCCACAGTAGTCAAGACCTATTTGCCGGGCTTGGCCACATCAGGATAGCCGATTCACTTAAAATCACGAAATCTTTTTTCAAAGGCTTGACTATGTTCGCAACTCAGTGCATGATTACAAATCGCGGCGGTAATAACGCCCGGCCAGCGGAACTGGCGGAATTGGTAGACGCGCTAGGTTCAGGTCCTAGTGTTAGCAATAACTTCCGGGTTCAAGTCCCGGGTTCCGCATCCCATAGTCGACAGCGACAGTCAAACGGTTAACCAGGGGATTACGTCATGCTTACGAGCCTGCAAAATCCCCTGGTTAAATTGTTTCGGAAGCTGCACCAGGCCAAGGCGCGGCGATCGCAAAACCAATTTCTTTTAGAGGGCACCCACCTGATCCAGGAAGCCCTCGCCACTAGCTATCCCCTAGGTATTGTTTGCTGCACCTCCGCCTGGCAGCAAGCCCATCCCGATTTAGCACTAGCTCTAGAACAGTGGGCTGAGCGGGTTGAACTGGTGTCGGATGCGCTGCTGGAAGCTATGGCAACGACCCAGCATCCTGATGGGGTGGTAGCGATCGCCCCTCAGCTCCTGCGACAGCCCAGCCCCGAGCTTCAGGGCATTGGGCTAGCGGTGGAAACCCTCCAAGACCCCGGCAACCTGGGCACAGTGATTCGCACGGCGGTGGCTGCCGGGGTCGAGGGCCTGTGGCTCAGCGCCGACAGCGTCGCTCCCGATCACCCCAAAGTGCTGCGGGCCTCGGCGGGCCAGTGGTTTCGGCTGCCCCTAGCGGTGGCAGATGATTTGAATACTCTTTTGACAAACTGGGATCGGGCGGGAGTGCAGCTGGTGGCCACCAGCTCCCACGCCACGGTGGACTATTGGTCGGTGGATTTCACCAAACCCACGGTGATTGTGCTGGGCAATGAGGGAGCCGGACTGTCAGAAGACCTCCAGCGTCAGGCTACGGTGCAGGTGCGCATCCCCATGGCGGGAGCGGTGGAATCGCTAAACGTGGGGATTTCGGCAGCGCTGCTGCTCTACGAGGCCCTGCGGCAGCGGGGAGTAGGGGAGTAGGGGAGTAGGGGAGTAGGGGAGTAGGGGAGTAGGGCTGATCGCTCCGTTACTCCATCACTCCGTCACCCCATCACTCTCCCCGGCTTGTCTGATTGCTCTCGGTGGTCAAGAATGAAAAGAAACTCTGGTGGGCGCAGTAGCCATACCCTGCGGCCCCGTGTTGATCGCCCATGTTTGCGGCTAGGCTGAGGGCAGAATCTCTCAACCACCTAGCTGGCCAATTAAGCTTAAATTGACCCCGTTTTGGATTACCTGTTCAGGAGCCTGCTGTGAGCGACGCATTTGATTACGACCTGCTGATTATTGGCGCTGGGGTAGGGGGCCACGGAGCCGCCCTGCACGCGGTGAAGCGGGGGCTAAAGACCGCCATTGTTGAAGCCGATGTGATGGGGGGCACCTGCGTCAATCGGGGCTGCATTCCCTCTAAGGCGCTGCTGGCGGCGTCAGGCCGGGTGCGAGAGCTGCGCAATGAGCACCACCTCAAATCGTTGGGTATTTCGGTGGGCAATGTCACCTACGATCGCGAAGCCATTGCTGACCACGCCAAAAACCTGGTCAGCAAAATCCAGGGCGATATGACCAACAGCCTCACCCGGCTGGGGGTTGACATTATTAAGGGCTGGGCGCGGCTGGCGGGGGAGCAGAAGGCGGCGATCGCCACCCCCGACGGCGAAAAGATTGTGACGGCTAAAGACATTATTCTGTCGCCCGGCTCGGTGCCCTTTGTGCCCCCCGGCATTGAGACCGACGGCAAAACCGTCTTCACCAGCGACGAAGCCCTGAAGCTCGACTGGCTGCCCGACTGGATCGCGATTATCGGCAGCGGCTACATCGGCCTGGAGTTTTCAGATGTCTATACGGCCCTGGGCTGCGAAGTCACGATTATTGAAGCGCTGGATCAGCTGATGCCCACCTTCGACCCCGACATCGCCAAGATCGCTCAGCGGGTGCTAATTGCCCCCCGCGACATCGACACTCGTGCCGGGGTGATCGCCCAGAAAGTTACTCCCGGCAACCCGGTGGTAATTGAACTGGCCAATCGCGAAACCCGTGAGGTGGTTGAGACTCTAGAGGTGGACGCCTGCCTAGTAGCCACTGGGCGCATCCCAGCGACAAAAGATTTGGGGCTAGAAAAAGTCGGTGTCGAGGCCGATCGCCGGGGCTTTATTCCGGTGGATGACCACCTGCAAGTGCTGCGGGACGGCCAGCCCGTCCCCCACCTGTGGGCGATCGGCGATGCCACCGGCAAAATGATGCTGGCCCACGCCGCCTCGGCCCAGGGCATTCTCACGGTCGAAACCATCTGCGGCGAACCGCGCCAGATCAACTACCTCAGCATTCCGGCGGCGGCCTTTACCCACCCCGAGGTCAGCTTTGTGGGCATGACCGAACCCGCCGCCAAGGCCCTGGCCGAGGCCGAGGGCTATGCCATCGACACCGTGAAGACCTACTTTAAGGGCAACTCTAAGGCGCTGGCCGAGGGTGAGGGCGACGGACTCGCTAAGGTGATCTACCGCAAAGATACCGGCGAAATTCTCGGTGCCCACATCATTGGAATGCACGCGGCGGATCTGATTCAGGAGGCAGCCAATGCGATCGCCAACGGTCAGACCGTAACCGATCTCTCCTTCTGCGTGCATACCCACCCCACCCTCTCGGAGGTGCTCGATGAGGCCTTTAAGCGCGCCGTAGTGGTTTCCGCCTGATCCCCGTAGGGTGGGCATTGCCCACCTTCTCCCTAGGCGTCAAATCTGGGGAATAACGCCTCTGAAATGGCCGAATTTCCCTAGCCTTGACTAATTGGGAATTAGCTCAGACAGTGGTGGGCAGTGCCCACCCTACCGTTCAAAATCGCCAATTCAAACTCCAAAATTAATGAAGATTCGTCGCCGCCCTCCCAACCCCGCTGTTGCGGTTCAACACTTGCAATATCAAATCAAAGTGGACGATGCCGAACCCCGAAATATCTTAGAAAAGATCGTTTGGCAGAAGGAGACAGAGGTTGCTCAGCTGCGGGAGCGTCTACCTTTGGCCGATCTTCAGCGGCAGGTGCTCGATGCCCCTCCGCCCCGCGACTTTGTTGGCGCTCTGCGCGATGGCCCCACCACTCCAGCGCTGATTGCTGAGGTCAAAAAGGCCTCTCCCAGCCAGGGAGTGATCAGGCCTGACTTTGACCCGGTGGCGATCGCCCAAACCTACGCCGCCCATGGGGCCACCTGTCTTTCGGTGCTCACCGACAAAACTTTCTTTCAAGGGGACTTTGATTACCTGACCCAGATCCGGGAAGTGGTTGACCTGCCGCTGCTGTGTAAAGAGTTCATCATCTACCCCTATCAAATGTATCTGGCCCGGTCGAAAGGGGCCGACGCGGTGCTGCTGATTGCCGCCATTCTCTCTGACCCAGATCTGGCCTACTTTGCCCAGATTGCCAAAGCCCTGGGGATGGCGGTGCTGGCCGAAGTTCACACCCTGGAGGAGCTAGATCGCGTGCTGGCGGTGCCGGGTCTGGCGCTAATTGGCATCAATAACCGCGATCTAGAAACATTTACCACTCGCCTAGAGACTACCGCAGAGCTGATCGCGGCGCGGCGTGAGGCCCTAGCCGCCAGCCATACCCTGTTGGTTAGCGAGTCAGGCATTCATACCCCGGCAGACCTACGGGCGGTAACGGCGGCTGGAGTGGGGGCCGTGCTGGTGGGTGAGTCGCTGATTCGCCAGCCCGATCCAGGCCTGGCCATTGATCAGCTTTATGAAAAAAACACGGACTAGATACTGAAGTCTTTAACGACTTCCTGGTTTAATCAACAGATCTCATCCTGGGGCACCGCAATGGCAAATCTAGGCAAACCGCTCCCGCTCCCTTCACACATTCACTACGAGCTGCTGCTGCGATTGCTAGAGCAGCAAACTATGTCGGTGGCCTACCAAAATCCTCAGATTCGGGTGCAGGTGCAGGAGTTGATCGTGGCCTTGCGCAAGGCTCTGTCGCAGCAGCGCCAGCTCGAAGAAACCTGTAGACAGGTTAAAATCGACGTCGAATATCAGTGGTCGACTAACCAGCTAGGCGATCGCTTTTTGCCCGAAGATGTCGTTCCCTAGGGGCAAAACCTGGCAAAACGGTAGTCTTCTGCGAACCGTAAACCGTATATTCCCCAATTCGTCTAAGCTAGGCAGAGGTTCTAGCTGAGTAAATTATCATGTCTGTGCTTACGGTGCCGTCTCCCTGGAAAATTCGCGATCGCACCTTGACCTGGGGCAGCCGCACCTACTTGATGGGGGTGCTCAACGTCACCCCCGACAGCTTTAGCGACGGCGGCCAGTTTAATACCGTTGAGCGCGCCGTGGCCCAGGCGCGCCATCTGGTTCACCACGGCACCGATATTCTCGATATTGGTGGTCAGTCTACCCGGCCTGGGGCCGAGTCGATTTCCCGCACTGAAGAGCTGGAGCGGGTGATTCCGGTGATTGAGGCCATTCGTCGCGATGACGACGACACCCTGGGCCAGGCAATTATCTCAGTGGATACCACTCGGTCGTCGGTGGCGCGGGCGGCGGTGAAGGCTGGGGCCGACATCGTCAACGATATTTCGGCGGGCACCTACGATAAGGCTATGCTCTCGACGGTGGCTGATCTGGGCGTTCCGATCATGATTATGCACCTGCGGGGCACTCCGATTACCATGCAGCAGCGCACCGACTACCACGATCTGGTGGGCGAAATTCACGAATTTTTGCAGTACCAGATCGAGGCGGCGATCGCCGTTGGCGTTAAACCCAGCAAAATTGCCGTTGACCCCGGTCTGGGCTTTGCCAAAACCTCTGCCCAGAGCCTAGAGTTGCTGCGGCAGCTCAGTCGGTTTCGAGATCTGGGGCTGCCGCTGCTGGTAGGCCCCTCGCGCAAGAGCTTTATCGGCTGGATTTTAGACCAGCCCGACCCCCAGCAGCGGGTGTGGGGCACGGCGGCGGCCTGCTGTGCGGCGATCGCGGGCGGGGCTGATATTATCCGCGTCCACGATGGGGCGGAGATGCACGACGTGTGTCGGGTGGCCGACGCGGTGTGGCGGGGAACCCATTAACGCGCGTATCGCGGCGCTAATGGGTTTGTAAGAATCCCACGGCGGCGTAAAATACAGACGACTGATGTAGAGAGTGCGAAAGGTTAACTATGGGACGCTTCAGACCTCTTTTGGGAATTTTGCTGGCGGTAGTGGCCTCCTGCCTGGTGGCCTGCGGTGGCCCAGCGGCCAAAATACCGACCACCTACACCCCAGAGATATTGCAGCAGGTAGAGCTGTACACCCCCGCTGTGGCCGAGCTGCGCGATCGCTTCCCCGAGCTTCAGGGCTACATCCAACAAAAAGACTGGGTGAACGTGCAGAGCTTTATCCACGGCCCCATGGGCGAAATGCGGACGCGGGTCAACCGGCTGGCGGGCACACTGCTAACCAAAGACAAGCCCCAGGCCCAGTCTCTCGCCAAGGAGATTTACACTCACCTAGAGCGCTTAGACGAAGCTGCCGCCAGTAACCAGCAGGTGATTGCCGGTCAAGAGTATCGCAATGCATTAGATGACTTTGACTCATTCTTGAGTCTGGTGCCGACGTTTCAATAGATCAACCCAATCTATCCTCCCTTGAAGCACATCACCATCATTGGCTGTGGCGTTGTGGGGGCCGCGATCGCCTACGAACTGAGCCTCTGCAACAGGGTTCAGGTCACGGTAGTTGATCAAACGGCCCCAGCCCAGGGTTCTACCGCTGCTGCCCTAGGCGTGGGCATGGCGGTAATTAGCCACAAGGTCAAGGGCCGCAACTGGCGGCTGCGAGAGCGCAGCCTAAAGCGCTATCAAACCCTGATTCCAGAGTTAGAAGCGCTGACCGGGCGAGCCATTCAGCACAATACTCAGGGCATTCTCAGCCTGTGTTTTACAGAGGAGGAGCTGCCCCGGTGGCGATCGCTCCAGACCATTCGCCACCAACAGGGGTATGGGCTAGAACTGTGGGAACCGGAACAAGTGGGCAATCGCTGCCCCCACCTCAGCACCGCTGGAGTCGTCGCTGGCATCTACTCGCCCCAAGATTTTCAGGTCAACCCGACGGATCTCGCGCTGGCGCTGGTAGCCGGGGCCCAGGCGAACGGGACTGAGTTCTACTTTGGCGAACCGGTCGTAGGGTTTGATGGAGCTGAGGTTTTGCCCCAGGAAGACCGTCGCTGCACGGCTGTGCAGACGCCATATCAGAGCTTTGCAGCGGATGCGATCGTAATTGCCGCAGGCTTAGGGACTCTGCCCCTCACCCAAACGCTCCACCGCCCCGTCCCCATTGGCCCCGTGCTGGGTCAGGCCCTCCGACTTCATCTAGACAAACCGCTGGGCAATCTCGACTTTCAGCCCGTGATCAATGGCCATGACATTCACCTGGTGCCCCTGGGTGAGGGCGACTACTGGGTGGGGGCTACGGTGGAGTTTCCGCCCGAAACCTCCCTAGAGGATGCACTGGCTATGCCGCCCGAGGCCGACCTGCTAGATGACGTGTTAGCTGGTGCGATCGCCTACTGCCCAGCGCTAGCGGCAGGTCAGATTACCCATCGCTGGTCGGGCCTCCGCCCCCGACCTCAGGGCCAAGCGGCCCCGGTCATCCAACCGCTGACCGGCTATAGCAATATCTGGCTGGCCACCGGCCACTACCGCAACGGCGTTCTCCTCGCCCCCGCCACTGCCCTGGCTGTACGGGATGAGCTGGAACGGCTGGGCTGATGGTTATGATGGGACAAAGACCTCTGTTGTGAGGGAATATTTATGCCGCTAACCGCTAATGAACTAGAAAGGCTTCAGATCGAACATCCCGAATATCGGATGGAGTTGGTGGACGGGGAGGTGAAAATTATGAGTCCTTCTGGCTACGAGGCAGACGAGGTCTCGGTTGAACTGGCGCGAGTGCTCGCCAACTGGGTGCGCCCCCGTCAGCTCGGTCGAGTCACGGGGTCTAGCGCTGGCTTTATACTGCCTAACGCTGACACCCGCGCTCCCGATGTTTCGTTTGTGAGAGCTGAGCGGCTGCGGCGCAGCCCGCGATCTTTTGCAGAACTCGCCCCCGATCTGATGGTGGAAGTGAAATCGCCAACGGACAAACTGACGAAGCTGCGGAGCAAAATCCAAGATTTTTTGGCCCTAGGTACCCAGGTGGGCATTCTGGTTGATCCTGAAGCCCGCTGTGTAGAGGTGTATCGAGCTGGGGATGAGGCGGTTCTCTTGGGGGATGGCGATCGCCTAACAGTGCCCGACCTGCTGCCGGGATGGGAGGTAGCTGTCGCTGACCTGTGGCCTTTAGTTTTCGAGTAAGTCTAGCGCCTTTAAAAAGGATAAGAGGCGCAGCCGGTGCCACGCCTCTCTACATTCAGGCAGGGGTGCCTTTGGCTTAAGCCGCTTCCATCCAGTCATAGATCTGCTCTAGTTGCTCCAGGGTTACCAAACCGTACTGCCACAGAATCATGGGTAACGGGCCAGGGTCTTGCTCGCTGTGCTTTAGGGCGACCTGAATTGAGGCCGTCGAAATAGCTAATTCGTCCTGTAGAAACCGAATCAGATTGGGTTGAGTGCTCACCGTCATATAAGTCTCACCTCCTTAAAGGGGCGCTAGGGTTTGCAGATATTGCCCACGATTCTACACAAGGATGCATCCGTGGCAACATCAATTTCACGATGAATTAACTGAACTTTTATCACACGTGCGCCCATAGATGAGCTAACCCGTAACGGGGGAGACTGATCACTATGGCAGGGCAACTGTCCCTCAGCCCTAGATATTCCAAAGGCAGCATTTCAGTAGTTGCCACTTTTGGTTGTGATAAAAGATGCCCAAAAATAACACAAAAACTCGGATGCGGCTTTACGGAACGTTGAGACCCGCAATATTTAGTCAAACTTAGAACAAGCCTGAGCCTACTCTGGTTTAGGTAAGGGGCTGACGATGTTGAATAGGGCCGCGTAGTCATCGTCGTCAAACCCGGCCTGCACGGCCTGCTCGACCAGCTGACGCACACTTTCGGCGGGGAAGGGGGAGAGCCCAGCGGCCTTAGCGGCAGTCACAAACAGTCCCATATCCTTGAGCAAATGTTTGGTGGGAAAGTTGGGGTCGGCAAACTGGCGGGTCTGCATACGGTGCAGCTTTTTGTCGAAGGTGGGAGCGTACAGGGCACTCTGGCGCAACACCGCCATGAAAGTCTCGACATCGATACCCGCTGACTGCACCAGCCCCAGACTTTGGGCAAAGGCGGCGGTGAGCGAACCAATCAGCTGGTTCATGGTCAGCTTGAGGGTGGCGGCACTGCCTACGGGGCCGACGTGGTAGAGAGTGGTGCCCAGGCATTCCAGCAAGGGCTGCCAGCGTTGATAGGTCTCGTTTTCGGCTCCGACCATGATGATCAGCTTGCCGTTTTTAGCTTCGGGGATGCTGCCCAACACGGGGGCCTCAAGGTAGGTGCCCCCGGCCCGGGCCACTATTTGACTGAGTTGCTGACTTTCGGCGGGGGCAATGGTGCCCATTTGAATGATCGCTTTGTGGGCAAGGGGCGAGGGGCAATCGCCCAAGCCCATGATCTCAAGGAGCGATCGCACCGCCTCCCCATTGGTGACCATAAAGATAACCGCCTCCACGTTCTGAAGTAGAGCCAGGGGCGTAGCACAGACCTTTGCCCCCGCCAGCTCCAGAGGTTTGAGCCGGGCCGGAGTGCGGTTGTAGACCCAAACTTTATGGCCCGCCGACAGCAACCTGAGGGCCATGGGCGACCCCATTAACCCGGTGCCAATTATTCCAATGTTCACCTACGGTGTCCTCCTGCTCGACAATGGAACGATTTAGCCGGTTGCGGCACAGTTTGTGGGCAGAACCGCACCCACGGCGATCTTTATAAAGGCTGTGGTGAGCGGGATGGTGCTAGCCCCATGCCTCGGCCTGGGCAGTAACCCCTAGCCAGCTCGCTAAAAACTGCCTCAGCCAGCGCTTCACTGCCGCGCTGTAGAGGCGATGCTGACTGAGATGATAGGCCCGCCCCTGGGCACCGGGGTAGGTCAGATGGTCGGCCCCTTCAGTCGTCCAATGGTTGACCATAGCAGCGGTAATTTCGGGATGAAACTGCAACCCATAGGCCCGCTGGCCGTAGCCAAATGCCTGGTGGGGGAAGGTGGTGCCAGTGGCTAGCAAGTGGCTGCCCTGGGGCAGTGCGAACCCCTCTTGATGCCACTGGTAGACCATCAGCGGGCCGGAAAACATCCCCTGACCGGCGGGGGTCGGCAGAACGGGGTAGTAGCCGATTTCGCGCTGACCCGTGGGGTGGGGCGTGACAGAGGCACCCAGGGCGCGGGCCAGCAGCTGCGCCCCTAGGCAAATGCCCAGGTAGGGTTTGTCGGCAGCTAGGGCTAGGGCAATCCAGTCGAGCTCTTGACCAATAAAGTCTAGATGCTCGTCGTTGGCGCTCATGGGGCCGCCAAACACCACCGTGCCGCTGTGGTGTTCTAGAGTGGCGGGCAGCGGCTGACCGATCGCCGGGCAACGAATATCCAGAGCAAATCCTAGCTCTCGCAGCACCGCCCCCACCTGACCTGGGTTGGAGGTGGGCTGGTGCGTAACCGCTAAAACTGGATAGTTGGAAGTCACAGAAGGGCGCAATTCTTGGGGCAAGGGTAGGACTAAGCAAGCGTGCTTACCACTGTATCGTTTCAGCCGGGGAAGCGGAGCACGCCCAGCGCCCCTAGAACTGGCGCTCGACCTGCACCATGCGGCGGTAGGCTAGCCAGCCAGCAACCACCATGGCGATCGCAAACAGCCCCAAAAACTTCACGTGCGCACCCACGTCGGCCAGGGTGCTGCCCTCGACCACCACCCCTGAGAGGGCTTCGATCATGTGGTAGATGGGGTTGTATCGGGTGAGCCGAGTGAGTGAGTCGGGGAAAAATGCCGTGGGCACAAAGGTGCCCCCTAAAATCATCAGCGGAATGCCAAAGGCAGCGATCAGGGCGTTGACGTCTTCGGTGCGGCGGGCCAACTGGGTGCCCAACACAAACCCCACCCCCACATAGGCGGCAATGCTGAGCCCCACAATTAGCAGGTTGGCGAGGGGGTTACCGTCGAGGGTGGCCCCCTGGGAAAGGGCGATCGCATAGACCAGAGCCGCCTGAGCCAGCCCGATCACCCCGTAGGCCAGGCAAATGCCTAAAAAATATGACACCCCGCTCAGGGGCGACAAAAACAGGCGCTTCAGCGTCTTTTGTTCGCGCTCGGAAACCACCGTAGCCACGCTGCCCCCCAGCCCGCTAAAGAACAGCGCCGCCCCCACCAGGGTCGAGGGGGCCGCCTGGGTATAGGCCTCGGCCAGGGTGATCTGCAATCGCTCTTGCAAGATCAAACTGTTGAGAATTAGCAGAATAACCGGGAAAATTGCCCAAAAAACCAGACTGCGCCGTCGCCGCCACAGCTCGACTAGAATTCGCTGGGCAACCGCCAGGGTTTCTCGCGCGTATTTCATTAGGATGAGTAGACTGTAAAGGCAACTTAATACTACAGTCTTTAACAGGTTCACGCGGGATGCAGCCTCCTCTGGCCGGGAGCGTTAGACGTCCCTCTCCTGGCCGAGAGACTGTGCTACCGTTAATGCCCAAGTCGCTCTCCACACACCCTGGGGAACACCCCCAAGCGAGTTTGACCCAAGCAACGCCTACAACTTCAGATGAGTCAATCCTTAGAGGGGCTGTTTGCCCAAACCCTGGCCCGTCGCCACGTCCTCAAGCTGTTTGGCGTGGGAGGCATAGCGGCACTGCTGAGCTATTCGCGCTTGAGCAAACCCCAGCCTACGGTGTTTCAGCGCGATCGCCTCGAACTGCCTACCCAGATCGGCAAGCCCACTACAGCGGTGGTGATCGGCGGCGGCCTGGCAGGGCTGGCGGCGGCCTACGAGCTCAGCCAGCGCGGCGTAGCGGTGACACTGCTCGAGCGATCGCCCCAGCTGGGCGGCAAAATTGCCAGCTGGCCGATTCAGGTGGGCGACGACCACTTCATGATGGAGCACGGCTTCCACGGATTCTTTCCCCAGTACTACAACCTGTTTAGCCTGGTTGACGAGCTGAGCATTCAGCAAAATTTTAAGTCCCTTGACTACTATTCGCTGGTCTACAAAGACCACTACGACCCCGAAGTGTTTCGCCCCAGCAAGTCGGCATTTCCGTGGAATATTGTCGATCTGGCGATTTCGTCTTCGAATCGGCTGGAGTGGGGCATCAACCTCACCCACCTCAAGCATCTCCAGGTGTTTCGCGAGATTACCGGCTTTCGCAATCCCCAAACCTACGAGCGCCTCGACCAACTATCGGTGACCGAGTGGGTGGGCAACGACTTTCCTCAGGGGCTGTACGACCTTTACTTTTTGCCCTTCGCCAAGTCAAGCCTCAACTCCCCCGATGTGCTCAGCGCCGGGGAGCTGATGCAGTTCTTCCACTTCTATTTCTTTGGCAACCCGGAGGGGCTAGCCTTTAACGGCACCCGTCAAGACATGGGGCGATCGCTGGTTGACCCTATGGTCGAGGCCATTCAGGCCAACGGCGGCCAGGTGCTCACGGGGGTGACTGTGAGCCAGGTCAACTGGCAGGAGGGCAAAGTGGCTGGGGTGACCTACCAAAAGGGCAGCGTTGCGGTTAACCCGGTGCCTTTTTGGGTCGATCGCAACCCCCTGCTAAGTTCAGACCAAATGGAATATTTTGGCGCGGGCGATCGCGTCTACTCCGTTGCCCCAGGGGCCAAGACCGCCCTGTCGCTGACCTGCACCCACCAGGGCTGTAGCGTGCAGCGCCAGGTGACCACGACGGCTGAGGGCTACCTCTGTCCCTGCCACGGGGCTGCCTACGCCAGCGACGGCGCGGTGCTGGCTGGCCCGGCGCGGGAGAACCTGACCACGTTTGAGATCTTGCAGCGAGAGGGCGATCGCATCCAGCTAATCGCCGCCCCCGGCGATGGCGTGCCCAACGTCGCCCACAATCTCACCGCCGACTACTACGTCATGGCCACCGACATTCCCGGCATCAAAGCGCTATTTTCGCTATCCGACGGCGATGTGGAACCCACCCTGGTTTCCCAAATCGATCAGCTCCAGGTGGCTGATCCCTTTGCTGTGGGCCGCTTCTGGCTCGATCGCGACTTTGACTGGCAGCACAGTTGGTTTACCTCCCTCTCGGGCTACCGACTCACCGACAGCATCACCCTCTACCACCGCATTCAAGACGACTACATTGCCTGGGGCGATCGCACCGGGGGCAGCGTCGTCGAGCTGCACGCCTACTGCTACAAAGAAAAAGACTTTCCCACCCAGGCCGATATTCTCGACACCTTTGAGGCCGAGCTGTACGAGATTGTGCCTGAGCTCAAGGGCGCGATCGTGCTGCACCGCCAGCTAGTGAACCAAAAGAATTTTGCTGGGTTCCCCCCCGGCAGCTTTGCCAACCGCCCCCAAACGGCCACCGCTGTCGATAACCTGCTATTTGCGGGCGACTGGGTACGCATGCCCTTCCCCTGCGGCCTGATGGAGCGGGCGGTGAGCAGTGGGTTGCTGGCGGCCAACGCCATTTTGCAGCGCGAAGGGGTGCAACGTCGCCCCATTCTCTCAGTCAATCCCGAAGGGGTGCTGAAGATTTAGGGGGTTATTTTCGACAGGGCAGATTGTCTTCAGCGATAGGGCAGGTGTGAGATGGACGGATTAGCGAGAGCAGCAGCGGGCACAACCCTCGAACAGCCCGATCTAGGCAGCGATCAAGATTCCCCAGATCCCCAGGCGGCGCTGCCCCCCAAACGACCCCTACGACAACTGGGAATTAACCTCAACCACTGGTACGTGGTGGCCCAGAGCAAAGAACTGGCCACCCAGCCCCTAGCGGTGAGTCTGTGGCACCAGCCGATTGTGCTGTACCGCGATCGCACCGGCACCCCCATCGCCCTTGAAGATCGCTGCCCCCACCGCCAGGTCAAGCTCAGCGAGGGCACCATCGAGGGCGACAACATCGCTTGCGCCTACCACGGCTGGCAGTTTGCCCCGGACGGCAGCTGCGCCCACGTGCCCTACCTAGAGCCTCAGCAAAAGCTGCCCACCTGCACCCTACGGCAGTACCCCGTGCAAGAGCGGGACGGCTTTGTCTGGCTATTTCCCGGTGAGGCCCAGCTAGCCGAGCAAACGGCTCCTATGGGCCTGCCCGAGTGGGAGCACCTCAACTTCATTGGTTCATTGACCACCATCGACGTGCAGGCCCATTACTCATTCTTAATTGAGAATTTAATGGACATGTACCACGGTCACCTGCACGGCGGTGCCCAGGTGTGGGCCAACCCCCTGCTGGCTGGGCTAGAGGCCGACGATCGCCATGTGCACGCCCGCTACGACGCCGAGAGCTACTACCGCATCGACAAAATTTGGTCGGCCAGCCAGCTCGTCATTCCTGCCCTGCGTCAGCTGCACCCCGAGCCGCTAGATGTCTATTACTATTACCCCCACTGGCGATCGACCCTAGGGAATGACTTCGTCATCTACTGCCTGTTTTGCCCGGTGAGCGAGACCCACACCCGCGCCTACCTGCTGCACTTTACCTCCCTGGAGCGATTCCCAAAGCTGCACAAAACCCCACTGGCGGTGCGGCGGTTTGTCAAACGGGCCTTTAACAACTCGGCTAGCTTTGTGCTGCGACGGCTGGTGCGCGAAGACGTGCTCATGTTGGAGCAAGAGCAGCAGGCCTTTGAGCAGCACCCCACCTATCGGGGGCCGGAGCTGAATCGGGCGCTGACGGCGGTGCAGCAGCTGATTCGGCAGCAGGCGGAGGGGAGTAGGGAGTAGGAGAGTAGGGGGTGGATGGGTGGATGGTGAAGGGTTTAAGGCTTGGGGTTTAGGATATGGCCCTGTAACCTGTACCTTGTACCGTAAATCCCTACAAATCTCTTACCCCTATGGCTGGCCCCGATATTCTGGCGCTCGATTTTGATGGCGTAGTCTGCGATGGGCTGCGAGAATATTTTCAGACCGCCTGGCGGGCCTACGGTGAGGTGTTTGAGCCAGGCGTAGGGGCACCGCCCGAGGGGCTGGCGGAGCGCTTTTACCCGCTGCGGCCCGTGGTCGAAACGGGGTGGGAAATGCCGCTGGTGCTCTGCGGGCTGAGGTCGGGGGTGGCCGATGGCGACATTCTGGCGCGCTGGCCCGAGTTGGTGCCGCAGCTGCTGGCCCAGGCGGGGGTGACGCCTGCCACCATCGGCAAAGCGGTGGATGGGGTGCGCGATCGCTGGATTCAAGCCGACCTTGACGACTGGCTGAGCTACCAGCGCTTTTACCCCGGCGTGATCAACCGCCTCCAGCAGGCGATCGCAGCGGGAGTTGAGCTAGTGATTATTTCGACCAAGGAAGGCCGGTTTATTCAGCAACTGCTGGCCAAGGGCGGGGTGGCGCTGCCCAGCGAGCGGATTCTAGGGAAAGAGGTCAAGCGGCCTAAGTACGAGACCCTGCGACAGATCAAAGCCGCTCAGCCTGGCACCTGCCTCTGGTTTGTGGAAGACCGGGTGAAGGCGCTGCAAGCGGTGCAGGCCCAGCCAGACTTGGGCGATGTGGCGCTGTTTTTGGCCGACTGGGGCTACAACACAGCGAGCGATCGCGCCATTGCCAAGCCCGAGAGCGGGATTCACCTAATTACCCTGGCTCAGTTTGGCGCTCCCTTTGAGCAATGGGCGACACCAGCAATGTAGCCTAGGATTCACCGTAATTTTACGGAATCTTGACCGCTGGGGCGATCGCTTGAATTGTTCGTATCGATACCAAGCTATATTTTTCCGGATTTTAGTCTCCGCGCCAGAATGTGGGATAGACCCCAGTGCTCAGCGATCGCGCTGCGCTCGAATCTACAGCCCTAGCCTCACCCTCTGCTGTTGTTTTTGCCCGTGCTCCTATGACTGACCTCTTTGTCCCCCCGTCTAAAACCGCCCCCACAACAGAGCCCATCATTCTAGAGGAGCCAGCCGCCCCCGACGAGGTGCCCGATGAGACAGCGGTCCCGATCGCAGAGGTCACAACAATCCCTGTAGAGGTGCCCCCGGAAGCAGACTTAGATAAATCCACCGTGGTGACCTTAGCCATTGACCTAATCCCAGAGGTTGCCACAGTCCCCCTAGAGACTCCGCCGGCGGCGGACTTAGAGGAGTCCGCCGGGGCAACCTTGACAGCCGACGCACTGCCCCAGGCACAGGTTTCTGCCGACGCGACCTTGGCAACGATAGACAATCTCTTTTTCTATGGTCGAATTGGCAGTGGCAACCCCACCCTTTATGAGGTTGACCTATCCAGCGGCACTCCGTCCCCAGTAGCTACCTCGCCAGACCTTTTCCCCACCACCCTAGACGGCCTCTTTGCCGCCGAGCCCCTAGCTGCCCCAATTGGCACTGAGCAACCCGCCACCGACCGAGTCTTCACCCTAGTGCAGGGCAGCAACAGCAAAAACTTTCTCATTGGCACTCCTGCCGATGATGCCGTCTTTGGCCTGAACGGCGACGACCTGATTTTGACAGGGGCAGGCCAAAACCTGGCCTTCGGCGGTCTTGACAACGATACGTTAGTGGGTGGGGCAGGTGACGATGGCCTGTTTGGTGGTGCGGGCAATGACACGATGGAGGGCGGCGCTGGCGATGACCTGCTGATGGGCGGCCCTGGCAACGACGTGCTCGACGGTGGGGGCGGTACTAACGTGCTAGTGGGCGGTAGCGATGCCGATATTTTTCGGCTGAACACGCCGGGGGCCTATAACACTGATACCAGCGCTACGACTCCACCAGACACCGTTGTCGACTTTAACGCGGCCCAGGGCGACCTGCTCGACTTTAGCCTAATTGCGGCTCAGGCTCTGTTTGCCGGTAGCGATCTGCTGCCCTTTTTGAACTTTGTGCAGGTGGGGGCCGATACTCACGTGCAGGTGAGCACGCCCCTGGGTCAGGCCACCACCGAGGCGATTTTGCTGGGGGTCGAGGCCGACACTATCACTCCGGCCAACCTCACCTTTACGCCCCCGGTCGGGCTACCCCTACTGAAATAGGTCTAGCTGCGCCACTTTCCGGTAGCATCGGGGCTAGAGAGATCGCGGTAACGTTATGAGCGAGGCCCTGCTGCATCAGCTGGCCACCCACATGGCCGGGGAGTTTGACAACCGTCAGCAATCCCTGGCCGACCCAACCTGGTTTTTGCATCTGCGGCTGTGGCAACGGCCTCTACCCAGGGCCCTATTGGGTGAAGGGTACGGCTTTTTTATTGAGCAAATCAGTGTGGCCTCGGGCAAACCGCCCTATCGCCAGCGCATTTTGCACCTCACTACCCGCGATGGCCAGCTCTGGGGCCAATATTATGCGCTGCCCGACCCGATCGCGGCCACCCAGCCCGATGGTTCAGAACCCGCCCCTGGGGGCGATCGCCTCGCCTCTCTCACCCGCGCAGACCTGATTGCTCTGCCCACCTGTGGGGTGGCCATTGAGTATCAGCCCGCCCGCCAAACCTTTAGCGCTCGCCTGCCAGAAAACAGCCTGTGCAGCTTTACCGCCAACGGCATCACCGCCTACGTGCGGCTCAAGTTTGACCTCGGCCCCGAGTCGCCTGCGGCCAGCAGCCCCCTGGTGCTGTACCTGGAGGATCGGGGCGTTGACCCCGAGACCGATAAACCCACCTGGGGCCCCCTGATGGGGCCGTTTCGGCTGGTGAAGCAAAGTGCCTTTGCGCTGCCGGAGTAATGCACTGGTAAACCAGGACTTTCTTGCTGCTTGCAGTGCGACCATCGGTGTTACCCTGGAGCGATGTTTGAGGCCATTGAGGCCTGCACTGGGGACGCTTTGCGCTCGCCTCCAGTGAAAAATCGCCCCTGTTTCTTTACCGTCCCACGTTTCCCTTCTTACCGACCCCCATGGAGATCGATATCCTGATTCTGACGGTGTACTTCATCTGCATGGGCTATGTGGTCTATAAGATGGCACTGTCGATCGAGGAAGAACTCGAAGACCAGGTGGTGCTGGTACCCGATGTCGTTAGTTTAGAGAGCAGCGTGCGATCGCAGCTAGTGCGTCAGGGCTTTGCCGAAACCGCCGCTACCGTGCTCCAGCCCGGTGAGGGAGCCTTAGGCAAGGCCGTCTCCCTGAGCCTAGTGGTGCCCGAACCTAGAAGCCTTGCCCCCACAGAAGACCAGCCAGACGAACCTGACAAAGGTCAAATTACGGTGCAGGTGCTGCCTCAGGGGCCTCACCCACTCCAGCCCGTAAAAGGGCTCACCGTGCAGGTGGTCAATCAGAGCCGCGCCGTTCAGGTCACTATCGATTGGGATCGCAGCTCCATCAGCCGCATGACCAACGAAATTCGCCGGGTGATTCGCCACACCCCCGGCCTGCGCCTCGACTTGGCCGCGCCCCAGGTAGCCAGCGCGGTCAACCCCAACCAGTACCTCAGCACCGTCGTAGTCAGCGAAGACTGCTTTGATCGCAGCCCCGACAACCAGGTGCTGCAGCAGACCGCACCAGTGGTAGACATCGCCAAAATGGCCAACCTCACAGCGCCCCTGCGCAACTATTCCCTCGACCTAGTGGTGCAGCTCACCCCCTTTAGCGGCCGCGGGGGCCGACCGATCATGCTGCTACTACCCTTTCGGTTTGCCATTCAGCCCCTTCCGGCTAAGGCCGCTATTCCCTTGGTGAACTGGATTTTGAAGCGCTACTAGATTACTCGGAAAGAAACCGGTTAGCACCGTACAAGTTTTAGCAATACCCTCAACTCTCTCGGAGGAAAGCATGGGCAACCCTGACCTCAAGCTATTTGTCGATGCCCAGTTCACCAGTCCCTACGCGCTATCTGCTTTCGTGGCCCTGCACGAGAAGGGGCTGCTCCACGACCTAGTCTGCGTTGATCTGGCCACTCAGGAAAATCGCCAGGCCAATTACCAGCAGCGCTCCCTCACCGGTCGGGTGCCAACCCTAGAACATGGCGAGTTGGCCCTGTCAGAGTCGTCCGCCATTGCAGAATATTTAGAAGAGATTTTCCCGCCGCCCACCTACGCGGCTATCTACCCACAAAACCCTGGGGCTAGGGCTAGAGCGCGACAGGTGCAGGCTTGGTTGCGCAGCGATCTGCTATCCATTCGCGATGAACGCCCGACAACGGTTATATTCCACCAGCCCTGCAACCTGCCTCTGTCAGACAGAGCACGGGTTGCGGTTGAGACACTGTTTCAAGCGGCAGAAACTCTCCTTAAAAACCATCGCCTTTCGCTTTTTGGCCAGTGGTGCATTGCCGACACCGATTTGGCGCTGATGCTAAATCGGCTGGTTGCCAACGGCGATCGCGTGCCCGAACCGCTGCTGGAGTACGTGCAGCACCAGTGGCAGCGGCCATCGGTACAAGCCTGGCTAGAGAAATCCAAAGCCGTCTGATACCAAATCCGAGTCGCATAACCCCGATTCCAAATCGAAGGCTTGCGTAGGGACAAACGGTGTTTGCCCAGCCCAACCGTGGGTTAGAAGGCGGATTCGGTATGAGCTGTTGTGCAAGTTGCTAGGACACGCTAGATTCTTCCCCTAAACTGCCGTTTCGAGATTGATTTCCCACCCATGAAACTCAGTGAGATTGTTCCCTGGGGCAGAACGCTAGATGAATACAGGGCGATGTTTAGCTTGTCAGAGGCAGATTTAACCCTGAAAATTCTCGGCTGTGGCGATGGTCCAGCTAGCTTTAATGCTGAGATGACGGAACTCCAGCGATCCGTTGTATCCATCGACCCGGTGTATCAGTTTTCGGCTGAGCAAATTGAGCAGCGGGTGCGAGCTACCTACCAAGCAATCATTTCCCAGGTCAAGCAAAATGCTGGTCGCTACGTCTGGAAGAACTTCCGCGATGCTGACGATCTGGGCAAGGCTCGTCTTAACGCCATGGAAAAATTTTTATTAGATTATGAATCAGGAAAAGCTGAAGGTCGGTATGTGTACCAAGCTTTGCCGAGCCTAAATTTTAACGATGATCAGTTTGAGCTATGCCTATGCTCTCATTTACTGTTTTTGTATGCAGAGCACCTGACCCTGGACTTCCACGTTGCGTCGATTCATGAGCTGCTGCGAGTTGCCGCCGAGGTGCGGATCTTTCCTTTAATTCAACTCAATAGTGAACCTTATCTACATTTGGATATTGTCTTAGAAGAATTCTCTAGCCAAGGCTACAGCGTCCAGATCGAGCCCGTTGCCTACGAGTTTCAAAAGGGTGGCAATAAAATGCTAAGAATCAACCGACAAAGCATCCTATGAACGATTTAGATGGCTAATGTCCCAACCTACTATAAAACTACTGGCCAAGCTGAAACACGACGCCCAAATACTCTCGGTAAGCACAAATTTTGTTGTCCCTGATATCAAAGGCGATCGCAGCCTGATTTTCGTAGGGTTGCCCTGCCACCAAACCCGATGAGCGAACCTCAAAAATAACCGTTGTCGAACTAGAGACCACCTGAAGAATGCTTAGAGTGAGACCTTCTGGAAACAGGCTAGACGCCAGCTCAAAGAACGCTTTCGCCTTTTCTTTTCCGTGGTTTAAGCCTTTAAAAGAACCCGCTGGGAACCAAAAGGTAAAATCATCGCTGAGCTGGTCTAAGAATGGCGACCATTCGCCACTGGCTAGCCCTTGAGCAAAGGCTTGAAACGCCACCTCAGCAACATGCAAGGTTTGAACGCTGGCTTCGGGCATGGGGAGGGTAATCAACAGCCTTTAATGATAGGGGCAGCCTACGTCAAAGGCCGCCCACAAAACGCCCTGGGCTGAGACAGTCGTGGGGGTCAAACTGAGCCTTAATCGCTTTCATCACACCCAAGGCGTTGCCGCTGTAGCCCCACACATCCACTGATTTTTTGAGGGAGAGGGGTGCTTCAAGTAGAGCAAAATAGCCTTGGTTGATAGTGCAGGCCCTGCGCAATTCCTTCACTATATCTGCCGTAGCCGTTGCCAGGCGCACCGTGCCAATGCCGCTACCGCCATGGATGCGCGCCAGGCTACCCGAGGGCAGTTGGTCAAGCCAGGCCACAGCCTTGGCTGGAGGTAGACCCACTTTAGCCACGATCGCCTCGCTCGGTTCCTTAGACACGGGGAAGAGAGCGGCACCGACCCCTGCCCAAACTTGCTCATCCGCCGCGCCCTGCAACATTTGGGCAGATAGCGCTGGCCCCACCATGGCCAAGAGGGCCTCAACCTGCTCGTCTACCCCCGGCGCAATCGACTGAAATCGGGCTAACAGGGCAAATCCCTCATAGCCTAGATGGTTGGCTAGGGCGGGGGATAGGATATCAAGGGCAGCCGGGGTCAGCGGCGACAGGCGGAGGGCATTCACCAGAGCTGCCATTTCCCCAGTCGCTCCAGTGACCACCACGGTTTTAGAGACATCTTGCCCTGGATAGAGACGAAACGTGAGCTGAGAAATAATTCCCAGGGTGCCGTAGGAGCCGGTGAGCAGCTTCATCAGGTCGTAGCCCGCGACATTTTTGACCACGCGCCCGCCCGCCTTGGCGATCGCCCCGTCATAGCGCACGAAGGAAATGCCAATCAGCAGATCCCGCAGGCCGCCGTAGCGCTGGCGGAGGCTGCCGGTATCGGCGGTCGCCACAATGCCCCCTAAAGTCGCCCGCTCTGGATAGGCAGGGTCCACGGCGAGAAACTGGTTGTGCGCAGCCAGCCTAGGAGCTAGATCCGCTAGTTTTGCGCCCGCCTGGGCGGTGAGGGTCATATCTCCCACCGCGTGGTCGATCACTTGGTTGAGGTGGGCCGTGCTCACGATTAAATCTACCCCTGAGCCAACACCACCCCAGGACAGTTTGCTGCCGCTGCCGCAGGGGATGACCCGCCAGGAATTTTTATAGGCACAGGCCATGATCGCCGAGAGTTCCGCTTCGGTGGCCGGATAGACGACGGTGGCTAGCGCTAGGTAGTCTGGCAGATCGAGAGCTGCAGGGGGGAGAATGCGATCGCGCTCAACCACCTCCCCCAAAGTTTCAGCAACGTTGGCCATACCCTAGTCGATGCTGATAGGGGTAGGGCCGCTGGCAGAACTGGCGGCGGGGGGCACGTTGGTGCGGATGGTGCGAAACTCGGCATACAGGCGATCGCGCCAGTCAAAAAAGGCTCTATATTCCGGCACATCGGCAATGCCGGGGACTCCCTTGCCGCCAATACCCTCAGGCAGATCCACATACTGAGCCGTGGGAAATTTGAGGTACATGGTGGCGGCGGCCACGGCGAAGTCAGCTAGGGTAGGCTGGTCACCCAGCAGATAGGGGCTGTTTTGCAGCATCAGCACCAGGGCCTCAAGATCCTGACGCAGGCCAGCGGTGGCGACTTTGATGTCGTCGGGGCCAAAGCCAACGCCAGTGCCTACTAAGTTGAGCAGATCGCCGGGCAATGCGCCCACCAGGCTGCGCAGAGGTGCAGGGGTGAAGCTGGGCAGCAGCGCGGTGCGAAAGTTGGGGTGCTGCTTAAAGGCACCGACCATAACGACGCGGGCTTTGGGCACGATCGCCTCGTCGGCCCAGCTCTCTAGCGCTAGGCACAGACCCTTTTGCTTGGGCTCGGTGGGTAGGAGGGGGCGATCGGGAAAGGCTTTTTCGAGGTGCAGGGCGATCGCAGTCGAGTCAGGAATCACCTGCTCACCGTCTTTGAGCACCGGCACCTGGCGCTGGCCCGACATTTGAAACACTTCGACCTGGCCGACGCCGGGGGTAACTTCGACCTTGTGGTAGGGCACCTGCTTATAGTCGAGCATCAGCCGAATTTTTTCGGCGAAAGAGGAGGCTTCAAATTGGTACAGCTCTAGCATGGGAATCCTTATTGGCCGGGTTCTTGAGGGGGCGGCTCGGGTACGGCCAAGCCCGGTAACACTGTATCGCTATTTGCAGGCGCTGCACAGGCAGAATTAGTCGGCGACTGGGTGGTAACGGTGACAGTTTCAAAACCTGCAGTCGATAAAAGTTGTCCGACCGTGACTTCGGCACGACGGTTGGCCTCGGCCAGCAAATTTTCTTGGCAGGCAGCCTCTTCGATTTTGACCAGCGCCTCTTGCTGGGCTTTTTCTTGTAGCTCGGGGGCGGTATCTGGCCCCAGACCTAAAAAGCCGCGACTGTAGTCAAACACGTTCGACTTGCTGAGGTCGATTTTGCTGTCGAGAATCTGGGGCGGCGGCAGGGTGATCTGAATCGAAGATTCCCCATTCACCTGCACCATATCGGCAGTTATTTGCGACAGATCGACCCCGGCCCGCACCTCGCCATAGGCAATGTAGAGCAGGTTGGTAGAGCCAATCACGTAGCCCGCCAGGGTGCGATCGCTCTTGGTCGGCACCACCGCCTCCATGGCAAAAATTGCCGTGGTCAGTTCGCTGGCCCCCCGCAGTTGTTGAACGATGACAGAGCGCACATCCACCTGGGGCTCTGCCGTGGCCGGGGTGAGCATGATGCGCACGCCTTCGAGGAAGCGATCGCCCGATCGCCAAAACCCTACCCCCGCCGCGATGCCCACCAGCACCGCGCCACCGATCAGCGCGTTAAAAACCGTGCGAATGGGACGGAAGGGCGATCGGCGTTGCGACACAGGTTGGGACATGGGGATCGGCCAATGCTCAGCTGGAGCGCCAGGGTCTACGTAGCGCGGCGGCAGCGGGTCGGGAAGTTTGCGATCGGGAGGAGCAGGGCGCATGGCAATGGGTGGTAGGCGGGCGAACTCAACCAGTTTGATTGTACTGCACACCCGATTGGCTGCCCTTGGTTCATTGCAGCGGCGTCAAGGTGAATAGGTTACAGCAGGGACAGATCGTCAAGAGGCAGCTAGCCTGAGATTGGCAATCACCGGCAGCTCTAGCAAAAAATCTGCGTTGAGCAGACGCTTTGAGAAAAAGAGAATTTCCAAATTCTCCACCTCGCCAGATACCGGGTTGAGTCGAGCGATCATCTCGTCGCCAATTTCTTCGGACTCTTGCTCCGCGTAGGGCGCGCACTTGTTGATGTAGAGAATATCGCCCACTTGGTCGTACTTCAAAACTAGCTTTTCTGTCATGCAGCCTTCCCTCCATTAATCGTAGCCTCGATCGCTAAAATCCCGGCATCCGGCTTGCTGTTGTTGGTGGATTGCAGCGGACGAAAGAGAAGGGTTAGTAGCAGGGATAATCGCGACACGAATAACGCTCTACAAGCATGTTGATTTGCCCTATGATCGCCCTAAAGACAACGGTTACTCGCCTATGCTGACTCGCTACATCCAAACCGCCATGCACCAAGCGGTCTACGAGCTGTTAGACGATGGCACTTTTTACGGCGAAATTCCCACCTGTCTAGGAGTTTTGAGCAATGCTGCCACCCTAGAAGCCTGTCGCGAGGAACTCCAAAGCACCTTGGAAGAATGGCTGATCCTGGGATTACGTCTAGGCCACCCCTTACCCGTTCTCGACGGCATCAACCTCAACCCCGCTGCCGTTGAGGTGGCCTAATGCCTTCCTTTGGCCCCATCCAGCGTAAAGACTTAATTCGCTATCTCAAACAGTTGGGTTTTGAAGGGCCATATTCCGGCGGCAAGCATCAGTTTATGGTCAAGGCAACACTCCGGCTCACCATCCCCAATCCCCATCAAGGGGAAATCAGCAAAGCTCTCTTGATTAAGCTTTTTCGCCAGGCTGGTATCAGCCGCGACGCATGGGAGAAATTGCGATAGTCCAAACCTCTAATCATCAGCTCCTACGGTTAACACATCGTACAAACCCCAGATCGCCATCGGGCGCATGTAGTGGCAGGCGCGGTAGGTGCCCAAGGCGGTGATCGCTTCAGGAGTGCGAAATTGCAGACCGTAGGCGTAGATTTGCTGGATGACAGACTCGGCGATCGCCATCGCCTCTTCCGTCTTCCCCATCTGAGCGAAGAACGCCGCCAGACCAAAGTTAATCCCAATCCACACCTCCTGCTGGTGGGTGCTGTCGGGGTCTTCCGGTGAGCCATCCGGCAACACGCCATTCGCTGCGCCGATCGCCAGCTTCAGCGTCGCGGCGCTAAAGTTGCCCAGCTGCGCCCCCTCAAACTTTTGCTGGGGCGGGCGTTCCTGGCTCTGCACCACCTGGTTAAATTTCACAAAGCAGGCGTCATAGATGGCGTCGAGGGCTGACAGGGTAAATTCGTCCTCGACTAAATCGGGCAGGCCCAGGTGGCGCACCATAAACTGGCCGCAGAGCTGATCGGCCATCACCACATCGGAGCCGCTGCCGGTGTCGAGCCGGTAGTAGCGGCCATTCCACAGTTTGGGGTGGTAGGCCTTGAGGCCGTTGTCGAGCCAGCGGCGGTACTGGCTGAGCAGAATGGGGGTGTTGCCGGGGGCGAGGCCAGCGACGGTGAGGATATCGGCGATCGCGATCGCCGCCTCCATGGCCCCCAACCACAGCCCGCCGCAGTAGGCGCTAATGCCCTTAAGCTGCCAGTCGTCGAAGGTCTGGTCGGGGGCACCCTCGTTTTCGGGAATGCCGTCGCCGTCGCGATCGAACTGCTTGAGGTATTGCAGGGTATCGACCACCGCAGGCCAGCAGTCTTTGAGAAAAGCCACATCCGTCGCGCCGGTGAACTGGTAGGCACGGTAGACCTGAAGCACAAAGTCGCTGCCCAGGTCCTTCCACAGGTTGCAGTCTTGGTAGCTGGTGTAGTTGGTCTGCGCCCAGGGGTGCTCGTTGGGGGCACCGAGGTCGTGGGGAGTCGCGCCCTTGAGCTTGCGGATGGCGGGGGGATTCTCAATGCCCATGGTGACGTAGTAGCCAATGACCCGCCGCCGCTCGTCTTGGGCGGGGATGGCGCGGGCGAAGGCGCGCAGCACAGCTTTCTCTAGCTCGGGCCACAGCAACAGGGTGGCGAAACCGCCGTAGAGACGCACGTCGAGGCTTTCGTACCAGCGGTAGTCGATGCACTCTAGCACCGCAAACTGGCCTACGGGGTCGGCCTCGGTGGCGGCGCTCCATAGGGTGCCGCCGCTGGCCAGATCGTACAGCTCGTTGAACAGCGCCATTTTGAAGGTGGCGGCCAGGTCGGGCCGATCGAGAATCGGCTGCTGCCAGGCAGTGATTTGCTGCTGCCAGGTTTTGTATTCGGTCAGAGCATCGAAGGCGATCGCCCTGGCATTCCGCCCGCTACGGCCAAAAAAGTCGGTGTAGCGACGATAGTTCACCACCCCAG
>JANPIO010000333.1:0-4393 GCA_031425055.1 Phormidium sp. VAR_61_metabat_6
CTGCTTTCCTTTTCGGATCAAATGGATAAAGTCGAGCTTAGGGGAAAAGGCTACAACCCACATTTTTCCTGTTGACGGGCGATCGCCCCCTGCAACTGTGGCGTCATGCCCAGTTCTGCCCCGTCGTACAAGCGCTGAAACTCGCGCTCAAAGTGGGCTGCCACCGTGGCATTGCGAATCACCAGCAGGTTTTCGTCGTTGGTGGTGTTGGCAGCCTGGCTCCAGTTTTGCGAGCCGACCAGCACAATGTTTTGGTCGAGCACCGCAAACTTGTGGTGCAGCTTGTCGCCAGAGGGTAGGGCCGGTACCCCCACGGTAGTGATGGGCTTTGCCCAGGGCACGCTATTGTCTCGCTTGCAGCGGTGGTCAGGGATGGCGATCCCCAACATATCGAGGCCTTCGCTATAGCTGCGGTAGGCAAAGCCAGGGTCAATCAGGGTTTTGATCGGCACACCCCGATTAGCGATCGGTAGCAGCTGGTCACCAATCGCCTGCTCAGAGAATACAAACAGTGCCAGATGCACGCTCTGGGTCGCCTGGCCCAGGGTTTTGGCAATCAGTCCGTTGACGCTCTGGGCCCAGGGCTGAGTCTTTGAGGTTGGGGAAAACTGTACCTCCAGCACCGAGCCGGGGGCCGAGACCAGAGCCGAGGTGCGATAGGGTTTTTGCAGGCCAAATCGGCTATCGGGTTGGCCACCGGGGCCGTCGCCCCACATCGTGCTAAATTCTGTCTGAAATCGCTGGGCCAGGGGCTGGCTGTCAATCACCAAAATGCTGTTGGCGTTACCCCGGCTATCGGGATCTGAAAAGTCGCCGTGGGTGCAGCTCAGCGTCCAGTTCGCCGAGCCGGTGACGACGGTGCGGCCATCGATCACCATAAACTTGTCGTGCATCAGGCCGCTACCCTTGCTGCCGTCAGCGGTGTCATCAATCAGAGGAATGTCGGCCTCAGCCAAAATGGTCAGGGCATCGCGATCGCGCAATTCTCCGTCACTCAGCACCCCATCCTGATTGGCGTCAATAAAGGCGTACAGGTCGCTGGCCTTGGCCTCATCATGCTCATCGAGCTGGGCGATCGCCGCTGGGTTCCCCCGCTTTGCGATCGGCGTGCTGTAGGTGTTTTCGACCACCACCCGAATCTCTACCCCAGCCGCCTTTTTCTCGCTGAGGGCATGGGCGATCCCCGGCAGCGAAAACTCATGCACAGCAATGTCAATCGAGGACTCGGCGGTGGCGATCGCATCGATCACCACCTGCTCCAAATTATCCCCGTGCCGCGTAATGTTGCGGTAGGGATCGGTATAGGTCGCCGCCTGGTTTTGATTAAAATACGCCCGAATATACGGATCCTGCGGTAGAGGATCGAGCGTGGGCAGCGTAGCCTCGCTGTGAAACTGGCTACTGACTCCCACAAATAACAGGAGCCCAATCCCAAACCCGATTCCCCAGCGCACCCAAGGAGATTTAGTCCAGAGAGGCTGACGTGATTGATGCACAAGCTTTAAAGAAAATTATTCTGCTTTTAGAAAGCCCAAGGGGAAGCGTTAGCTAACGAGAAGAGATGGGGGTGATAGCGAAGTAGCTAGAATCAAAAATTCCTACAAATGTACGTCCCACCTCTTTAACCCTCCCCACCTCCCTTACCATCCCCACCTCCTCTACCTTCCCTACTCCCCCACCCCCATGCCCTACAACGCTCTATTTACCAAAAATTCCAACCTAGTCATGTGCCACTCGCCTAGCGGCGCGGAGGACGAAATCAATCAGCACTTAATGGCTGACCTGGCCGCCTTAGGGGTAGAGCACTGGCGCGATGAGGCCGACAATGTCATCGCCAAGATTCCAGGGCGCGACGATAGCCGGGCCATTGCTATTACCGCACATAAGGACGAAATCGGCACCCTAGTCAAGAGCATTTACGCCGACGGTCGGGTGTCGGTGCGCAAGCTGGGTGGCTCGTTTCCCTGGGTCTATGGCGAGGGCGTAATGGATTTGCTCGGGGATCAGCAGACCATTAGCGGCATTTTGAGCTTTGGCTCGCGCCATGTCTCCCACGAGTCACCCCAGAAGGCCCAGCAGGAGAGCCAGCCCGTCACCTGGGAAACCGCCTGGATAGAGACCAAGCGATCGCCTGAAGAACTCGCCGCCGCCGGCATTCGCTCCGGCACCAGAGTGGTGGTGGGCAAGCACCGCAAGCAGCCCTTTCGCATGGGCAACCACATTACCAGCTATACCCTCGACAACAAAGCCTCCCTGGCGATTTTGCTGATGCTGGCCGAGCGGCTGAAAGCACCGCCCGTGACCGTGTATCTAGTCGCGTCGGCTAAAGAAGAGGTGGGGGCGATCGGTGCCCTCTATTTCTCCCAGCGCCACCGTCTAGAAGCTCTGATTGCCCTAGAGATCTGCCCTCTGGCAACAGAATATCCCATTCAGGCGGGGGCAATACCTGTACTCCTCAGCCAGGATGCCTACGGCCTCTACGATGAGGGGCTAAATGCCGATTTGCGCCGAGCCGCCGTAGAGCACAACCTACCGGTGCAAATGGCGATCATTAGCGGCTTTGGCAGCGATGGCTCAATCGCCATGAAGTTTGGCCATGTGTCACGGGCCGCCTGCCTCAGCTTCCCGACCCACAACACCCATGGGTATGAGATCGCTCACTTGGGGGCGATCGCCCACTGCGCCGACATTCTAGAGCACTACTGTAACGACCTGTGACAGCCCCCCGGTTAGCGATGAACCTTTTCTAAAATGAAATAAATTCCAGTCAGCTCACCCATCAAACCTGTATCGAACTAAACCCCATGGCCAAAACCGTCGCGGATGTAATGACCTCAAACCCGATCTCGGTAGCCCCTGACACCGTGCTCAAGGATGCCATTCAGCTGATGGCCGATAACCACGTGGGCGGCCTACCGGTGATCAACGCCGACAATCATCTGGTGGGCATTTTGTCGGAGTCTGATCTGATGTGGCAAACCACCGGGGTCGATATGCCTGCCTATATCATGCTGCTCGACAGCGTGATCTATCTAAAGACCCCCAACCAGTACAACCAGGAACTCCACAAAGCCTTAGGCCAACTGGTCAAAGACGTTATGACCGATCACGTCGTCACCATTGCCCCCGACAAATCTCTCCGCGAAGCCGCTCACCTGATGCACGACAAGCAAGTGCGCCGTCTGCCTGTGGTGAATGCTGACAACCATGTGGTTGGCATTCTCACCCGAGGCGACATTGTGCGGGAGATGGCGAATAGCTACGCGTGAGAAGTGACGGGGCGATGGGGCGGTGAGTCTTAAGTGTTTAGTTTTGAGTGTTGAGTTCTCCTGCGTATGCTCCAATTCAAAACTCTCCCACTCCCCTACTCCATCACTCCACTCCCCCTATCGCCGATCCCCAAAATGGCCGATAGTAGAGAGAGCAGATTTGTATTTATCTCTACAAAAATGGCTATTACCCCAAACTCGGTTCGAGAACTGCTCCACTCCGACGACTACGGGGATCGGCTGCGAGCGGTCAACCAAATGCGCGAATTGGACTCCGCCGATGCCTTTGAGCTAGTGCAACTAGCGGCTAACGACGGCAATGCACGAGTGCGTTATGCCGCCATTAGCCAGATTGCCAGTTTGGGGCAGCAAGACATAGCTACCGTAGAGCCTTTACTGCGGCGATCGCTGACCGAAGATCCTGACCCTGATGTCCAAGCCGCCGCCGCCGATACCATTGGTGGACTCAAGCTCAAAAGCGCCTACCCTCAGCTAGCTACGCTTTACCACAGCACCGACGAGTGGCTGGTGAAATTTAGCATTGTGGCAGCCCTAGGCGAACTGGGTGAGCCCCAGGCCTTCGACCTCCTGCAAGAGGCCCTCAGCTCAGACAATGAGCTGATTGCCACTGCTGCCATTGGGGCTCTGGGCGAACTGGGCGATCGCCGTGCCCTCCCCCTACTACTCAACTACACCACCCATTCTGACTGGCAGGTGCGTCACCGCTTAGTGCAGGCCCTAGCCCAGTTCTCCGAGTCCGAGGCTCAATCGGCGTTGCAACAGCTCGCCAACGATGAGTCTGAGATTGTTGCTGGCGCTGCCCAACAGCACCTAGGCCTCTAAAAAAACGGCTTTTGCCAGGATAAACTCACGCTTCTAAGTTACTTAATATTACGTAACCTCCTTTTCAGATTACGTTTCTACGGCTTAAGGGAGCGCGTTTAGCATAGATAGAGGTGTGTTTGCCCGGCACAGGTAAGCAGGCTCAAACGTGCGCCCCGCTAGCTCTTATGCATGTAAAGGAGCGCTGAAATAGCGGTTAGCCCCAAAAGCTGCCTCCCGTTGACGAAGCCCTGGCAAAGTTTGCTATAGTTAAATAGTGACTGTATTGCTCTGCTTACAAC
>JANPIO010000334.1:0-2654 GCA_031425055.1 Phormidium sp. VAR_61_metabat_6
GGCCGCCAAAGCAAAAGCCGATGCAGCCGACCCCCTCAGGGACAACGTTGGCTTTGCTGTAGAGGTGAGCGATCGCCCCCTGCACATCCGCCAGCAAGTGTTCTGCCGTTGCGCCCTGCTTATAGCTGCGGCCCAGCTCCAGCTCTGCCTGGGTGTAGCCTACCTCAAAGCCAGGGGCCTGGCGGTGGTAGATGTGGGGGGCGATCGCTACGTAGCCCGCCCGCGCCAGCCGTTCGGCCACCTCGCGAATGTGGCTGTTGACCCCAAACACTTCTTGAATCACTACGACGGCTCCAAACCGCCCTGGACTTGAAGGCTCGGCCAGGTAGGCCAAAATCTCGGTATCGCCGCTGGGGATAGCGATGGTCTCGGTACGCACTAGGGACGGCATGGGAGTTGTCGTTGTCTATTCTGATCACTCTCACTTTAACGCTGGCCTGGCGTTGGGTGGGGCGGTCTACAATTGTCAAAAATCATTGCGGCAAGCGGGGGCAGCTAACAAAACCCAGCCACTTTTTCAGAATCGTCCTAAATTGTCAGTACGGGCGGTGTATTTAGTTCTCAGTGGCCCTGATGTTGGTCTGACCTGACTGGTTTGATCTCAGAATGGGCATGATGGTTTGTCTGGCAACAGCCTGGAGGTGGTTTGGTGGTGCAGTTTCACATTCAGCCCGATAGCGAGATTCCGGCGTCGACTCAGCTCTACGACCAGATTTGGTTTGCGATCGCCTCGCGGCAGTACCCGCCTGGCTATCGGCTGCCCAGCACCCGGCAGCTGGCCATGCAGACGGGGCTGCACCGCAACACCATCAGCAAGGTCTACCGCCAGCTCGAAGACGCTGGGGTGGTCGAGGCGATGCCCGGGTCTGGCATCTACGTGCGCGAGCAAAACAGCACCGACAGCGCCCGTCCCCAGACAGTGCTGTGGGCCGAGTTTCCCCAGGCCCGCGATGTGGTCGAAACCGGGCTAGATGAGCTGCTGCGTCAGGGCTGCTCCCTCAACCAGGCGCGGGAATTGTTCTTAGCTGAAATTGACTGGCGGCTGCGCTGTAGCGCTCGGGTGCTGGTGACGGCCCCCGGCCAAGACATTGGGGCCGGGCAGCTGATGGTGCGCGAGCTAGAGAGCGCTCTGCACATTCCGGTGCAGCTAGTGCCGCTGGAAGAACTCGACACGATTTTGGCCCAGACTCGCTCGGGCACGGTGGTGACCAGCCGCTACTTTATTAGTGAAGCCGAGGCGATCGCAGCCCCCAAGTCGGTGCGGGTGATCCCCGTTGATATCTACGACTATAAAAAAGAGCTGGGCCTGCTCAAAGATTTGCCCAAGGGCACCTGCCTAGGCATGGTCAGCGTCAGCACCGGCATTTTGCGGGCGGCGGAAGTAATTAGCTACAGCCTGCGGGGCGACGAGATTTTGCTGATGTCGGCCCAGACCGATGACCCCTACAAGCTCAACGCCGTGATCCACAGCGCCCAGACCATTGTGGTGTTTGACGAGGCGAGTTTGCCCACGGTCAAAGAGGCGATCGCCGAAGCCCGCGAAGACCTGATTCGTCCGCCGAAGCTGATTGTCTGTGACAACTATATCGGCGAAAAGTCGATCAACCTGCTCAAGCGCGAGTTAGGGCTAGACTAAGATCGGTACATTGACCCATCGACGCATGGCTCTCTGCCGTCCCCAGCCTGGAACTGCTCATGAGCCAAGACCGCAAAAGCCTGAAGCCCATTGAGGGGGCCAACCGTGCCCTGCGCCGTCGGCTACATCTGAGGGGAGAGCTGGCCCTGGCGATCGCCCCAACGGCGGTGGTTTTGGCGGTTTTGGCTCTGGTCGAAGCGCTCAGCCAGCAGCGCCTGCTGTTTGCCTCCTTGTCCTCCAGTGCCTTTTTGATCTACCTTGACCCGCAGCACGGCACTAACTCAGTGCGCACACTGCTGATCTCGCAGCTGATGGCGGCAGGTCTGGGCTTTATCACCTACACAACGGTGGGCTCGGGCTACCTATCGGGCGGCTTGGCGATGGTAATCACCATCGTGCTAATGATTGTGCTGGATGTGGTTCACCCGCCTGCGGTGGCGACTTCGCTGAGCTTTGCGCTGCGAAGTGGCAACGAGAGTAACCTGCTTTTATTTGGTCTGGCGGTAGGCATTACCGCCACGCTGGTCATGCTCGAAAAGGTGTCGCTGTGGGTGCTGACCCGCCACAGTTCCTAGCGTTCGTTTAGCCCACCTTGGCCCTTTTGGCTCCTTTGACTCCTTCGGCCCGGTAGGCGACTAGCCCTTCAGACGATGTCAAGACCACCGACCATCCTCAAGATAGAGAGCGTGATTGAACGATTTCTACCCGTAGATTTGTCATGCGCCAACTGTTGATTCAACTGCCCGGCGGCGGCAAGACCGTGCAACATCACCGTTCTAGAAGCCCCCAATACAGCCGATTAACGGCTGTGGGTAGAGGCTAGGCCCGTCACCCGCTCCGTTAACCAGGCCATGGCCAACCCGATTTCGACCATACTCAACCCTTTCTCGATCGCAGCCGTCCGATGAAACACATTAAGCTCAGCAAATTTTGGAATAACCTGCGATCGAGCTACTGGTTTTTGCCGACGCTGATGGCCGCTGGGGCGATCGCCTTAGCGTTTACCCTGCTGACCCTC
>JANPIO010000335.1:0-16136 GCA_031425055.1 Phormidium sp. VAR_61_metabat_6
GCTTGGGTTTGCCGATGTGGCGAGTGCCGCCTAACCCAGCGTAGTCAGCGATCCAATATTCGGGAATGCCTAAAACAGCGTAGTCTTCAACCTTGCGAGCGTAGTCATTTTGCCAGTTGCTGCTGACGACTTCGGCTACAAATTTAATCGAACTGCCCAGCGTTAAAATCGACTGCTCATCCCAAAGTGGCTCTTGGCTGAGTGCAGTGCGGTCGACCACGGCAACGTCGGGCCGAAATGCAGTCATGGCGCTGCTAGAAGGACGCAGAAGCCCTCGTTGAAGCACAAACCAGGGCATGTCCTTTGTATCGATTTGAACGCAGATTTTGGCAGTGATAAAAGCTGCGACCTCCTCGTGTAGGCCAGTGGGCTCCAAGTCGAACACCTCCCCATCAATCAGTTCGTAGCGATTGTCGCTGCCGTAGCGGGCAAGAAACTCCTCAAAGCTGATGGGCTTCTGCTGTGTCAGTTGGTCAATCGCAAGGGTCATAGGTCAACTTAGCCCAATGGCTTCAGCCTAGCAAAGTGAACGCGCTCAATGCCTGCTCGATCGAATTCTGCAAATTAGATTGAGGACTTGAATCTTATAATTTTTGCGTGAGCCATCGCTGAGGTTGGGCGTAGTGCTCTAGGGCCAGCAGCAGCCCGTTGATCACCAGCGCTAGAACTGCCACTGCGATCGCACCCGCCACAATCTTGTCATAGCGATTGGTCTGAATGCCATCGAACAGCAGCTTACCCAGCCCGCCCGCATTAAATTTGGCCCCGATTGTAGCGATCGCAATGGCCACGATCGCCGCAATTCTTACCCCAGCCAAAAACACCGGCAGCACCAGCGGCACCTGCACCCGCCACCAGCGCTGGGCCACGCTCATGCCCATGCCCCGCGCCGCCTCGAGCACCGCTGGGTTGATTCCCGCTAGCCCCACCGTCAGGTTGCGCACCAAAATCACCTGGGTGTAGAGCACCATCGCCACAATTACTGAAGTGGCGTTGAGGCCAAACAGCGGCACCAAAAAGATAATCAGCGCCAGGCTAGGAATGGTGTAGAGCACCCCCAGCCCGCCAAGCACCGGCACCGCCAGCCAGCGCAGGCGCGAGACCAGCAGGGCGAGGGGAACGGCGAGGGCGATCGCAATCCCCAGGGCAATCCCCGTCATCCGCAGGTGTTGCAGCAGCAGGGTCAGCACGTAGCCGGGGTTGCTCAGCAGGTAGCTCATCGCCCGTTTCTCCCTGGCCCCGCCACCGCCGACTCACGAATGTGATCGAGGGTGAGCAGCCCCACCGGGTTGCCTCCTTCTAGCACCGTCAGGGCCGGTGCCCCAGTTTTCAGAATCAGCGACAGCGCATCCCGCAGGCTGTCTAGGTGGGAAAGGGTGGGGTTGTGGCCGTTGCTGTAGTTGGGCGGCAGCGCCATCATCGCCGAACTTACCCGCAGCAGGCCCAGCTGGCGCACCATATCGTCGGCCCCCAGCAGGGTGTGCACAAACTCATCGGCGGGTCGGGTCAACAGGTTAAAGGGGGTGTCAAACTGCACCACTTCGCCCAGGCGCATGATTAAGATGCGATCGGCCAGGCGCAGAGCCTCTTCCACATCGTGGGAGACAAACAGAATCGTCTTTTTAAGCTGGCCCTGGAGGCGCAAAATTTCGTCTTGCAGGGCCGTGCGCGTGATCGCGTCGATCGCCCCAAAAGGCTCATCCATCAGCATAATGGCGGGGTTGCCCGCCAGTGCCCGAGCAATGCCCACCCGCTGCTGCTGCCCGCCAGAGAGTTGAGCGGGGTAGCGATCGCGAAATTCCCCCGGCGATAGCTTCACCAAGTCCAGCAGCTCGTCAATTCGGGCCTGAATCTGGGGTTTGGGCCAGCCCAGCAGCTTGGGCACCACCGCCACATTGCCCGCCACCGTCATGTGGGGAAACAGCCCCGACTGCTGAATCACGTAGCCGATCTGCCGCCGCAGCTTGGTCGCCTTGAGCTGGCGAATATTTGCCCCATCGAGAAAGATATTGCCGCTGGTGGGTTCGTAGAGACGGTTGACCATTTTGAGCAGCGTGGTTTTGCCACAGCCCGACGGCCCCAAAATCACTACGATTTCGCCCGAGTTGACCTGGCAAGTCACCCGGTTCACCGCCGGTCGGGCACCCCCAGCAAACCGCAGCGAAACATCGTCGAACTGGAGGTTGCTCATGGCTTCTCGCTAGGGGCTTCTCGTTAGGGGGCTACTCCGCCAGGGGCTTATTCTGCAACTAAGCCCGCATCGACCAGAAATTCTCGCGCCACATCTGCCGGTTCGCGCTGGTTGCCGCTGACCTCGTAGTTGAGCTGGCGCATCACCTTATCGTTGAGCAGGGGCGAAACTTGGTTAAGGGCTTCAGCGATCGCAGGGTTGGCATCCAGCGCGGCCTGGCTGACAATGGGTGCCACCTGGTAGGGCGGAAACAGCCCTTTGTCGTCTTCGAGCACCACTAGGTTAAAGGCGCTGATTTCACCATCGGTGCCAAAGGCCACAGCCACGTCAGCCTCGCCATCTACCAAACCCTTGTAGCGCAGGCCCGCATCTACAGCTTTGTATTCTTTGACCGAAAAATTGCCGTAGGCCGCTTGCAGGCCAGGCAAGCCGTCTTCGCGCACCTCAAACTCCGGTGGGCCAATCAGGGTTAGGTCACTGGCCTGGGCGGCAAAGTCAGAGATGGTGCGAATGCCCAGGGCGTCGGCTCGTTCCTCGGTCATGGCTAGGGCCTGGGTGTTGTTCATCGGCGAGGGGTCGAGCCACACCAGATTAAATTGCTCCTGGTATGCTTGCTTGACGGTGTCGAAGACGGCCTGCTGGTCGTTGCTGACTGGCAGCTTGAGCACGGTGAGCAGCGCGGTGCCGGTGTACTCGGGGTAGAGGTCGATTTCGCCGCTCTCGATCGCAGCCTGGGCTACCGGAGTCCCCCCCAGATTGAGCTTGCGCTCGACGGTCAGGCCGTTTTCTTCGAGCACCAGGGCATACATTTCGCCGATGATCAGCTGCTCGGTAAAGTCTTTCGAACCGACGCTGACCACATCACCGCCGCCATCGCCGCCGCCGCAGGCCGCTGCCACCAGCGCCATCGCTACCCCCAGGCAGGCCTGGCTAAACCACCGTCGAGTTAACGTCATAGGGCTAAATAGGCTGAAAATTAGACAATTCTGGCATCGTGCCACTGTTCTCCTGAGAATATCACAGGACTTTTAGACGCGGTTTTTTGCTGGGCAATTCTCCCCGCCAGTGACAGTAGAGCCTGAGTTAGGCCACCCTGGGGTAGCGTTCTAGCTATCTGCCCCCATGTCTAACCACAACACGCCCGCGAGTAAATCTGCGGCCCCCGCCCTGGGTCGGCGCTTCACCCGTCGTCTAGGGCGGAGGCTACTGCTAGGTTGGGCCATGCTGGCTGCTGGGGGATGGCTGGGGTATTTGCCCTTTGTCGGCGGGGCCGTGCCTGGGGTGCATGGGCTGGCTTGGGTCTATGGCAAGCTCTTTGCGATCGCGCTGCTGACCCTGCTAGCGGTAACCGTTTTGGTGGGAGCTACACCAATCGTCCATGCCGTTAGCGGCGCACTTATCCTACTCGAGTCAGTCTATTTTTAGAGCAAATTCTTCTTGGCTACCCCCGGTTTAGAAGGGCGATCGCGGCTCGCCCCTGCGGTCTGGCCTGTGGCGAATCGGGGTGATGGGATTCGGCTTGGATATCAATTCTTGAGCTGAACGAAGCGCCTGTTCCTTGGGCGATCCCAGGGCTTCATCATATATTGATGGGGAATTCTCTCAAATTCAGAACTTTTGTGAGAAGAGATTTTAAGACTTTGTTACGATAAACACAAATGCACAGGAGAACCATTCCCCATGCCTCACACCTCTTCTCACAAGTCCGTCGTTATCTCTCCCTCCATTCTCTCGGCCGATTTTAGCCGCCTGGGCGAAGAGATCAAGGCTGCTGACGAAGCCGGTGCCGACTGGATTCATGTGGACGTGATGGATGGTCGCTTTGTGCCCAATATCACCATTGGCCCCCTGATCGTTGAGGCGATTCGCCCCGTCACCCAAAAGCCCCTCGACGTGCACCTAATGATCGTCGAGCCTGAAAAGTATGTCGCCGATTTTGCCAAGGCTGGCGCTGACATTATCACTGTTCATTGCGAGCACAACGCCTCGCCCCACCTGCACCGCACCCTCGGCCAAATCAAAGAACTGGGCAAAGAGGCGGGCGTGGTGCTCAATCCCGGCACCCCGCTGTCGCTGATCGAGAATGTGCTCGATCTCTGCGACCTGGTGCTGATCATGAGCGTCAACCCCGGCTTTGGCGGCCAGAGCTTCATCCCCACCATGGTTGACAAAATTCGTGCCCTGCGCACCCTGTGCGACGAGCGTGGTCTAGACCCTTGGATCGAGGTGGATGGTGGTCTCAAGGCCAACAACACCTGGCAGGTGCTAGAGGCTGGGGCCAATGCGATCGTGGCTGGTTCGGCGGTGTTCAACGCGCCCGACTATGCGGCGGCGATCGAAGGCATTCGCCACAGCAAGCGTCCTGCCCCTGAGCTGGCCGCTGTTTAGTGCGCTCAACCGTGAAATTTAACGCCGTCTACTTCTCTGAGATGTAGACACAGAGGGGTGAGATCAGCATCTAGGCTGACTCCCCCTTTTTTGTGTCACGGGGAAGCGTCGGTCAAGACCATCCAGAATTTCCAGAAACCAAGCCTATTTTCTGTGCTTCGCTCTTCTTCCTTTCGCGATGTCAGGCCGGTTTTTCCCGGCTGGTCAAGGTTATTGCCTTCGGCTGGCTCAAGTGTTGCATGAGGTCTTTTTGCACCTGCTGGTAGAGGTCATCGCTTTCGCCCTTAAAGGCCACGACACCGTACACCTGAACTGATTCTTGCTCGCGCCCGGCCAAAAAGTGGGTGCCGTGGTCGACAGTGATGATGTGATCTTTCACTAGGTCGTAGCAGGGCTGGGTGATGAGCAGATCGGTGCCAATCATTTTGGTGAGTCCTTCAATGCGGCTGGCCACGTTTACGGTGTCGCCAATGGCGGTATATTCTAGCCGTTGCACCGATCCCACATTGCCCACGACTAGCTCGCCATAGCTGATGCCAATGCCGTTGAAGAGTGGCGGCAGTTCTTTCTCTTTAAGAGAGATACGCAGAATGGCGAGGGCCTCCCGCATGGACAGGGCGGCGGAAACGGCCCCCAGAGCATCTTGCTCTGGCCCGAGGGACTTGGGGGCACCAAACTCGGCCATCACCGCATCGCCAATAAATTTGTCGATGGTGCCTCGGTGCTCCAGAATGGCGTCCACCATCACATCTAGGTAGGAGTTGAGCAGGCTGACGGTTTCAACCGCTCCCAGCTGATAGGAAATGCGGCTAAACCCACGAATGTCGGAAAACAGCACTGCCGCCTGAAACTTTTGCCCCACAGTGAGGCTGGTAAAGTCTTCGGGCTGGTTGAGAATTTCTTGGGCCACCGACGGGGCCACGTAGCGCTCTAGGGTGCGGCGCAGGCGCTGTTCTTCGAGGCGGGTGCTGACGGCCCCGGTGGCCATGTAAGTGACCCCGCCCATACCCAGACAGGCGACGGGCATGGCGACGGGCATGAGGCGATCGCCATGCACCATCAGTAGGTACGCGATCGCTCCCCAGGTGGCGATCGCGCCCCCAAAACCCACCAGTCTGGGCACCGGCTGAGTGAAGCGGTAGCCTAACCCCAGGCCGATCGCTCCAATGGCGATCGCTGTCAGCAAGCCCTGGGCTAGGGGGTTGGCGATCGCCGCGTTGACCACCCGATCTTCCATCAGCGCGGCCAGGGCGTGGGCGTGGATTTCAACCCCTGGCATGGCGTCGTCGATGGGGGTGCGCTTGCGGTCTTGAAACGACGTGGCCATGGGGCCAATCAGCACGATTTTGCCTTCAAACTGATCGGCGATCAGGGGCCAGTTGGTGGGGTCAAGCAACTGCACAAACGACACCACCGGGAAGCTGCCCGCCGGGCCGTAAAAGAAGAGCTGTTGGCTCTGGCGCTTGGGGCTGGGATAGTTGGCTGCCGCCAGGGTGGCCCCAGCCAGAGACGGTAAATTATCAGAGAATTGGTGGGCCTGCCGCAGGGTCTCAATGCCGCGATCGGGAAAGGCGCGATGCTTGCCGTCGGCATCAACCTCTAGGTTAATCAGGCCCACCTGGGTCGGGCTGCTATAGACGGGCTGTAACAGGTTGGTAAATAGGCCAAAGTCGCTGCTCGACACATCGTAGGCGGCGGCTAGGGCCACGCGATCGCCCCACCGAGCCAGGGTTGCGTCTAAAGCCGCATCATCGTCAGGGCCGTAGCCGCTGGGGTCAACCAGCAGCACGTCGAGGGCCACTGCTTTAGCCCCAGCGGCCATCAATTGCTCAATCGCCTGGGCGTAGGCCTGGCGCTGCCAAGGCCAGATCGCTAGGGGTTCCAAAAACGGATAGCGATCTGGCTCGGCTTGGTACAGATCGCCCTGGGTCAGCGAGTACTCGTCAATGCCCACAATCACAATTTCCTCGGGTGGGGGCACTGGCCCCCGCAGCCGCAGCAAAAATGACTGGGCCTGACCCTCAATCAGCACAATCCACGGGTGCTGGGAGGTCAGGGCGATCGCCCCAAATACCGCCCAGCTCACCATCAGCCCGTGACCCAGCTGAAAGATACGTCGATAGGATCTAACCATTGCCACCGCTCTCTAAGACGCCAACCCTGAATAGGGGCTTTGACAAAGCCCCCTAAGGGCCTGGTAGTATCCCTATTCTCCTACCCTCCGCCCGCTACCAATGCTGGAAGCTTACCGCTAGAACGGAAAGGGAAACCGGATCGGCGGGCTGGGAATCGAGGGCACCCAAAAGTAGGGCAACGGTATCCCTGGAAATAGCTGCTCGAAGGAGCGGCGTAGGTTCGCCATACCCGGTATTTCGACCGCAAACCCGTCAATCAGCGGGCCTTCTAACAGGTCAATAAAATCTTCCGCACCCAGGGACGAAATCACTGCCTCGTCGTCCTCGGCATCCACGATGACCTGCTGCCCCTCTGCCAGGGTAATCGAATCTTCTGGAGCAAAGTCTACGGTTTCTGCATCGGTATCCCCCATTGACGCATCTGTCTGCTTATTGGCCGCTCCTAGAGAATTGGCAGCTACCAGACTGCTGAGCTTGAGCTGAGAATCAAAGCCCATAGTGGGAGCAAACGTCGAGGGTGGAGGCTCAGTACTTGGTGGAATAGTAGTGTCGGGGATGCCGGGGTCAGGGATGCCGGGGTCGGGGGGCCCTACCGGTGATGGCTCAGTTGGCAGCGCAGATGGTTCCATCGGGTTAACGAAAGGAACCACCGGGTCAGTGGTAGGCACCGTTGGATCTAGAGATGAATCAAGTGGGTCAAAGTCGTCGGTTATGGGCTCAGCTGGCTCAGGGTTGGGGTTGCGCCCCACCACGACTTCTCCCTCAAACACCTGAATGATCGTCTCCCCAGTTTCGGTGACTTCGATGGTATAAATTGTGCCTCGTACTCCAGCAACGACTGAGGTCGAGCAGCCGTTGAGGTTGCCGTTGACGAGCAGCGTGCCCCGGTTGAGTTGGGCACATTGCCCTACCACCAAACTGGAGTTGTGGGCCAGGCGTGCCACGGCCCCAGTGTTAAACCGCAGCGAGGCTCGGGCATCCCTGGTTCTGACCTGCTGGCGCTGCTGAGCCACGCTGTTGACCTGGGCGGCGCGGTTTTGAATGTAGACCTGGTTGCTGTCTAAAATTTCGGTCACGGTAGCGGTAGCACTCGATTGGCCAAGTGCCCGCTGCCCCGGTATGGCTAGCAGGCTACTGCCCACCAGCGCCGCCCCCATGAGTCGCGCAAACCGTCCCCAGCTGGTGCTGGACTGTACTCTAAGCCCCGATAACCAAAAAGACGCCATCATAAGTTCTACTGAGTTGCCTTGATAGGATCTATACACAGGCAACCCTTTAAATTCAGCATAGATTGCGAAACTTAACCCGCCCAAAAGCTAGCTAAACACGTCGGGTTGCTCAGGGTCGTGCACTTGGCCTAAGTCGGGCAGCAGAGCGCTGACATCATCGGGTGATTCGGCAATCATCGTCAGTAAGTCATAGGCATCCATCGGCTTGCCGGTTTGCGTCGATAGGCGATGGGCGTAGTAGCGCAACTGGGCCATAATGCGCGGTTCGGCCTGGCGCAGATACATGCACAGGCAGGCCCGCGCCTGAGCCTCTGAATCGCGCCCCAAAAAGTAGGCTAGGGCTGCCAACAAATCACGCTCGTAGTCAGGCAGGGTTTGAGGATCGATGGGCATGGCGAGGTGAATAGGATGTCTAGGCTAGGAACCGCTAAGGGTTGGCGTTGGCCTTTGATACTACCCGTTTACCCATAAAGCAGTTTAGACGGCGATCGCCCTGCCGCAAACTTCTTCAAAACGGGGTGCGACAAAAGCACCAGACAAGCTTGCCCGGTGCTTTTGTCGCATAATTCAACTGTCTGATCAGCCAGGGCTGGCGGGAGTGCGGGCCTCACCTTTTTCGAACACTTTCTCGGTAATCAGGCGTGACCCCTGCTTGCGGGTGAGGTAGTTGGCCACCCACTGAGTCATCACCATGAGCTTGTTGTCAAACTCGATCAGGTAAAAGATGTGCACAAACAGCCACACAAACCAGGCAAAGAATCCGGTGAGCTTGGCCCAGGGTAGGTTGACGACGGCAGCGTGACGACCGATCACCGCCAGGCTGCCGGTGTCTTTGTACTCAAAGGGGGGCAGGGTGTCGTTTTTGAGCTGCTTTTGAATGAGTTTGGCTACATATTTGCCTTCCTGCATGGCGACCGGGGCCACTCCCGGCAGGGGGCGGTTCCCCTCTGGGGAGGCTGCGCTAACGCCCTGGTGGGCAAAGTGGGCCAGGTCGCCCACTACAAAAATATTTGGATGGGTAGGCAGGCTGAGGTCGTTGCCAACGATGACTCGGCCTGAGCGATCGCGCTCTGCCCCAGTGCTCTCAGCCAAAATGCCGCCCATGCCGGGGTCACGCACTCCAGCTGCCCACAGCACAGTACCCGCCTGGAGGGTGGTCACCTCATCCCCCTGCTTCAAGGTGATCTGGTGACCCGAAATATCCGTCACTAGAGACTGGGTCAACACCTCGACGCCCATTTTCTCTAAGTCAGTGTTGGCACGGGCCGACAGCTCTGCGGGGAAGGGGGGCAGTACCCGATCCATGCCTTCTACTAGCAGAATGCGGCTATCGGTGGTGTCAATGTGGCGAAAGTCGTTAGGCAGGGTGTGGAAAGCTAGCTCCGCCAGCGCTCCAGCCAGTTCTACCCCGGTAGGCCCACCGCCCACAATCACAAAGGTGAGCAAGGTTTGTCTGAGCTTGAGGTCAGCGGTGTTCTCGGCTTTTTCAAAGGCGGCAAAGATGCGCCGCCGCATCTCTAGAGCATCTTCGACGGTCTTGAGACCGGGGGCGACCTCGGCCCAGTCGTCGCGGCCAAAATAGAAGTGGCTCATGCCCGTGGCCACAATCAGGCTGTCGTAGGGCACAACGCGGCCATCGGCGAGACTGACCACCTGCGGGCTAGGGTCAACATTGGTGACTTCCCCCATCAGCACCCGAGTATTCTTTTGGGCGCTGAGAATGCCGCGCAGAGGAGAGGCAATGTCGCCGGGGGAGAGGCCGCCGGTCGCCACCTGGTACAGCAGTGGCTGAAACAGGTGAAAGTTGCGCTTGTCGATTAGGGTGACTTCCACGTCGGCACGACCGAGCTGCTGGGCAGCGTAGAGACCACCAAAGCCGCCGCCAATAATCACCACCTGATGCTTGCCGGGGGTAACGGGCGGCACCTCAACGGTGGGGGAAGCGTCTGGGTGGGCTAGGTCTGGGGCCGTAGCGGCTTGGTCGGGACGTGAGACAGTCTGCATGGCAATACCAGGGAAGCAGGTTGTTACTTTTCGTTATAAAGCAGAATACCGCTAAATACTGTGCGCTGTGTTATATCCGTGCAGCTCCATGCAGCCTGCCCAAGCTTGTGACAAGTTGAGTCTGAAGGGTTTCGATCGCAGGGGCCAGGCTGATAAATTAATAGATCCGATTTTTCTCGCCCTACTCGATCAATCTGGACAATGTCGCGTTTGGGTTGCGGTAAGGGGGCTAAAATTTGGGGAGCTTTCCTATGCCTCGGCGATGGGGTGAGGAGGGCAGACCTCGCGATCGCAGGGAGACAAGAAATACGGCTATGACGCTGATTGTACAGAAATATGGCGGCACCTCCGTGGGCACCGTGGAGCGCATTCAGGCGGTAGCCCAGCGGGTCAAAGCTACGGTAGAGGCTGGGCACTCGGTGGTGGTGGTGGTGTCAGCCATGGGCAAAACTACTGACGGCCTGGTGAAGCTCGCCAACGATATTACCGATCAGCCCAGCCGCCGCGAGATGGACATGCTGCTCTCCACCGGCGAGCAGGTAACGATTGCGCTGCTGACCATGGCCCTGCATGCCCTGGGGCAAGACGCCATTTCCCTGACCGGGGCCCAGGTGGGCATTGTCACCGAGGCCGAGCACACCCGCGCCCGCATTCTAAAAATTAAGACCGATCGCCTCCAGCGCCACATCAACGAAGGCAAGGTGATTGTGGTGGCTGGCTTTCAGGGCATTAGCCAGACCTCAGATCTCGAGATCACCACACTGGGCCGGGGTGGGTCTGACACCTCGGCGGTGGCCCTAGCGGCGGCACTCCAGGCTGAGAAGTGCGAAATCTATACCGACGTGCCCGGCATTCTCACCACCGACCCGCGCCTGGTGCCCGAGGCTCAGCTGATGGATGAGATCACCAGCGACGAGATGCTGGAACTGGCCAGCCTGGGGGCCAAAGTGCTGCACCCTCGGGCGGTAGAGATTGCCCGCAACTATGGCGTTACCCTCGTGGTGCGATCGAGCTGGACCGATGAGCCAGGTACCCGCGTGGTTTCCCCTCGGCCCCAGCCCCGCCCCCTCGAAGGGCTAGAGTTAGCCCAGCCGGTGGATGCCGTGGAGTTTGACACTGACCAGGCCAAGGTGGCGCTGCTGCGCATTCCCGATCGCCCCGGCATTGCCGCCCGACTGTTTGGCGAACTCGCCACCCAGGCCCTCAATGTTGATTTGATCATTCAGTCGATCCATGAGGGCAACACCAACGACATCGCCTTCACCATGGTCAAGGCCAACCTCAACCGGGCCGAGGCGGTGGCCGAGGCCATTGCCCCAGCCCTGCGCAACAACCCCACTGATACCACCCAGGCCGAGGTGATGGTAGACCAGCGCATGGCCAAAATCAGCATCGCCGGAGCGGGTATGATCGGTCGCCCTGGGGTGGCCGCCAAGATGTTTTCTTCTCTGGCAGCGGCAGGAATCAATATTCAGCTGATTTCGACCTCTGAGGTGAAGGTTAGCTGCACCATCGACGTGGCCGACTGCGATCGCGCCATTGAGATCCTCTGTGGTGCCTTTGAAGTCACCTCATCCCCCATGCCCCAGGGCGCATCCACAGCCGCCGAAGTGCCGTTAGTGCGCGGTGCCGCCCTGGATACCAAGCAGGCCCGCGTCGCTATTCGCCATGTACCCGATCGCCCCGGTATGGCCGCCCACATCTTTCAGCTGCTGGCCACCCACGGCGTCAGTGTAGATATGATCATTCAGTCGCAGCGCTGCCGCCTGGTGCAGGGCCAGGCCAGCCGCGACATTGCCTTTACCGTAGCCCAGGGCGATGCCCAGACCGCTAAGAAGGTGGTGGAGTCTGCTGCCGCCGAACTGGGCTTAGGGGATGTGGCGGTGGATGAGGCGATCGCCAAGGTCAGCGTCGTCGGCACCGGCATGATCTATGCCCCTGGCGTGGCCGCGCGCATGTTCAAAGCGCTCTCAGAGGAGGGCATTAACCTGCAAATGATTGCCACCTCAGAGATTAAAATTAGTTGTGTCGTGGCCGAAGATGAGGGCGTTATGGCCCTGCGGGCAGCGCACAATGCCTTTGGCCTGGCGGGGCTAGAGCGCACGGTGGTGCCCGCTTAAGGATGTTGACATACCAAATCGTCCAAGCTGTTTTGGCAGCACCCTGGAGGGTACAGAGGGCGGTAGCTGAGTGGAACCGTTTCTCTGGGAGTAGGTTTTGTTGATGCGCTTGTCAGTCAGGGCTTTGCCGACAGCGCTTCCCAAAGGAAGGCCGGTGTTGCCGAATTGAGGCACCAATGTGGGTAGGGGCAAACGACCGTTTGCCCCTACGAGAGACGTTACAGTTTTGATTCATATCTGTATCTAGCAACGCTGAAAAGCCTTCGCTGCCGGGGACTTACGGCAAATTTAGTAGCGCTCCGTTGGGGTTGCCTTGGCCGGAGTTTGGCTCGAAACTAAAAAACACCGATGCTTACAGCGGTGCTAGTCCCCCAGGGGGGCAAAAGTATACTTTCACAAAAGGCTTGGCACAACCTAGGGGTGCTAAACCTTGCTAGGAATTACTTTCTTAGCCCCAACAGGCTGAACGCGGAACTTGACCAGGTTGGCCAGCTCTTGCAGTTGCTGGATGGCCTCTGCGCCTTCTAGCTTCATGAGTTCGCGGTCATCGCGCATTTCAGTCCAGGTGATACCGTAGTCGGACACCAAAAAGCGAATCAGGTGGTCGTCACCTAGGCTCACCATAAAGGAGGCGCTGTTCATTTGGCCGCCACAGGTGTAGCAGGAGGCGAGATAGCCCATATCCTCAAGCACGGTGGCTAGTGCTTGCAGGTTCATGACTAAGTCTCTAACAAATTGACGGTGCTGCTCGGCCAGTCTGACAAACATAACGACACTCCTCGTTACCCATAAAAATTGTAGCCAAAAATTAATTAATTCTTAAGATACTAAATATGTTGCTCACCTTTTGGTTAAGCAATCCATCCATCTTAGCTACCCTGACGTAAATCTGCCCTCCTCAACGCTAAATCTATCCTTCACTGATCGTCATACCCCCGCAGACGTAGACTGTAGAGGCATTTTGTAGATTGTGAAAACTTGAGAACTTGTGCGTTCTAACGTGAAGGCGGGTTTTAGTGAGGTCTGAAAATGCACTTTGCCCAGGTTAGGCAGTAAATTGGGATCCCACGGTAGCCGTCACAACTAAACGGCGGCTTTGGGCGACAATTTTATGAAACCTTATAAATCTGCCGTAGCCAAGCCCGAGGGTTTGATGGCCCAGGTGTGGTCTTCTGCCAGCTCTAGGGTGATCTGGTGATAGTCGACCAGCGATTCGCGGTGGCCCACGCTGACGAAGGTGGTGCCGCTGTGGTGTAAATAGTCGTAGAGCTTGGCTTCGTTGGCCAGATCAAGGGCGCTGGTAGCTTCGTCGAGAATGGCAAAGTCGGGCTGGCTGACCAAAATGCGGGCAAAGGTGAGCCGCTGCTGTTCGCCTAAGGAGAGCACGTCACCCCATTCTTCTACGGCATCGAAGCCGCCGAAGCGCTCGGCTAAATTCGCCAGATTGACTTGCTCTAAGGCCGTTTGCAGGTGGGCATTGTCTACCGCTTGACTAGTGTTGGGGTAGAGCAGCTGATCTCGCAGCGTGCCGAGAATCATGTAGGGCTTTTGGGGCAAGAAGAGAATGTTGTCTAGCTCGGGGCGGTGAATGGTGCCGCTGCCGGAGTGCCAGAGACCGGCGATCGCCCTCAACAGCGAACTTTTGCCGCAGCCGCTCGGCCCCACGATCAGCAGCCCGGTTTGGTCGGGAATGTCTATAGAGAGATTTTCGACCAGGGTGCGCTGGTAGTTGGGGGTTTGCAGGGTGAACTGCTTCAGCGCCAGGGAAGCTGAGGTCTCAATGGCGATCGTGGGATGATTTACGGATTCTAGAGAGTCTTCCGCTGTGGACTGGTCTATGGATGCTGATGGCTCTGCTGCCGCTTCAGCCTCAGGCTCTAAGTGGTTGAGGGCTTCGGCAAAGCTATAGAGGCGATCGATGCCCGCCCCAAAGGAGGTCAGTTCTGAGAACCGAGCCACCACGACGTTGAGGGAAAAGAACACCCGCACAAAGGCTCCCTGGGCCTCAGAGACTTTGCCCACTTCGAGATCGCCGGAAAACACCGCCGGGGCCACCACGATCGCTGGCAGCACAAAGGGAATGAACTCGTAGGCGTTGGTCAGGGCGTTGAGGTTGAGTTCCCAGACGATCAGCTTTTTGAAATTCTCAAAGGCGGCCATGAAGCGGTTGTTCACCTGGCTGGACTCCTGGGCTTCACCCCGGTAAAAGGCGATCGCCTCGGCATTTTCACGAATCCGCACCAGGCTAAAGCGAAAGTTGGCCTCGCGCTTAAGCTGCTCAAAGTTAAGCCGCACCAGGGGCTGGCCAAAGATCACCACCGTCACCAGTGTTCCTAGAAGCGCGTAGAGCACCAAAAACCCCACCAGGTTTTTGGAGATGCCCCACAGCACGCCGCTAAAGGCAATTACCTGCAAGACAGAGCTGACCACCAGCAGCAGCAGCGCCAGGGACTGCTGGGTGAAGTTCTTCACATCTTCAGCAATGCGCTGGTCGGGGTTGTCGATGTCGGGGTGAAACTGCTGAATGTTGTAGAAGGCGCGATCGCCAAAGTAGTCGGCCACAAACCGCCCGGTCAGCCAGCGCCGCCACTCTAGGCCCAGGCGCTTTTGCAGGTAGTCGTAGCCCGCCATCAGCGGCGCGTAGGCCACCAGCACAGCGACAAACACCAGCACCGTCTCCCAAAAGCGGGCTTCGTCTTTGGCGGAGAGGGCCGAGATCAGCACGCCGCGCTTGTTGTTGAGCACTACGCTGAGGCCGGTGTAGCCCAGCAAAAACACCGCAATCAGCAGCAGCAGGCCCCCGGCTTTCCACTTTTCGTCGCCAAACCAGTAGGACTTGGCGATCGCCCAAAACCGTCTAAACCCTTTCAGGTTAAATCGTTCCATGCCGGTGCAAAATCTCCCGCTGCGCAAAGGGTGCTTTGGGGATCTTACAAAAGTTAACCCGTTTGTGCCGGGCTATTGGGGGCGAGAGCACCCATTTTGCCGCTCTGGTAGTCGGTTACGGCCTGGTAGATTTCCGCCGAGGTGTTCATCACAAAGGGGCCGTGGCCGACGATGGGCTCGTCGATGGGGGCACCCGAGAGCAGCAGGACCTTGGTGTCTTGCAGGCAGTCGAGGATGAGAGTGGTGTGGGCGCGATCGCAGATGCCAATCTCCGCCTCAGAAATTGGCTCCGACCCGCTGACGCGCACCGATCCCTTCAGCACCACTAGCAGGGTAGTGTGGCCCTCGGGCAGTTCAAGAGTCGCCTGTTTACCACCGCTCAACCGCAGATCCCACATATTGATTGGGGTAAAGGTCTGAGCTGGCCCATGGGCATTCTGGAACTCCCCGGCAATTACCCGCAGATGGCCCTGGCCCTCGGGCAACTCTACTGTGGGAATGCGATCGCTCGTAATGCCCTGGTATCGGGGCGCAGACATTTTGTCTTTGGCGGGCAGATTCACCCACAGCTGCACCATCTCAAAGGGGCCGCCCTGCCGAGCGAAGTTCGGACCGTGAAATTCTTCATGGACTAAACCTGCCGCTGCCGTCATCCACTGCACATCTCCAGGGCCAATGATGCCGCCGCCCCCGGCAGAGTCGCGGTGCTCGACCTCGCCGTCGTAGACAAGGGTGACGGTCTCAAAACCCCGATGGGGATGTTCGCCCACGCCGCGCCGCTCTGTGGTGGGGGGAAACTCGGCTGGCCCCGCATAGTCGAGCAGCAAAAAGGGGCTAATGGTTTGGCCCAAACCGTTGTAGGCCATCAGCGTGCGCACCGGAAAGCCGTCGCCCACCCAGTGACGACCTTGGGATCGCTGAATGCTGTGCAGGGTTTTGGCGGTGCTGGGCTGGTTCAAGGTTGACATAGCAATGGCTGCGAGGAAAACATGGGGCCACTCTTCTACTGTAGCTACCCATTGTTTTGGGTGCCGCCAAGGGTAAAGGCGTGACCTACAGTGTTAACTACGGATTGGAATAATTCTATGACGATCGCATCCCCTGCAAAGACTGCTACTCCTGCGCTGCGTCAGATGCTGACGATCGCCCGCCGCCAACCCAAAATCGTGGCTCTGCTGGCGGC
>JANPIO010000336.1:0-14746 GCA_031425055.1 Phormidium sp. VAR_61_metabat_6
AAAGTGAGCATCAATTATCTTTTCTCGAAAATCAAGTGAATAGGCTTTCATTTTGCCCCCCTACCGGAAACGCGATAGTGTAGCGCCGTTCTGCATTTCCTCTGCTTTGATCGTACCTCGCCCATCTAGGATCCGCTATAATTAGATATGGGTTGTCGTTGAAAGAATTTGGCAGTAAGCTTAAACTAAACCTTCCGCCTTACGTTTAATTGAGAAATTAACAATAACGTAAAGCATGTATGAAGTTGATGTATGTTTATGCCAGTTTTTAACAAGCCATACTTCTACACCAATATCTATCAGCCTTTGCTGAAAGGGTTACGATTGGCCCGCTTAAACCGGGTTTGCTTACCGGTTATGGCAGTGAGAATTCCAGGCGGCTTGACTCCCCCTTAAACAGAATTTTTTAGAAGGAATGCGATTGCTCTCATTAGCTGAGAGCAAGATTTTCGGCATTCCAAGGTGTTCAGATTCTGATCCCGTGTAAGACTAAAGCTAGCTAAGTCAAGCAATATCAGCTTTCCGGTTTACTGATATTAGTTTCGTCACTAGCAAAGCTTATTAGTGCTGTAGTGGCCTCTGTCCTCAAGAGTCTAAATTGACTTACGGTAGCAAATTATCTGCTGCCCAGGGATGCGGCAGCACAGGGATAAAGATTCTAGTGCCATACGTGAAAATCTGGCTACCGATAAAAAAGAGATTTGAACTCCTTGCCTAAACTAAACTTAGACGGGCAAATTTTATGTCGTCGAGGACTAGTATTCTAAAGCAGAAATCTCTTGGTTATTGTCGCGCGGCGAGCTAATAACTTGCGCAATGGCGAACAACCTTACGCCATGAAGTGCCAGCATTTAGCAGAGATATGCCTAGGTTTCTGGGAGCAAAAGAATTACGAATAAGCCTGCTTGAAAGGTGAATTAGCAAATTAAGTAGACCAAAAAGTAAAAACAGAATCATGAATTATTTGAGAAAAGGTCTTGAATCAATTGTGACAGGAAGCCTAAGTGCCGTCCCAACAAAGGCTGGAAAGGTAATAAGAGTTATAGGATTCCGTCCTTTATTTAAGCAGTTAGATAGTTCTGTAACCATTGGTTCAAGAGTCAGATTCAGCGGCACAAATCGTATTTCCATTGAGAAAGGTGCTTGGATCAATCAATATGCTGAGATTCATAGCGGGGGCAATCTCATTCATATTCGGGCTAATGCAGCTATCGATCTCGGAGTGAGCATTAGAGATTGCGGTCATCAGGGTCAGTCAAATGGCATTGTTATTGGAGAAAACTCGGGGTTAGGGCCTTACTGCTGTTTAGCGGGTCCTGGATCAATTAATATTGGCAACAACTGCATGATTGCATCGCACTGCTGTATGTATGCCAATAATCATGGGTTCGATGACCTAACAAAACCTATGCATTCTCAGCCATTAACTACGGTAGGGATAACGATTGAAGACGACTGTTGGTTAGGCACGGGAGTTAAAGTACTTGACGGAGTGACTATTGGCACAGGGAGTGTGATTGGAGCGGGAGCTGTTGTTAGCCGTAATATCCCACCATATTCAGTAGCTGTAGGGGTACCCGCTAGAGTAATCAAAAGCCGTAAAGAACAAATCTGTGGCACTGGTCAGTTAGTCGGTGATGGCTAAGATGGTAGTAGTGCACCTATCTAAACGCTATGAATTGTCCTCATTGCCGGAGCGGGCAAGTCGTCAAGAACGGTCGTGAGGCCCTCTCATCGGTGAACGGCTGTTTCAGCGGGGAATTCAACAGACCTGGCAGTGGGCACAAGGTTGCTCTTACATTCGGTGGTTCACCGTTCGCGTAGCGTGCCGCAGGCTTAGGTAAGCGGCGTTATGCCAAAGCGTTGTGGGGCTTGGCCAGCGTCTATCTGGCGCTCCGCGATTGCCCGAGTGCCTGTGGCAGCCGAAAAGTTTGGCCAGAAGGACTCAAGAATTTCGGCGATTCAGGGCTACGTTTAATTAGGCTCCCCTACTTACAACCCCTTAATTTTATCCTTCAGACTATCAGTAGGAGCGCTCAGTTAAGATGCAATTACCCTGCTACAGGTGAGCTTTAATCAATATTAACGCGCCCGACAAAATCCCTAGCGACAGCGAAATAGAGCCCAGCAGGGTGAGCCGGATTATGCGGCGCGTAACCCGGTTTCTAAGTCTGGCTGAACCATCGAAGCTCTCGCCCTCAGGACTAGTAAGAATGGTTAAAAATCCTAGAGAATACAGAACGGCAGCAATAAAAAATTCAGCTACTGGAGTCAATAAAACTAGACCACGCTCTATCCCAGCATCCATATCAAAGGGGATAGCCGTCATAAAGATGGTTAAGTAAACTGGAATAGCAATTAGGCTGACTTGCAGCATTAATCGGCAGAATAAGTGATAAACCGTAAAGGAAGAATTCACGGCAGTTTCTGGAAGTGTTCGAACAATAGTCATGGAATATTGATATTACTCTTTATTTTTTTGGCGCGGCTGCCAATTATTTTAGTGAGCAACTGCTATAACTCAGCCTAGGTGGCTGCAGCTTTATGATTATTTTAGCGGCTTATGTAGTAATCCAGAAGAGCCGCAGGATTTAGGAGAATATCCCTTCATGAGTTCCTAGACTCTCTTCTGACGAAAAAAGTAGAGAATGCTGATTCCATAAGCGGCATTAGCTCAGCCGCACCAGGGCTTCGTTATCCAGCAGCGTATTGCCGGTGACAATGTCTTCAACGGTGATGCGCAGCAGCCGATCGCGATCGACTTGAAATAGCACCCGCACCCGATCGCTGCCCGGAAACCCCGGCGGGTTGAGCTGAGCTATCGTGCGCGCCCCCTCGCGATCGTTGAGCGGCTGCACTGAGGGGGCATCGCCTCTGAGTTGGCGGGTCACCAAGCGACCGTTCTCGAAATACACCTCGGTTTGGGTGCTGGCGGCCCCCAGTTCGCCAACAATCAGCTCAATGCTGGGCTGCTTTTCCACCGAGGCTCCCAGGGTAATCTCTACGGGCGTGCTCATGGGGTAGGGCTGTCCCTGGTTGAGAATGGGGTGCCAACCGTGGCGGTTGTTGCGCCTGTCCCAGTAGCGAATGCCGTAGCTGTGGTAGAGAAAGTCTTCGACCGCTAAGCCCTGGGCAATTTGTAGAGCGCCCTGGGCCACAGCTTCAAAGGGGCGATCGCACCTCACTTTTCCTGCCCCAAACTGCTCAACTACCCACCGCTGCACCGCCGGAATCTGCGCGGTGCCCCCCACCAGCAGCACTGCGTCGACCGCATCGGAGTCGATGCCCTGGCGCTGCCCCTGCTGAAGCACCTGGGTTAGCCCCTTCTCTAACCGCTCAAAGCACTGGTTCTGGGTGAGAATTTCTTCAAACTGGTCACGGGTGAGGGCCAGGTTGTAGGTGTCAAAGGTCTCGTCGTCAAAGTAAGCTTCTGCCGCTTCGACTTGATTAGACAGGGCGATCTTAAGCCGCTCGGCTAGGCGCTGCACCACGGCCCCACCCGAGATTCCCTGAGCCGCAAAGTGCTCTACTAACCAGTGGTCAATGTCGGCCCCGCCCAGGTTTTCGCCTGCTTTGGCTAGCACGCGCGCTACGTCGGGCTTTTGGGCACTTTTTTGCTCAGCATCCTGCCCTCGCCACTTCAGCAAAAAGCCCGTGGGTTTCTGTTGGGCTGGGGCCGTCAGCCGCACCAGCGACCAATCCAGCGTGCCGCCACCAAAGTCTAAGACTAAGATCGTCTGCTCTCCAGTCAGTCCGTAGCCCAGGGCAGCGGCGGTGGGTTCATCGATCAACCGCACTTCCTTGAAATCGAGCGCCGTGGCCACATCGCTCAGCCACAGGCGATAGGCCTCAAAGCTATCCACGGGCACCGTCAGCACCAGGCTGTCGTCGTCCCCAGCCACGGCGCGCACCTGGGTCAGGAGCGATCGCAGAAACCATTCCCCTAGCTGCTCAAAAGAGAGCGACTCCCCATCGATATCGGGCAGAAACCCTTGCAAGGGAGCGCCAATGCCGCGCTTGACGTTGGCAAAAAATCGCGGATCGGTGGGGATGTCGAGGCCGCGATCGCGCACCCCTTGCCCCACCACGACCCCATCGGCCTGGGGTTTTTCCACGTAGATCAAACTGGGCACCAGCGGCGGCACTGTGGCCAAGCTTAAACTCAACCCCGGTAGTGCTACCGTCTCCGGGCTTTCAGAAACGGGGTTCCAGCAGGCAACGACGGTATTGCTGGTGCCAAAATCAACCGCTATAGCCATAGTTTCAGAAAGAAAACGGTGCTATTCATCCTACCGGCAGTGGGGATCACCAGGAAGCCGTCACTCACGTTCGACCGGCGATCGCCCCTTTTTTGGCCGCGATCGCACCATCACCACCACCAGCGTAATCACCGTGATAGGAATCACAAACATCAGCATCACCTGGCTAAACAGCCCCAGGCTGTCGTGGTTTGTCGCTCGCAGAGTAAGGTAAGTCGCGTAGGCCACGTAATAGCCCACAAACACCCACCCCTCCCAGCGGTTGATCACGCTGCCGGAGAGAAAAATGGGCAGACAGGCCACCGCCACCGCTAACATCACCGGCAGGTCAAAGTGCAGCACCGATTCGGGAATGATCACCCCCGACCCTGAGGTCAGCGACGTTACCCCCAGTACCGTCAGAATATTGAAAATATTGCTGCCGACCACGTTGCCGACGGCAATGTCGCCCTCTCCCCGAAACGTCGCCACCATCGAGGTCGCCAACTCAGGCAGCGATGTCCCCGCCGCCACAATCGTCAGGCCAATTACCAGCTGGCTCACCCCCAGCGATTCGGCAATGCTGACCGCGCCCGAGACAAACATCCGCGACCCCGTTACCAGCGTCACCAGCCCCACCGCGATGTAGGCCAGGTTGATCACCCAAGTCCAGCGACCGATGGGAGTCGGGCCGTATTCTCGTTCATACTCTGACTGCACCTCGGCATTCTTTTCTTTGCGGCTCTGGTAGACCAAAAACAGCGTATAGACCACGCCGCCAATTAGCAAAATAATGCCGTCGCTGGGCTGGAGCAGGCGATCGATCGAAAACAGCAGCAGCAGCCCTGAAACACCCACCATAATCGGCACATCCAGTTTTACCAGCTGCTGCGCCACCGGCAGCGGAGAGATTAACGCCGACAAGCCCAAAATCACCAGCACATTAAAAATATTGCTGCCAACGACGTTGCCCAGCGCAATATCGCTCTGGCCCGCCAGGCTAGACTGCACACTGACCGCCATCTCCGGAGCGCTGGTGCCATAGGCCACAATCGTGAGGCCAATAATAAGGGGAGAAATGCCCAGCAGGGCGGCTAGCTTAGATGCCCCTCGCACGAGAGACTCTGCCCCCACCAGTAACAAGCCCGCACCCGCAATCAACAACAGGATGGCAACGGTCATACTTGCAAGCTCACTCAGCAAACGCTCTACTAAAAAGGCCCCCACCTGGGTAAGGCCACACCCTAGTATGTCTGATTCTGATCCCTCTCTGTCGCAGACCGTTGCCCTAGCCCCTTGGCGCAGTGCCCTGGCTCGCGCCCTGCACCGCAACCGCAGCCGCCCCTACAGCCGTTACTTTCAGCTTGCCACTATTACCCCGGCGGGCCGACCCGCCAACCGCACCGTGGTATTTCGCGGCTGGCTGCCCGACACCAACATCCTCACGCTAATTACCGACCAGCGCAGCGCTAAGGTCGCCGACATCGCCGCTCACCCCTGGGCCGAAGCCTGTTGGTATTTCACCGACACCCGCGAGCAGTTTCGCCTGGCAGGCTCCATCCAGGTGGTGACGGCTGAGGTCGATGTCGCTCTATGCCAAGCGCGGCAGAATGCTTGGGAAGCCCTCTCCGACAACGCCCGTCAGCAGTTTTACTGGCCCCACCCGGCCCAGCCCCGCACCGCTGAGGCCGACTTTTCGCCCAAAGAAATTCAGGTGATGCCTCCCGCTGAATTTTGTCTGGTGTTGCTAGAACCTGATCAAGTTGACCACCTAGAGCTGCGCGGCGAACCCCAAAACCGCACGCTTTATGACTGCCAACCCGACGGCACCTGGCAGGTTAAAGCGGTAAATCCCTAGCTGCTCATCATTGCTAACTAATCAGCCCAACATACCGCGCTCTATATGGGGCGATGACAGCATCCTACGATTCGGTGGATGCGATCAGGGGAAACCGCTCTGGATGCTGAATGGTCTCAAGCGATAAATCAACATCGAGATCAGGCCAATACAAATGACCCGGATGGGGTTCTTCTAAATGAAATATATGTTTAACGGGTGCGTCTTTAAACCAGGGAAACTCCTCATAGGGTAGGAAATATTCACGATCGTGGCAAAGTAACCACAATCCGTTGACTGAGATATTGCTAACTTCTGTTTTGGAAGTAATGACTCCATGCGTTTCTGAAATCATCAGAATGTTCCTCAATAAGCGTTTCAATTTGCTTTAGCTGTACTCTTGAGAGCTTGTGATTGGTGGCTAGCTCTATTTCGGGCTCTAGCCAGAACTTTGCTTCTCCATCAGGGCAGGAGATATGGATATGCACTCGGCTTTCTTCTCTGGAAAAGAAATAGAAGCGGTATGCTCCAATCTTTAATACGGTTGGCATGGGTCACTAGAATCTAAATTTCATTATCGCAATTTCTCTGAGTCTTGATTTGAGCAAGAGCGCCACAGCTAGTCCTATAAAGCTAGGAACGCGCCAAGCGGCGCAGCCGTCGATCGAGCCAGGTTAGCACTGCTAGCGCAGGCAGCACCGTCACCATTAACCCCAGCCAAAAGCGGTGGGCGATCGCATCGCCCTGATCGAGTGCCCAGCCGCCCAGGGGTGGGCCGATTAGGTAGCCCACGGCCCAGCACATTGAGTTCACCGAGAGGTAGACGCCGCGTAGGGATGCGGGGGCCAAAGCCACCACCAGCGCCGAGCCAATCGGCGTATAGGCCACCATCGCCAGGGCCATCACGCCCAGGGCCAACCCACCCCACCCCACGGGAAAATCCCCCGTCCCCGACTGCCATATCAGCCCAAACCCTAAACCCCACAGCAGCGCCGACACCATCAGCCCCTGGGCCGGACGGTAGCGGTTGAGCCAGCGAGCCATGGGCAATTGGGCGATCGCCGCCAGCACCACATGGCCGGTAAACAGCAGGCTCAGGGTGCCTTCGCTGACCCCCTGCTCCCCCCCGGCAAACCGATTGAGATAGAGAGGCAGAGTACTCTGAATCTGCGCCAGATAGCCGGTAAACAGCACGTTGACCAGGGCGTAGACCATCAGGGTGGTGTCTCTGAGGGCGTGGCCCCAGCCCTGGAGGAGCGATCGCGTCCCATTTCCCGCCGGGCGGGTCTCGGCAATAGCGGCATAGATGATGCCAAAAAACAGCAGAAACGTAACGCCATCAATGGCAAACAGCGCCCGGTAAGCCCCAGTCAACGCGATCAGCGCCCCTCCGGCGATCACCCCCACCCCTAGACCCAGGTTGTCAGCCAGGCGCACCAGGGCGAAGGCTTCGTTGCGCTGATCCGGGGTCGTGATGTCTGCCGCCACCGACTCGGCCGCTGGCCAGTAGAGGCCAACGCCAAACCCCATCAGCAGGTTGCCCGCCAAAAATATCCAGAAATCGTTGGCCAGCAACAGCACGCCATCTGCCGCCGCCGATACCAGGGCCGAAGCCAGCAGGGTTGGTCGTCGCCCCGCCGTCGGCGAGTCGGCTAGCGACCCGCCCAAAAAGCGCCCGCCCATGCCCGCCACCGACCCCAGGCCAATGCCCAGACCCACCTGGGTGGCCGTCAGACCCACCTGTTCGGTAAAAAAAATCGGCGCGTAGAACAGCGTAAAGCCAATGCCCACCTGGGACAGCAGCCGTCCACCCGCCAAGATCCACACTCGGTGATCGAGGCTGGGCAGCCATCGCTTGAGCCAGCGCTGTAGGAATGCCATCATTGCGGCTGCCGAGGCCGCCGCAGGGCATCCAGCAGGGCCACGGTGCCACCCACCATTCCCCAAATCATCCACAGGCCAAGGTCGTAGCCCTTGCGCTGGGCCACCTGGGCCGCCACCAGCCCAATCACACAGTGCAAAAACATGGGTAAATAGGCCAGCGGCAACGAATCAGCCATTTTGGTGCAGTAATAACGAGAAAATTTAGAAAAAGGCGAAAGCTGGGGCGATCGCATTACTCACCTTACACCCAGGGCTAGACCTATGCTGTGGAGGGTACTGCTCGCCGCCGTCAATTAGAATCTGCCGAGAGAAATATCACCGTGGCCACTGGACTTTTTGTGGGGCTGATCACCCTCGACTGCATCTATCGCGTCGATCATGTGCCCAGCAGCGACGAAAAACTTGTCGCTGAGGAAAGTTTGCTGGTAGCGGGTGGGCCAGCTACCAACGCCGCGATCGCCTTTGCCGCCCTGGGCAATCGGGCCAGGCTGGCCGGTGCCCTAGGCCAGCATCCCCTGGCCGATCTAATTCGGGCCGACTTGGCCACCTACGGCATCGAGGTGATGGATCTCACGCCTGAGCTGCGATCGCCACCGCCGCTCTCGACAATTCTTGTCACCGCTGCCACGGGCGATCGCGCCGTCATCTCTCGCAATGCCATCGGGCGACAGGCCGAGCCTGCTGCAACGCCAGAAACATTACTCACCGATGTTGATATCGTGCTGATCGATGGCCACCAGATGGCCACCGGTTACGCCATCGCGATCGCCGCCCAACCCCAAACCATTCCCGTCGTTGTGGATGCAGGCAGTTGGAAGTCCGGCTTTGAGGATGTTCTACCCCTCGCCACCAGCGTCATCGCCGCCGCCAAATTTTGCTTACCCAACCAGGTTGATACCCTGGCGGCGCTCAGTTCCTTGGGCATTCCTGAAGTTGCTACCACCCACGGCCCCAGCCCCATTCAATTTTGCGATCGCGGCACAGCGGGCACCTTAGCCGTCCCTCAAGTCACCGTCCAAGACACCTTGGGAGCCGGAGACATTTTCCACGGAGCCTTTTGCCACTACCGCCTGCATGCCCCCTTCCCCGCCGCCCTCACACACGCCGCCCAGGTCGCCGCCCAGAGCTGTCGCCACTTCGGCCCCCGCGCCTGGATGAGAATGCACCCCACCCGCTATAGTGCTCTCTTGTAATCCCCCACCCATCCACTCCTCCACCCATCCACGCGCCCACCCTCCTACCCCCTACTCCCCACCTCCCCCATGCCCTACTCCCAGGAAAAACAAACTGCGATCGCCGCCGTCATCCAGGCCGCCCAGCTCTGCGAAGCCGTGCGCCAAGGCCTCGTACCCGCCGCCATCGAAAAAAACGACAAGAGCCCCGTCACCATTGCCGACTACGGTGCCCAAGCGTTGATTTGTAAAGCCCTGGCCGAGGCCTTTCCCAACGACCCAGTGGTAGGCGAAGAAGACACCACCGACCTGCGCCAGCCCGAAACCGCCCACGTGCTCACCGCCGTTACCGAACAGGTGCAGCAGGCCATTCCTAGCGCCACCGACCGCGAGGTGCTGAGCTGGATTGACCACGGCAACGGCGATGTCGCCTCTCGCTACTGGACCCTCGACCCGATCGACGGCACCAAGGGTTTTTTGCGCGGTGACCAGTATGCGATCGCCCTGGCCCTTGTTGAAGACGGTGACATTAAAGTAGGTGTGCTCGGCTGCCCCTTCCTTAGTTTTGACGGCAGCGAAATGGGCTTGCTCTTTGTCGCCGTTCGGGGTCAAGGGACGGAAATGATGTCCCTGTCGGGTGGTGCGGCCCAGCGGTTGCAGGTAGCCGCTCCAGAGGACAGCGATCGCCTCCGCCTAGTCGAAAGTGTCGAGTCAGGCCACGGCGATCTCAGCCAGCAGGCCCAGGTGGCCCAGGCCGTGGGCATCACCGCGCCTTCTATTCGCATGGATAGTCAGGCTAAGTACGCCGCCGTGGCCGCCGGTCAGGCCGCCCTCTACCTGCGCCTGCCCTCCCCCAAAACCCCCGACTACCGCGAAAAAATCTGGGACCACGCCGCCGGAGTGCTGGTGGTGGAAGAAGCCGGGGGCCGCGTCACCGATATGCACGGCAAGCCCCTCGACTTCGCCAGTGCTGCCCGCTTTCCCAACAATCCCGGAGTAGTAGCTAGCAACGGCGCGATCCACGACGCGGTGATCCAAGCCCTCAAATGAGTTGCAGGGGTCGGGTGCTGGGATAAAACCAGGGACTGGGACAACATTCCAAAAGCACCCGACCCCTAGCCGAAAGAGATCCCGTATAGCTCGCGCACCGAGTCTTGCAGCAGCACCACTAGGGTCGCTAGCCCCAGCAGCGTGCCCAGGGGCGTAAACAGCAGCGCCCCGCAGGCCACCACAACGCTAAACCAGTAGTGCTTGTGCCGTCGCAAACAGCCACCTGAGACGATTAGCGCGATCGCCAGCACCAGCCCGTAGAGAAACAGCGCCAGACCGATCGCCATAAAAACCAACCCCGCCGCGAAAGGTGGCAGCTCACTGTCGCCGCTAGCCATACTCTCGGGAGCTAGCAGTATCACACCCCCGATCGCCACAAACACGAGCGGCAGCAGCGCAAAGGCCAGCACCAGCCCCGCCACCACGTAGTGCAGCATCGCCAGCACCCGTAACCGCTCAACGTCTTGACTAGGGGGCAGTGCCGTCATGATAGAGAAATCCCAATTAATACATCCTCTACACAGATCTTGTACCCCCTGAGCGCCCCAGCATAGGATTGTGTGTCTCAACATTAAGTCGGGCCAACCTGCCCTGCCGGCCAGTCATTCGCCAATGCCCCAGTTCCTCTAGTCGGAGTGTGCTAAATCTATGGGAAGCATGATCGTTGCGCTGTTGCCCTACATCCTCGGCAGTGCCCTGGTGCCCCTGCAAATCATCATTGGGCTGCTGCTGCTGCAAAGCCCAAACCAGGGGTTGCTAAAAGGTTTAGCCTACGTGGGCGGCATGACCCTCACCCGTATCCTCCAGGGAGCGGCCTTTGGGCTGTTTCTGGGCGGATCTGTCGCGGCCTCGGCGGAGGATGGGGGCAAGGGGCCAGTGGTAGCTACCCTGCTGCTGGTGCTCGGTATTTTACTGCTGGTGACCGCCTACAAAAAGTGGCGCAAACAGCCTGACCTCGACGAACCGCCCCCCAAGTGGCTAACCGCCATCGACAGCGCCACCCCCTGGCAAGCCCTGGGGATTGGCCTGGCTCTGCCCCTGATTGCCGTCAAGCTGTGGGTGTTTACCCTCAGCGCCCTGGCCACCATCGCTACTGCTCAGATGGGGCTGCAAAATGGGGCGATCGCCTACCTACTCTTCATCCTCCTAGCCCAGTCGCTGCTGCTGCTACCCCTGGCCCTGCGCCTAGTCATTCCCCAACAATCCAAAGCGATTTTGGATCGCGCCTCGGCCTGGTTAACCACCTACAACCGCCCGATTGTGATCGGCGTTTCCCTGGTGTTTGGCCTACTGTTCTTGCAGTCTGGCCTCAGCGGCCTGCAAACCCTGCCTCGGTAAACCCACCCTCATTCCCTCTCCTCACCCTCATCCCCCTTCGCTATCCTTAAAACAGCCCCCCACCCTCCTACCCGCCCACTCATCCACCCGCCCTCTCCCCACCCCTCTCCCCCCATGCCCGCTCCCGACAACGCCCTGTCAATCCCTGAACCAGACCCCACCTGGGAAGAGGTCGAGGCCGAATTAGGCGAACTTGTCGCCACCGTGCAGGGCGCTCCCCTTGCCCTCCCCGCCGCCGACCCCGCCACTTGGGAGGCCGTGGAGCAAGAGCTGGGCGATCTGGTGCTCGATTTTCAAGACCTGCAAGACGACCTCAATTACCGCCGCGCCCAGGAGGCCCTGGGCGGCCTAGTGCAGCGCCTCAACCTCACCCCCCGCGAGCAGGCCGGGGTCGAAGAGGCCCTGCAAAACCTCAAGGGACTCAAAGATAAGCTAGAGAATACGGTGGTGCATATTGCCGCCTTTGGTCTGGTGGGGCGCGGCAAATCGTCGTTGCTCAATGCTTTGATGGGTCAGGATGTGTTTGCCACTGGCGTCACCCACGGCGTCACCCACGTGGTCGAAGGCAGCGCCTGGGCCGTCAGCCGAGAATCCCTCGCGCCCGACCTGCCCGATCTGCTGCGAGTTTCACTTCATAGCGTCGGCCAGTCGCGCATTGAGCTGATCGACACTCCCGGCCTCGACGAAGTGGATGGCGAAGACCGCGCCGCGCTGGCCCGCCGCATCGCGGAGCAGGTCGATTTGATTTTGTTTGTGATTGCGGGCGACATTACCCGCGTCGAGTATGAAGCGCTGAAAGCCCTGCGCCAGGCTAGTAAGCCGATGCTGCTGGTGTTCAACAAAGTTGACCAGTTCCCGGAGGCCGATCGCCAAACCCTCTATGAAACCCTGCGCGATCGCCGCCTCAAAGACCTGATCTCCCCCGACGAAATCGTCATGGCGGCGGCTTCCCCCTTAGCGGTGCAGGCCGTTGCCCAGCCCAACGGCCAAACCACCTACAAAACCGTGCGTGCCCAGCCCCAGGTCGATGACCTCAAGCTCAAAATTCTCGATATTCTGCACCGCGAAGGTAAGGCCCTGGTGGCGCTCAACACGCTGATGTATGCCGAGGGCGTCAGCGCTGAAATTCTTGAACGCAAGCGGCAGATCTGCGATCGCATCGCCGACGACACCATCTGGAATGCCACCATGATCAAAGCCGTTGCCGTGGCCCTCAACCCGATCACCGTAGCCGATCTAATTGGCGGCACCGTCGTTGATGTGATGCTGATTCTCAATCTGTCGCGGCTCTACGGGCTGCCCATGACCCGCCCCGCCGCCCTCAAACTGCTTCAACAAATTGCCCTGGGCCTCGGCGGCATCACCATCAGTGAGCTGGTGATCACCCTGGGGCTGAGCTCGCTGAAGGGTATGCTGGGGGTGTCGGCGATCGCGACAGGGGGGCTGGCGATCGCCCCCTACATTCCTGTGGCCCTGGCCCAGGGCGGCGTCGCTGGTTTGGCTACCTACGGCATTGGTCAGATCACCAAAACCTACCTCACCAACGGGGCTACCTGGGGCCCCAACGGCCCCAAAGCCGTGATCGGCGAAATTCTCGATGGTCTCGACGAGACTTCGATCTTGAACCGCATCAAAGCCGAACTCAGGGCCAAGATTGCCCCATAGACAGCCCTTTTTCATGCTTAACGCTTCGCTTTTTCTAAACCTCTCTCTTGCCCATAGGGACACAGATCGAGCACAACGCAGCGATCGCAGCTCGGATTTTTGTAAAAGCAGCACCGCTGGCCGTGCAACATCATCACTTCGTGGTGGTCGTAGACCTGCTGGGCATCCCACTCGTCGGGCAAAAATCCTTCTAACGCAACGTGAGATGGCCCCACCGCCATCGTTTTAGGAATCAGGCCGAGTCGCCCAGCAACTCGGTGGTGGTGGCTGTCTACCGGCAGCGCTCGGCCCCGCAGCTCGCTAAAGCACAGCACCGCTGCGCTGGTCTTTGGCCCGACTCCGGGCAGCGCTTCCAGCCAGGCGCGAGCTTCCGTCACCGACATATCTTTCAAAAAGTCGAGCGACCATTCACCGTTGGTTAATTCACCGACCAAACGCAACACCTGTTGGATGCGGGGCGCTTTTTGCTCAGGCCAGGTGCAGGGTGCGATCGCCTGTTCCACCAGCTCCGTAGGCGCATCGCGCACCGTCTCCCAAGTGGAAAACTGCGCCACTAGCTGTTTAAATGCGCGACCTGAGTCTCGGTTTTTGGTGCGGTGAGACAGCAGCGATGAAACTAATTCACTCAGCGGATCGAGCGCATGAAAATAGGGAATTGGGCAATTATATTCGGCACATAAACGCTGATGAATGGTGATTGCCTGACGCTGCAAATCTAAATCAATCGGTTGAGCTACCAAAATCTACTGCCTAGCTATTGCGATGTATCGGTGTCATCCCCAGTCGGATCTAGCCTTTGAGGAGTTTGGACTTCAGGGATATCGGGCGTCTCAATTTCTCTCACCGGAATATCTAAGCGGTTCTCTGGCTCTGTGTTGCGGTTTTGTGGTTCTCTATTGCGGTCTTCTAGCTCTGTATTGCGGTTTTGTGGCTCTCTAGCATCGTTAGGTGTGTCTGATGTGGTTTCAGAGTTTGGGGTCCGAGGCGATGCGGCCCCAGCCGGTGAGGTTTGCGAATCGTTTGTATTAGGGTTAGCCCGGTTGGTGTCTTCGTTATTAGGGTTAGCCCGGTTAGTGTTTTCATTTGAGCCGGGCGTCACAGCAGGGGTTGTCCTCGATGGACTCGTCACAGCAGGACTTGTCCCGGTGGAGTTCGTCCCTGCTGGGTTTGTGCCAGTAGAGTCTGTCCCCGCCGGGTTTGTGCCAGTAGAGTCTGTCCCCGCCGGACTTGTAATGACGGTATTCCTCACTTCAGAAGACGACGAGGTACCTTGCGGCTCAGCTGAAGCGTCGCTGCCCTGGGGCACTGGAGAAATTTCAGGGGCATCTTCGTCGCGGCACATATCGTCTAGATTGACGACCTCACCTTCAGAGTTAATCAGATAGCAAAAACCTTGAGCATGGCTAACGCCGGGCCACATCAGTGCACCAGCTACTAGCCCTAGACCACCTGCGTAGCTGAAAAGATTAAGTCTCATAGCCTTCAACAGAATGGGCGTACAGGCTCAATCTATCAAGCCAACAAAAGATGCTGTATCGACCATGGGGTAGAGACGTTACCCA
>JANPIO010000337.1:0-14208 GCA_031425055.1 Phormidium sp. VAR_61_metabat_6
TATCTTTGCATATCTGCTGGGGTTAGCTACAGGAGTGCTACTGCTATTTTGGCAGCAGCGGCGGCAGCGGCACCGCGAGCGGCGTCTGGTCAAGACACTGCAAGCTACCGATTGGCCCAGCGCCCTAGGGCAGGTTGAGCAATTGGTGAAAACCCAGCCTCAGCAACAGCTGCAGCTGCGATCGCTGGGTACCAGCCGCGATACCCTAGAGCGCATTTTACAGACAGCTCCCATTGGTTATCTGCAGGTCGATGAAGAAAACCAGCTGATTTGGTGCAACGACCAGGCCAACCGACTGCTCAAGATGAATCAGCCCTTAACAGGGTCAGTCCAGCGCCGCCGTCTGCTGCTAGAGGTAGCCCGATCCTATGAGCTTGATGCGCTGATCGAAGAAACCCGAGAAAAGCAAACCCACTGCCAGCGCGAGTGGATGCTCTATCAAATTTCGCCGGATCCCCTGCATCCCAAAGAAGAGCCGACCTTTCCCCTGCGGGGCTACGCCATTCCCCTCGATGGTGGTGAAGTCGGCGTATTTTTAGAGAACCGCCAGGAGGCCGCTTTGTTGGTGCAGCAGCGCGATCGCTGGACCTCTGACGTGGCCCACGAGCTCAAAACCCCTCTCACGTCCATTCGTCTGGTGGCTGAAACCCTTCAACCCCGCGTCGATGAGAGCCAACGCCGCTGGCTTGACCGTTTGGTCAATGAGACCATTCGTCTGAGCAATTTAGTTGAAGATCTGCTCAATCTCAGCCGTCTCCAGGGGGATCAGTTTCAGGGACTGAGCCTCAAGCCTGTCGATTTGCCCCAGATGGTTCAACGGGCCTGGATTAGCCTAGAGCCTCTGGCCGAGGTCAAAGCGCTCAAGCTAGCCTACGATGGCCCCTCCCACTGCCTCGCCAGTCTCGATGAGCCGCTTTTTCACCGGGTGCTGCTAAACCTGATCGACAACGCTATTAAGCACAGTCCCAGTCGCGCCACCGTATATGTTCGGTTGTTAGAGTCGGGGTCTGCCCTAGCGTTAGATCACGATGCCGAAGATCCAGAGCCAGATACGCTAATCCTCGACGTGATGGATATGGGGCCGGGCTTTAATGCTAAAGATCTGCCCTATGTTTTTGACCGCTTTTATCGGGCCGATCCCTCTCGCACCCGCCTTGACCCGCTGGTTGACCTGGTTCCGGCATCTACCGGAACCACCCCCGAAATTGGCCGGGGTACAGGGCTGGGCCTGGCCATTGTGAGCCAAATTATAGAGGCCCACAATGGCACAATTACCGCCGCCAATCACCCCGAGCTGGGGGGTGGCTGGCTACGGCTGCGGCTGCCGGCTAACCAGTCCGATAGCCTGTTATGAGAGGCGTTTTGTCGCCCTTGACCGCCAGCTAGCTGGCCGAATTGAGCAGCGCCACTTAGAGATCTTAGTAAGAACTTATACTCAGATGCCCTAGATTGCTGCCATAATTGTTAAGCAGGTTGAACAAACCCTGCCGGGGTTACCCAATCTATGCGTTACCACGTCATGGCAGAACGGCTACAAAAAATTCTCTCTCAGTATGGGGTTGCCTCCCGACGGCAGGCCGAGCAGATGATTGAGGCCGGGCAGGTGCAGGTCAACGGTGTCGTGGCTCACTTGGGTCAGCGGGCCGACCCTAGCTGCGATCGCATAGAAGTCAATCAACAACCTCTCCAGGCTCATCATCGGCCTACCCAGCACTATCTGCTCCTACACAAGCCCCTCGGCATGGTATCTACCTGTGCCGACCCCCAGGAACGCCCCACCGTGCTCAGTGCTCTACCCCCTGAGCTGCAAACCGTTGGCATTCACCCCGTGGGGCGACTAGATGCCTACACGACCGGGGCCCTGCTGCTTACCAACGATGGTGACTTCACCTTCAGGCTCACTCATCCCCGCCACGACGTCTCTAAAACCTATCGGGTGCGCCTCAATGGCCAGCTGTCGCCCTCAGCCCTTGACGCCTGGCGACAGGGTATCTGGCTCGATCGCCAGCTTACCCGCCCTGCCCAAGTTCGAGTGCTCGCCACTAACCCCAACCAAACCCAGCTTGAGGTTATTCTGCAAGAAGGGCGCAACCGGCAAATCCGTCGGGTGGCCAAAGCCCTAGGTCATCGGGTGATAGACTTACACCGAACCGCAGTGGGTTCAGTTACGCTGGGTAACTTAGGTGGGGGGGCTTACAGGGCTTTATCATCTGCCGAAATTGAGGCATTATTAGCTGAGTCATCGGTTCAATCAACCCCTCCGCAACCTGTCTCCGTCACTCTTTAGCTGTTCGCCGTCTTGAGCTAGATTTTCCCTGTATGAAGACAAAAGAGTTGGTTGACCCTAATGCCCTCTACCGAGAACAGCTCTCGGAGCTTGGTACTCTGCTGCGATCGGCTCGCCAGCAGCAGGCGCAAAGCCTAGAGGTCATGGCTGAAAAAACCTTAATTCGCCCAAGCCTGTTGACCGCCATTGAACAGGGCGATCTAGATGGGCTGCCCGAACCGGTATACATCCGTGGTCTCCTGCGCCGCTACGGCGATGCCCTCAACCTCGACGGCGAGACCCTCGCCAGTCAGTTTTTTACTCCACCCCGCATCCAGCGAACCTCGTGGAAAGAGACTCCGGCTGCACAGCTGCGCCCTTTGCACCTCTATGGGGCCTATTTTGTGCTCTTGGTGGCGGCCATCAGCGGACTGTCCTATGTGCTGCGGCAGACGGCCCCAGAGGTTACGGTGCTCCCTCCTCTAAACCCCTTAGAGGGGGTAGAGGCGCCGTCTAACCCAGGCACAAACAATACTCCTGCTCCCCCTGCCGCCGAGCCTGAAGATCCCCAAGCTCCGGTCAAAGTCAAAATGACGCTCACTGCCCAGTCTTGGCTGCGCATTACCTCCGACGGTAGAACCGAGTTTGAAGGTATTTTGCAGCCCGGCGATACCCGTCTGTGGACCGCAGACCAAGCATTAACGATTCGAGCAGGCAATGCTGGCGCTGTGATGGTCAGCCACAACGACAAACAGGCCGAAGCCCTAGGCCAGCCTGGAATGGTGCGAGAAATCACCTATTCCCCCATTGATGCCATTAGCCTAGCCTGGTAGGAACCTGTCCTAACAGATGCTGACCCCACTTGCGCTATTAAACGGCGCAAGTGGGGTCATTTTTTTTGGCCATTGGGTTAGCCTGGCTAATCTGTCTCGTCACCGGTGGCTTGTTGTAAGTCGAAGAGGAGCGGTACGTTACTGCCTTGACCCATCACCAAGACTCGGGGTACTTGAGCGCCTCCTCCTTTCCAAGCCTCGATCGCCTCTTTTTGCAGGACGAGCTGACCACCCTTGGCCTTTAGAGTTTCAGCAATCAATCGCTGAGCTTCGGCGCGGCCCTTGGCCCGGTTGATTTCGGCCTGGGCCTCCTGTTCTGCTTCCTGGGCGATGTAGACAGCGCGGCGAGCACGCTGCTCGGCAATTTGCTTGTCTTCGACGGCTTTGGCAAACTCGGTTGAGAATGTCAGATCGACCACGCTGGTGTCCAGCACCAAAATGCCGTACTTATCCAGACGAAAGGTTAAGGCATCATCAAAGTCCTGCTTGAGTTCAGACCGTTGGGTAATCGCTTCCTCGACGGTGCGACGGGCAGCCGCGATCTTAAATGACTCCTGGGTCTGAGGTGCCACAATTTTAGACACGATGTTTTCGAGCGTACCCTGGGTGCGCCGAATATTTACCACCTCCGTAGGGTCAAGGCGAAAGTTGATGGCAAAGCGGCCCGAGAGATCTTGCAAGTCTTTGGTGGAGCTTTGGGCTGGCACCTCAAACTTCTGCACCGTTACGTCGTACACATCGACCGTAGACACGAGCGGTGGCTTTAAGTGAATGCCTTCTAACAGCACCCCATCCTGAGATTTACCAAGAATACTCAGCACCCCAGCTTGGCCTGGGTTAATAATTACAAAACTGCTGGTCACCAGGGCTAAGCCCACAATAGCGAGAAAGCTCAGCACCACTGGTGGCCAGTTCAGAGTCGAAGATTTCAACGGATGTTCCTAAAATATGCTGCCCCTCTACGGTATCGGCTATTGAGCCAGAACGGGGCAGTTCTTCAGCAAGGCTTCGGATCAGCGCTGTCCTAGGCGACGCCGTGGTGCTCAGTCAATCTGAGGCTACTCGGGCAAGCCGGTGACCGACCCCGAGCCAGAGATTACTTCGCCCACTAGGTAGGCCTCGACCTGGTGTTGGGCCAACCAGGCGAGGGCGCGATCGCTCTCCTGGGGAGGAACCACTAGAGCAAAGCCCAGACCCATATTAAACGTGTTGTAGAGATCGGCGGCGGGCACCTGCCCCGCCTCAGCTAACCAGCTAAACACGGGAGGCACCGGCCAGCTGCCCCCCTGGATGTGAATGCTCTGATCTGGCCCTAGGCAGCGGGGCAAGTTTTCGGGCAGCCCGCCACCAGTAATGTGGGCCATGCCGTGGATGGCGAGCCCTTCCCGGCGAGCCTTGAGTACTGGCTCTACATAGATGCGCGTGGGGGTGAGAAAGGTTTCTCCTAGGCTGTGGTTGCCTAGGGCAGGCACGATTTCGTCCCAGGTGTAGCCAGTATTGGTAGTGTCGGTTCGCTGACCCTCGGCCACTACCTTGCGCACCAGGCTATAGCCGTTGCTGTGCACACCGCTGCTGGCTAGGCCAATGATGCGATCGCCCACCTGCACCTGGCTGCCATCTAAAATCTGAGACTTCTCGACTACACCGACGCAGAACCCCGCTAGGTCGTATTCACCTGGGCCATAGAAGCCAGGCATCTCGGCAGTTTCGCCCCCGAGCAGAGCACAGCCGGCCAGGCGACAGCCAGCCACAATGCCCTCGACCACCGCCGCCAAGGCGGCGGGTTCTAGCTTGCCCGTGGCCAAGTAGTCAAGAAAAAATAGCGGTTCGGCCCCGCTGGTGAGAATGTCGTTGACGCACATGGCGACCAGATCGATGCCGACGGTGCTGTGGCGCTGGGTGATCTGGGCAATTTTGAGCTTGGTACCCACCCCATCGGTGCCCGACACTAGCACGGGTTCGCGGTAGCCACTGGGCAGTTCGCAGAGGCCGCTAAAGCCTCCTAAGGCTCCTAACACCTCTGGACGGCGGGTGCTGTCTACGAGGGTGCGAATGCGCTGCACAAAGCTACGCCCTGCTTCTACATCTACACCAGCATCCCGATAATCCATGGGGTCAATCTCCTGTATGGCCAGTCTCTTACCTTAGAAACGGGGGTGAGCTTCGTCAATGGGTAGGGGAGTCAGCAGCGGCGATCGCCTTAGCTATAACTCTAACTGTCTAGTTTTTGGATCCAAAAGATTGTACTTTTGGGGCGACTGTGTGAGGCGGTAATAGGTAATTTTGGCTTAGATAATGCACCTTCATTCGAAGGCATTTAGCAACCGAAAGCAGGTTTAGAGTTCCGGCAACTTCACCTTTCGTTGACAAAATCCGGTCAAAGCGATGAATGGACTGATTAATTTTACCTAACTCAGTTGACTCCACCGATAAATAATTCCAAAGTTGACCGAGGTAGCTTCAAGCCTGGCAAGCCTAGCTACCGTGGCAGTTTGAACCAGATATGGTAGGTCAACTACTTCTTTATTTTGTGGTCAGGAACTAAGCCTGCCGATAGATGCCCGGATTCGCAATGCCATCCGAACGTGCTAGGTTACATCTCGTCAAAAAGAACCGAAGACCAATTTGCAACGGGTATGGGATTTAAGGCAATTCCTGTGCTGCCTGTTCTGAGTCATTTCCCATGACCAGGATCTATCCCCTGCTCTTCCTGTTGAATTCTTTTGGTGTAAATGAAACATCGCGTATTGGGCGGACTGACGGTTGCCGTCGCTGTGTCCGTCTTTGGAGCACCCTTGCCCACTCAGGCCCAGGATAGTGGCGATAACAGCCTCTCTTTGGATCCAGAAGCTGAGCACCATGCCAACGTTCTTTCTCAACTCCCTGGAGCAGGTTCGCTGGCGGACTCTGACTCTTCAACTTTTGAGCCTAGTAAACCTAACTCAGCGTCATTACTTCAACCCTCTGATTCCACCGACGACATTCTCGGGACAGCTACTGTCTTTCCCCATGCTCTAGATGCCCGCCCAGGCGATTCCGCCGAACCTGACTCATCGCTCTCGCTGCAGCCCCCTGGCTCCGCCAGTGATACGTTCGAGACAGTTACCGTTTTCCCCCATGCTTTAGACTCCCGTCAAGCGGCTACCGTCTACATTCGCTCAATTCCGGTTATCACCCTAGTGGGCGGCGAGCTAGAAACTCTGAGCGCCAGCGTTGGCACCGTTGCTGTAGCCTCAGATGCCCAGGAGCCCCAGCACCGAGCCGAAACGGTCGTGTCTCGGCTACAGGAACTGGCCACTAACGGTGATGCTGACGCGATTGTGGCCCGCTGGGACAGCAATGATGAGTCATTTGTGGTGGCTTGGGGAGAGGAACCCCTGATCACTCTTGATGGCAAGACAATTTTGCCCGATACCACCGATAACCCCGGTGAAGATGCACTCCAGATCGCCAATCGTCTGCGGCGACTGCTGGGCAACGCTCCTCCTCTAGCTAGGGTTGAGGGTCTACCCGAGCCTCCAGCCCCCGATACCCGAGTGGGCATAGTAACCTCTACCCTCACCGGTATGGCCTCCTGGTATGGGCCTGGGTTCCACGGACGACGCAGCGCCAGCGGCGAAGTGTTTAACCAAAACGACCTAACGGCTGCCCATCGCACTTTGCCTTTTGGCACTCGAGTCCGGGTTACTAACGCATCTACGGGACAGTCTGTGGTGGTGCGCATTAACGATCGCGGCCCTTTCAGCCACGGTCGGGTCATCGACCTTTCAGCCGCAGCGGCTTCTAACATTGGGTTAAGGGCCAGTGGAGTAGCACGCGTGCAGCTAGAGGTACTGCCGGTTGAGTAGTTGATCTGACCAACTTGGCTGCTCTGGAGATCGACCCTTTGAGGGGTTAAGCTAGCCCTCTCCACCAACTCGGCTGGGGAGGGCTTTTGACGGCGTGCCCTAGCATTGGCGCTACAAAAGAGCTGGAGTAAAGTCATAGCTAAAGCAGGGCACTGGCAATATGCTCATGACTCTAAATCTGGTACGGTATTACCTTTAGAGCGAGGTGGCCAGAAGTTCAGCTGTCACACACTCACGCGGTAGAGGGTAGGAGATTGTGCGAGTACTCAAGACGGTTGAAGGCGTAAAGTGCTACTTGACCCAAGTACGCCGCGAGCAAAACGCAGAGGACGGCGTAACGGTAGGGCTAGTCCCCACTATGGGCAATCTGCACAAAGGCCATCTCAGTCTGATTGAACGGGCTCGGCTAGAGAACTCGGTGGTTGTAGTCAGCATTTTTGTGAATCCACTGCAATTTGGCCCCCAAGAAGATTTGGCTCGTTACCCCCACACCCCCGAGCAAGACCTGCGTCTGTGCGAACAGGCTGAGGCCGACGCAGTATTTATGCCCACTGCCACTGCCTTTTATGGCGCTGCTCAGCCCCAGGCTGACGCCATAACTCAGGTGATGCCGCCAAAGTCGATGATGGCAGTGCTGTGCGGCCCTCACCGGCCAGGTCATTTTGAGGGGGTGGCTACGGTGGTGACTAAGTTGTTGAGCTTGGTGGCTCCCGATCGCGCCTACTTTGGCTACAAAGACGCTCAACAACTGGCCATTCTCAAGCGCTTGGCTCGCGATCTCAATCTGCCCGGTCAAATGGTTGGTTGCTCAACGGTGCGCGAGGCGAGCGGGTTGGCGTTGAGCTCCCGCAACAGCTACTTGAGCGAGGTCGAGCGGCAGCAGGCGGCAGTGATCTACCGAGGGCTGTTGGCAGCCCAGCAGTGCTTTCAGTCCGGTGAGAGACTGAGTTCGACCCTAACTGCGGCTGTGGATGCTGAACTGGCCCAGGAGCCTGCTCTAAGGCCCCAGTATGTGGAGCTGGTAGACCCCGAAACCCTACAACCCCTGAAGCGGGTGGAGACGTTGGGGATGTTGGCGGTGGCGGCTCACCTGGGCACTACGAGGCTAATTGACAACATTTTGCTGCGCGATCGCCAGCCGATTGTGGCCATTGATGGGCCAGCTGGGGCCGGGAAGTCAACGGTGGCTCGCCAGGTAGCCCAACGGTTAAACCTGCTTTACCTCGACAGCGGCGCGATGTATCGGGCGGTGACATGGCTGGCCCTGGAGCAGGGCATCGACGTGCAGGACGAGGTTGCGATCGCAGAACTCGTGCAGGACTGCGAAATTCGTCTAGAGTCCTCAGGCCATGACTCTGCCTTTGCTGCCTACCCCAGCCGCATCTGGCTTAACAGCCAGGAAGTGACCCAAGCCATTCGCAGCCCGACTGTCACGGCTGAGGTCTCGGTGGTGTCGGCCCAGCCCGCAGTGCGCAAGATCCTCCTGCGCCAGCAGCAGCAGTATGGCATCATCGGCGGTGTGGTCATGGAAGGTCGCGACATCGGCACCCAGGTGTTTCCCCATGCGGAGCTGAAAATTTTTCTCACCGCGTCGGTGGGTGAACGGGCTCGCCGCCGCCAGCGCGACCTAGCCGCTCAAGAGCAGCCAGCAGTATCTCTCAGCGACCTAGAGCAGGCCATCGACGAGCGCGATCGCAAAGATAGCAGTCGCCGAGTGTCACCCCTGCGTCAGGCCGACGATGCGATCGCGCTCAACACCGACGGGCTCTCCATTGAAGATGTGGTGAGCAAAATAGTTCAGCTATTTGAATCGAGGGTAGAGCGATGAGCAGAGGAAACACTGGGGATGAGGATGATAGGGGAGGGGGGGGAGATAAAGCAGTAAGTGCAACTTCCTAAACCAACCTCATCTCCCTCACCCTCACCTTCCCCTCACCCCCTCACCCCCGCTCCCATGCCCATCACCGGAACCACCCAAATCCTCGGCATCATTGGCGACCCGGTCACTCACTCCCTGTCGCCTGTGATGCACAATGCTGCGCTGGCAGAGCTTGGGGCTGATTATGTCTATGTACCCTTTCCGGTGCTAGCAGAAGGGCTTGAGGCGGCGATCGCGGGCTTTGCCGCCACTGGGGTGCAGGGGTTCAGCATCACCATTCCTCACAAGCAGGTCATTTTGCCTCTGTTGGCCACGGTTACTGACGAAGCTCAGGCGGTAGGGGCCGTTAACACGGTGTGGCGCACCGAGCAGGGTTGGGCAGGTACCAACACCGATGTGGCTGGGTTTATGGCTCCGCTCAAAGCATTAAAACCCTGGGCTGGGAGCACCGCGCTGGTCTTGGGTAACGGGGGGGCCGCCAGGGCTGTAGTGGCGGGCTGTGCCCACCTGGGATTTGGATCGGTGCAAGTGGTGGGGCGTAGGGCAGAATCTCTGTCTGCCTTTCAGCAAGGCTGGGTCAATTCGCCCCTGCAACCTCCGCTCACGGTTCATCCTTGGGAGGCGCTACCGACCTTGCTGCCCACCGCCGATCTGATTGTCAACACCACTCCCCTGGGCATGCACACTACCGCTGGGCAGACGCCCTTGACCGCAGATGATCTGGCGTTGGCTCCATCCCATGCCGTAGTCTACGACTTGATCTATACGCCGAGGCCTACTCAATTGTTGACTCTGGCGGATCAGCGGGGGTTGGCCACCTTAGACGGGCTAGAAATGCTGGTGCAGCAGGGGGCAGCAGCTCTAGAGATTTGGCTGGACTGCCCGGTGCCCGTCGCCACGATGCGCCAGGCTTTGGTCGATTGGTTGGCGCGGTAGCTAAAGGTCTGAGGCAGCTTCCTACTGTGTAGAACGGTTGAATCGTTTGGCTCACCTGGGTCATACCGAGTCCGAAGGCGATCGCTCTCTTAGGGCAAGAAGGTTCTAGAACGGGCAGCCATATCCTCAGTCTTGGCTACTTCAGACTCAAAGCCGTTGTGGGTAACTAAGTGCTGAATGACCCCAGCAATAATCTTTTGCATAGCCGCATCGTTACCGCTGTGGTCGAGGGTAGCGGTAATAATGTAGCGTTGACCGCTCACGCTAACCGCTGTAGTGGTGCCCAGCACCTTCGAATTGCGGCCGGTCTTTTCGCCCAGCCAGTCGACGGGGGGACGCGCCGCCGCGTGGCCTAGATTGCGATCGCGCTGATTGGCCAACGCTGCTTCTATCAGGTGGGCTTTCGGAATCTCCCGGTTATAGATGGCCACTATCATGTCGGTGAGCTCGTCGGTGGTGATGACGTTGGGGGCATTACCGGCGTTGGCGGGGTAGGTCGATTCTCCCACCAGTTTTCTGGTGACGCGGGTGACTTGGTAACCTCGGCTACGCAGACTTTGATTGATGCCGTCCCACCCGATGTAGTCAATTAGCTGGTTAGTGGCGATATTGCCGCTGGCGCTGATCATGTCGCCCATAATCTGCTCAACGGGATATTCGGTGCTGACCCAAATAGACCCGGCATCCTCGGTCCAATTGCTGGGGCTAACCCAGAGCGGGGTGTCGGGGGCAGTGCCCTCTTGGTGAAGCTTGGTCATGAGCGCGATCGCCACCGGCACTTTAATCAGGCTGGCCGGGCTAGCTGGCGGGAGGTGGCCCTGCCAGCGTCGGCACTCTCGCTGCAGTGAGCACACGGTCAAGCGCACCCGCGAGGCCAGGCCAGCTTGTTCGACGATGGGCTTTAGAAAAGCCGATTGGGCCGTGTCGTAGTGATAAGCCACGATCGCCCGCTGCTGTTCATACTGCTGTTTTTGAGCCGCTGCCTGGGCTTCACCAAAGGTGTCGGCTGGAATCTGGTTCAGCGCCGCTACGGCTTTGTCCCAGTGAGTGTAGGCGGTAGCCAGTTCTGTGACAGAGAGGGGATCGGGGCTGCCCAGGGCGATCGCCGCCGCCGCGGCCTGCGCGGCTCGCTGCTGAAGCTGTCGGGCAGTTTCTTCCTGCTGTAGACGATAGTTAATTGTCCCCAGCTGTGTCAGCACATCGGCGGGCGGTGGCCCTACTCCAGAGCGAGTTGCCACCATCACGGTGGGGTAATGACTGAGTTCACCCCCGAGGCGATCGCGCAGACGGTATAGCTCTGCCAAGGTTGAAACCTTGGGCAAGGCGATCGCGGCCTGGGAATTTTGTTCAGGTGCCGCCACAGGAAATTTAGGCAGCGCCACATTGGCCATCAAAATACCCACCATCACCGTGGGCTTTAAAAACTGCAACCAGACAGAATGCATTGCTCCCCGATCCCGAGTACAGTATCGAGGTTGCCTAGGGCAACCAGATAATAGGCAATCTAAGCCCTCTTTAGGCCAAAAAATGCCAGCCAAAGCACAAAAACTCGATTTTTGGCTCTTAGCTGAGGGTTGGTACCAGGTTTTGCTGTAAAATCGCCTGCCAGCTAGTGCTCAAGTCGTCATCGCTGCGGTGGGCCTCCCAGGGGCCAGCATCGAAACCAGCGATGCTCCACTGCCCAGTAATATGATCCCCGTCTTCAGATACCGTTCCCATGTAATCGATGACTGCTTGCCCCCGCCCCAAATAGCGTTTGACAAACTGCACCCGGCGACCAACCACGGTGCCGCTGAGCTGAGCCTCACCCAGATAACCACCATCGAGAATGCTGCCGCTTAGAACATTGCCCCCCTGCACCAGAGTGGCCTCAAAGCGGGTTGGGGTATCCCGCTGCCAGTAGGTGCCCAGCCACATGCCGCTCAAATCTGTCATTGGCCTAACCTTACATGCACAGCCTTACACGTACAATTTAAATACTGAGCAACCCTAGGAGTCTGTCCCCATTTACACCCGTCCCCTGGCTCGACTGATCGAAGAATTCCAGCGACTGCCGGGAGTTGGCCCTAAGTCGGCCCAGCGATTGGCGCTGCACATTCTTAAGCGCCCCCAAACCGAGGTGCAGGCTTTGGCCCAAGCGCTCCTGGAGGCCAAAGCTCAGGTGGGGCAGTGCTCGGTATGCTTTCATCTGTCCGCCGACCCGGTGTGCGACATCTGCCGGGCTACCAACCGTGACCCCCAGACCCTCTGCGTAGTCGCCGACTCGCGAGACGTTATTGCCATTGAGAAAACCCGAGAATATCGAGGCCGCTACCACGTACTGGGCGGTCTGATCTCGCCGATGGATGGCATTGGCCCCGAGCAGCTAAATATTGGCCCCTTGGTGCACCGGGTCAGCAAAGAGGGCACCCGAGAGGTGATTATGGCCATTAGCCCCAGTATTGAGGGTGACACCACTACGCTCTACGTTGGTCAGCTGCTAAAGCCCTTTACTCGGGTAACGCGCATTGCCTTTGGTCTGCCCATGGGGGGCGATTTAGAATATGCCGACGAGGTCACCCTGGCCCGCGCCTTAGAGGGCCGCCGAGACTTGGAATAGGCCGAGATGGTGCTAAGTCTTATACAATTCTGAACCTGTTTTGGGTTGCCCAGCCCGTAGGTTAGATTAGGGATGATCAGCCCTTTGCCGTGGGTGAGTGTTCTAAGGCTGCTGGCCAAAGGTTGACCCTAGGAGCTACCGCGCTTGTTTACCACCAGGCACCGATGGGAGTTTTTCTCTACTTTTTGCGTCACGGCCAAACCGCCTATAGCTTGACGGGTGGCTACTGCGGCGCACCCGAAAACGACCCTGGTCTAACCCCCGAGGGAATGGCCATGGCCCAGGAATTTGCTGAAACCTATGCCCACTTGCCCTGGAGCGCCGCCTACGTTAGCCCTCTGCGGCGGGCGGTAGAGACGGCCCGACCGCTGTGTGAGGTGCTGAATTTAGAGATGCGGCTGCGCGACGGGCTGCGGGAGGTGATGTATGGCCGCTGGGAAGGCATGCACCCCACAGCGGTCGATCGCGAGCACCATGATGAATATGTGGCCTGGCTCACCGACCCCGCCTGGTATGCGCCAGTGGGGGGCGAACGCGCCGTAGACATCGCCCGCCGGTCGGCCCAGGTGCTCGATGAAATTGAGCGCACCCACCCCAGCGGACATATCTTGCTAGTCTCTCATAAGGCCACTATTCGCATTATGCTCTGCACTCTGCTGGGTATTGATGTCGGTCGCTACCGCGATCGCATGGATATGCCCGTCGCCGCCGTGAGCGTAGTCGAGCTGGGCCCGCGGGGGCCGCTGTTTCACACCATTGCCGATCGCTCTCACCTGAGTGACCAGCTGCGATCGCTCCCCTCCACCTGAGGTCAATTGCCCTATGCCCCTGAGGCTTTACCTACTTCGCAACGCTGAAACCGAGTACTGCCGCATGGGTCGCTACTGTAGCCAAAATGAGGTAGCGCTGACGGCCCAAGGTCAGCAGATGGCCGACTATTTCGCCAAAGCCTACCACCACCTCGACTGGAAAGCGGTTTTCTGTAGCCCACTCAGTCATGCTGCTGCTACCGTGCAGCCCCTGTGCCAGATCACGGGGCTGACGGTGCAACGTCGCGATCATTTGCGAGAACTGTCCTTTGGGCAGTGGGAAGGGATGGCCCCCGCCGAGGTCAACGCTACGTTCCACGACGACTACATTCGCTGGTTGGCTGACCCCGCCTGGAATACGCCTACCGATGGCGAAAAGGCCATGCAGGTGGCCCGCCGCAGCTCTGACGTGCTGGCCGAAATTGAAGAGACCTATCCCGACGGCAACGTGCTGATCGTTTCGCACAAGGCCACCCTGCGGATTATGCTGTGCACGCTGCTCGGCATCGATGTCGGTCGCTATCGCGATCGCCTAGCCATGCCCGTCAGCGCCGTGTCGCTAGTCGAGCTGATGGAGTATGGCCCCTTTGTGCGCCAGCTGAACGACCGCGCCCATTTGCCCCTGCACCTGCGGCGTCCCTGGGCCGGCAATGGCTCTGATGGCTGAGTGGCGTTCCTAGCAACTCTGTCTGTGGGCAGATGGCGCTGGCTATAGGCCCTAGGGAGATTGGTTAGGGAGTGCGATCGCCCTGACTGTGATTGCTCCTGGTTTTAAACGCGCTGCGGTATTTATGGTATCTACTCGGTTTACTTCTATTTTTGTACCCAGCCTCGTTCTGCTTGCCGTGGGCAGCTGCGCCTCAGCCCCTAGCCCCACCGCCCAGCCTGCGGCTGACACCGCCCAGGTCGAATCCGCCGCTCCTGAAACGCCATCTGCCAAAGTGGTGATGAATAATGTCGAGCCGGTTACCGTTGTAGACGGCCTAGAGCATCCTTGGAGCATGGTCTGGTTGCCTGACGGAGATATGCTAATCACCG
>JANPIO010000338.1:0-11591 GCA_031425055.1 Phormidium sp. VAR_61_metabat_6
CCCCCGGCACGCTGGAAGGGGCCTCTAACCCCGGCGGCGGGGGCGATAACCCACAGCCGCCCCGGCGATCGCGCGCTGCCACAGCCCGGCGACGGCTGGCCAACCCACCCCTGCCCCTGCTCTACCTAATTCGCCTGATTATTTTGGGAGTGGGGGTAGCGGCGATCGCGGGCACTCTGCTCTCGGTGCTCAGCCCCAGCAACATGGCTGCCCCTGGTGAAACCCCAACCCCATCGGCCCAGGCGAACCCCCGTCGCACCGCCGGTTCGCTGGTGCAGGGCACCGCCGCCACTGTGACCGACCTACGCCTGACTGGCGAAATTTCTCACCTCAAGGGCGAGCTTGAGCAATTGGCTACCTTGACTCCGGGCCTCACCCCGGCCAGCTTTGCCGTTGATCTCGACTCCGGCCAGTATATTGACCTGGGCGGAGCCGAACCCGTCGCCTCGGCCAGCACCATTAAGGTGCCAATCTTGGTGGCCTTTTTGCAGCAGGTCGATGCGGGCAATCTAGCTCTCAACCAATCTATGGCCCTGCAAGAGGAGTACATGGCGAACGGCTCAGGCACCCTGCGCGGCGAAGCAGTGGGCACTGAATACACCGCCCTAGAGATCGCCACCCGCATGATTGTGACCAGCGACAACACCGCCACCAACATGATGATTGCCTCTCTGGGAGGCATTGAGGCGCTCAACCAAACCTTTGCCGCCTGGGGGCTAGAGCACACCCTGCTGCGCAACCCTCTGCCCGATCTAGACGGCACCAACACCACCAGCGCTAAAGACCTGACCCTGCTGATGGCCCTAATTGACCAGGGGGGGCTGCTGACGCCCAGGTCGCGCGATCGCCTGTTCAGCATCATGCAGCGCACCGAAAATGAAAGCCTGATTCCCTCCGGCATTCGCGATGGCTCACTGCTGGCCAACAAAACCGGCGACATCGAGGCCATGCTGGGCGATGTTGCCCTAGTCGATGTGCCCAACGGCAAGCGCTACGCCCTAGCCGTACTGGTGCAGCGCCCCGCCAACGACGGCCGCGCCAGCGAGCTGATTCGCCGCATGACCGAAACCATCCACGCCGAAATGGCCCAGCCCGTGGCCCCCGTTGGCGGCAGCAGTGCCAATCCCGCCCCGCTCAGCCCCCCAGGGGAATTTGAGACTGAACCGCTACCGGAGGAGTTTGAGACTCAAACCCCCCAGGAATATGAAGACCCCTATGCCCCAGCCCCAGTAGATTTGGCCCCACCCGATCGGGCACCAGCGCGGGACGAGATTCCGCCAGGTTAGAGAGTAGGAGTGAAGAAGGTAGGGGAGGGGAGGGAGATGGGGAAGGTGAGGAACGTGGGGGAGGCAAAAGTAGAAAAAGCAAAGAAAACCATCCTCCCCATCCTCAATACAAGAACCGCTCGTGGCGAACCACGTCTTCGCCTTCGAGCTGGTCGTAGCTACCGCCGTTCACCTGATACACCGCCAGGGTCTGATCGCTAACGTGGTACTGACGGTTGCCGTCAATGGCAATGTAGGTGCCCTGGCTGTGGCGCACGTCGGTGGTGGTGAGGGTTTCGCTGTTGGTTTTGTTGGTGCCGATGTAGCTCAGCCCCTGGGGGGTTTGGCAGAGGTGAATATTAAATGACTTAGTTTCAAAAAATGCCTCCGGTCGGTTGTCTCCGCAGGGGCCAGTGGTAATTTCTTCAGAAGTGGGAGACGGCGCAGCGACCTGGGCACTGGTATCAATAAAATCGCCGCGCACCCAGCCCTCGGCCTCAGATTGAGCAAACTTGACGTAGTACCAGCTCAGGCCCTCTTCGCCCTCGGCCAAGCGCAGCAGCGTCACCGTGTCACCGCCGAGGCCGTAGCCCCGCGAGTCAGATTGGGTGGTGGGCTGCGATCGCAGATTGACTTGCGACCCCTCCCCCTGGGTCACTAGCTGAGCCGTGCGGCTGGGGTCAATCGGCGTCGAGCGATAGCCGCTATCCTCCGGCAGTGCCGCAGCCTCGGTTGCAGCCGTGGGCGTGCTCTCAGTGCCAGCCGAAGCCGCGTCGGAGATCTCAGCGCCTCGGTTGCAGCTACCCAGTAGCGCGAGCAGCAGCAGTCCCAGCCCCAGTTTGGCGTTTCCCGAACCCAATCCCATGCGCGACCTCTCGACCAAATGTCGCCGCTAATGGTAGCGCAAACTAAGCGTCCCACTTCACCTTAAAAAGGCGAAACAGCTCATAGTCTTTAGTGGAAACAACTCGTGCGCCTTCGGCTTTGACCAGGGCGGGCCAGCGATCGAGGGATTCTAAATGCACCTCAGCCCCTAGGTAGGTTTCGAGAATGGCCCAGGGCTCGGCCAGCTCGGCGTCGGGGTTGATGGCGTCAAACAAAAACCAGCCGCCGGGCTTGAGGACTTTTTTTACCTGTTGTAGCACCGTGGCCCAGTAGTCGGCGGGGTAGTAGCAGCTGACACCCGTGGCGATCGCCATATCAAAGGTGTGAGGCTCGTACTCCAGCCGGTGGGCGGGGCCCTGGGTGACGCCCTTAAACAACTTTGAGTTGAGCTGGGGGCCGCGAGCGGTCAGCGCAGCGCAGGCCACCGAGCTAATCTCGTGACCCTGAAATAGGGCATCCCACTCGCGCCAGGGATAGATCAAAAAGCTGATGCCGCAGCCGATATCGAGGCAGCGATCGCGCTTGCGGGGCTTGACCGACTCCCAAAAGGGCGTCGAGATGCGCGGTGTCAGCGACCCGGCAATCCAGTCTTGGAACACCGCCATCTCTTCGACCTCGGGGGGCAGGTCAAAAGCTTTGCCGGCGAACTCCTGGTCGTAGCGCTGGGAAACAGCCTGTACCTGGGCTCCCCAGGGAGAGGGGTCGGCGGCGGGCAGGCGGCTCATGCCTTCGCCTTTCATCCTTTGAGGGCCCGGCTAAAGTTTTGGCGGTATGACTTGTTGAGCGCTAAAAACAGCGGCCACAGCAAAGTGAACTTCACCTTGCCATCGGTAAAGTTGGTGCGATTGAACCCCGTCCAAAATTTAAAGGCCCCGCCGCCATAAATACCGGCCAACAAAAGCACGATCAATGTACCCATAGTCACTGCTCCTTTCTACCCGGTTCACCTATGCTTCTACAATACCAACGTTGCCCCCGGTTGCCCGCCATTGCCTTACTTTTTCAAACGTTTGCTCCCCTAGGCGCGGCGGGAGAGAACGGTCGTGGCCGGGCAAAACCGATCTCACCCGTGCTCATACACATATCGCATGTATTTACTCCAGTCTATCCTTTAATGGATTAATGCTGGAGTTATGCTATAGATATCTCGGTTAATGGTTGTGATCGGTGTTTGGTTGAAAGCTCTAGCTAGAGCTGGGGCAACCCCATCAGGAATGTTTACGCAGCAAGGAGACTCTATGCGCGCAGTGCTAATGGCCGGTGGTTCGGGAACCCGTTTGCGGCCTCTAACCTGTGACTTGCCCAAGCCCATGGTGCCGATTCTCAACCGCCCCATTGCTGAACACATCGTCAACCTGCTCAAGCGCAACGGCATTGATGAGGTGATTGCCACCCTGTTTTATCTGCCCGATGTGATGCGCAACTACTTTAGCGATGGCCGCGATTTTGGCGTGCAGATGACCTACGCCGTCGAAGAAGACCAGCCCCTGGGCACGGCGGGCTGCGTCAAGAATATTGCCGACCTGCTCACCGACACGTTTTTGGTAATTAGCGGCGACAGCGTCACCGATTTTGACCTCAAAGCGGCGATCGCGTTTCACCGACAAAAGGGCGCTAAGGCCACCCTGGTGCTGACTCGAGTGCCCAACCCGATCGAGTTTGGCGTGGTGATCACCGACGAAGCGGGTCGCATCAATCGGTTCTTAGAAAAGCCCTCCACCAGCGAAATTTTTTCTGACACCGTGAATACCGGCACCTACATTCTCGAACCTGAGGTGCTCGACTATCTGCCCGACAACCAAGAGTCTGACTTCTCCAAGGATCTGTTTCCGCTGCTGCTGGAGAAGGGAGAACCGATGTACGGCTATGTGGCCGACGGCTACTGGTGCGATGTCGGTCACCTAGAGGCTTACCGCGAGGCTCAGTACGATGCCCTGCACCGCAAAGTGATGGTCGATTATGCATACCCTGAGACAGCTCCCGGCGTGTGGATCGGTAACAATACCCAGATAGATCCAACGGTCCAGATTCAACCGCCGGTGATGATTGGCCACAACTGCCGCATCGGTGCCCGCACGGTGCTCGAACCGGGCACCGTGATCGGTGACAACGTCACCATTGGCTGCGATGCCGACCTCAAGCGACCAATCGTGTGGAATGGCGCGATCGTGGGCGATGAGGTGCACCTGCGGGCCTGCACCATTGCCCGAGGGGCGCGGGTTGACCGCCGCTCCCATGTGCTGGAGGGGGCGGTGATTGGCCCGCTGTCTACGGTGGGCGAAGAGGCGCAGATTAGCCCCGGCGTAAGGGTCTGGCCGAGCAAGCAAATCGAGTCAGGTGCAACGTTGAACATCAACCTTATCTGGGGCAACACGGCGCAGCGCAATCTGTTTGGCCAGCGGGGGGTGGCCGGGCTGGCCAACATCGACATCACCCCCGAGTTTGCGGTCAAGCTGGGGGCGGCCTACGGGTCCACCCTCAAGCCCGGCTCCCAAGTTACGGTGTCGCGCGATCAGCGCAGCATCTCGCGCATGGTGTCGCGATCGCTGATCGCGGGCCTGATGTCCGTCGGCATCAACATTCAAAATTTGGAGGCGACAGCCATTCCAGTGGCCCGCAGCATGCTGGCGGCGATGGGCGTCGCCGGGGGAATTCACGTGCGGCTGCACCCCGATCGCCCCGACTATGTGCTGATCGAATTCTTTGACGAGAAGGGCATCGATATCCCCAAAAGCAAAGAGAAGAAAATCGAGGGTGCCTACTTTAAAGAAGATTTGCGGCGAGCCCCCGTCCACGAGATCGGCATCGTTACCAACCCCACCGATGTGGTCTCCACCTACACCACCGCCTTTGAGAAGCACCTCAACATTCAAGCCGTCACCAACAGCCAGGCCAAGGTGGTGATCGACTACCTCTACGCCGTGGCCGGGGCGGTGCTGCCGCAGATTCTCGGCAAGTTTGACTGCGACGCGGTGGTGCTCAACGCCAGCCTGCGCCAGGTGGCTCTCTCTAACGATGAGTGCGAGGTGATGCTCAGCCAGCTGGGCCAGGTAGTGCAGGCGCTGCGGGCTACCTTTGGGGTTCAGGTGTCGGCCAACGGCGAACAGCTGATTCTCGTCGATGAGGTGGGCACCCGCATTCGCGGTGAAGTGCTGACCTCGCTGATGGCTCACATGATGCTGACCACCCACCCTCGCGGCACCGTTGTGGTGCCGGTGCACACGTCGGGGGCGATCGAGCACATCGCCCGCCGCCACGACGGGCGCGTAATTCGCACCAAGGCCAACCCCACTGCTCTGATGGAAGCCTGCCAGAGCAACCCCAACGTGGTGCTGGGCGGTAGCGGCGAGATGGGCTTTATCTTTCCTGAGCTGCATCCCGGCTTCGACGCTATGTTCTGCATCGCCAAGCTGATTGAGATTTTGAGTTTGCAGCAGCGATCGCTCGGCCAGATCTGGTCAGACCTGCCCCGCATGGCCTACCGCATGCAAACCCTGCGCTGCCCCTGGACGGTCAAAGGTGCCTTGATGCGCTATTTGGTAGAAGATAACCCGCCCGAGCGTTTAGAGTTGATCGACGGCGTTAAAATCTTAGGTGACAACCCCGACGACTGGGTGCTGGTGCTGCCCGACGCAGGCGAGCCCCTGGTACATATCTACGGCAACAGCCAGAGCCGCGAGTGGCTTGACTGCACCTTAGCCAAATATCAGCAGCACGTCCAAACCTTCATTGAGAAAGAACAGGGGATCAAGGAGCCCATGCCGCTATGAACAATTGCTTATTAATGGCCGAGATCGTGCAGTCGCCCCAACTGCGCTACACCTCCGACAACCAAACTCCCGTGGCCGAGTTTGTGGTGCAGTTTCCAGGGCTAAAAGAGGGCGACCCCTCCTCCCAGATGAAGGTGGTCGGCTGGGGCAACCTGGCCCAAGACATTCAGGCCCAGTACCACGCGGGCCAGCGAGTGCTGCTGGAAGGTCGTCTGGCCATGAACGTGCTCGATAGCCCCCAGGGCTACAAAGAAAAGCAGGTCGAAATGACCGTGCAGCGCATCTATGCGGTGGGCGATCTCAACACCATGCCCATGGCCCCCCCAGCCGCCGTAGCGGTACCTGTGGCTACGCCTAGTCCGGCGGCCTCCCGCCCGGCAGTCGCTCACCCGGCGGCCCCGGTGGCTCCAGCAACTCCGCCGCCGTCTGCCCCTGCCCCCAGCTACGACGACATTCCTTTTTAGTTCGCATAAAAGGAAAAATGTAAAGATAGCGAGCAACAACAAAGGGCCAAAGTACTGATATACCGTCAGTTGAGGCTTAAAAAAGACGTCTACAGGGTGTAAAGCTGTAGACGTCTTTTTTCGTGATAGCTCTTTTTATCTAAAGACAGCTGAGCATACTTAGATCTTGCACCGGGGGTGAGGGGGTAAGAAAAAGGGCGTGAAACCAATACTTTGTAGGAATAATATCGGATTTTTGCCTATGCCCAAAAGCTAATGTATCAACACATCATCCCCGCCGATAGCGCTGGGCATAGTCGGGAATCGCGGCTTTTGGCGAGCACTGGGGGTCGGTAACGGCAGCGGCGGCGGTGACCGCCAGGGGAATTTCTCCTGCCCAGACCGGCAAGGCATAGTCGGTGGCGGCATCGACGGGTGGGCCACTGCGCACCTTAACCGAGGCCTCGGCAATGGGCAGGGCCAGCACCAGGGTACCCGCCAGTTCTGGGGCGGAGGGGGGGCGCACCTCGTCCCAGCGACCGGGCACAACGTGGTCGGTAAAGGCTTTGAGTGCCGTCAGCTTTTCGTCGGCAGTGTCCACTCGGGTGGCGGTGCCAAACAGCACCACCGAGCGGTAGTTCATGGAGTGGTGAAAGGCCGATCGCGCCAGCACCAGCCCGTCGAGCAGGGTGACGGTGAGGCAGACCTCTACCCCCTGCTCCAGGGTAGTCAACAGGCGGCTGGCTGGGGAGCCGTGGATGTAGACCCGATCGCCCAGGCGACCGTAGGCAGTGGGGATGACAAAGGGTTGCCCTTGGGCGACAAATCCCAGATGGCAGACCAGCCCTTCATCGAGAATGGCATGGACTGGGGTGCGATCGTAGCTGGCCCGCTGGGGGAGGCGCTTGACTTGGCTACGAGGGGTAGGGGAGAGGGATTCTTGGGACATAGGGGTGGATGGGTAAGAGGGTGGGGAGTAGGGGGGATGAGCTATAGGGCAGTGGGCAAGTGGGCAATCAGGGCGGCGGCGGTGGGGTGGGTTTGTAGGGCGGTGACGACTAGAGGGTGGGGCTGGGTATAAATGGTGGGGTAATTAACTTCACCGAGGTGGGGGCGGCTGGGGAAGGCGAGCTGTTCTCGATGGCCATCGCCGTTGAACTCGGCCTGCACCCCAAGCTTGTTGCCCCGCGCATCGAGCCGCACCCAGCGGTCTCGCTCGGCTAGGTAGACGGCATTGAGGCCGTGCAGGGTGTGGTGGGTAGGCTGGGCATCGTCGAAGACGAGCCGTTGGTAGCAAAACCCGGTGGGGATGCCGCAGTGGCGCAACAGGGCCGCCAGCAGATGGGCCTTGGCAAAGCAGAAGCCGTGGCCCTGGGCCAGCACCTCGGAGGCTGTGCAGGTGACGAGTTCGGCCTGGATGTCGCAGGTATGGGCGATCGCATCGCGCACCCACTCGTAGACAATCTTGACCTGCTCCGTGGGTGAAGTGACTGCTGTGGTAAGCGATCGCGCCCGATCAGCAATGGCCGGATGCTCACTATTCACCACCGTCGATGGCGCTTGATAGTCGGCCAGGCTGGCTGACTCAGGAATTAGAGCAATCGGTAAGGCAATCGACATCTAGCCCTCCTGGGATACAAGATTGAGTTCCATCAGGTTGCTCTCGCTAAAGCCCAGCGTTTGGTAGAGCGATCGCGCCTTAGGGGCCGCATTGAGCACAACTTTGGTGCAGCCCATGCCTTGGAGATGCTCCACCATCAGTTGGGTCAGCCGGGTGGCCACACCCTGATTGCGATAGGCAGGCTCCACATACACGCCCCAGATGTAACCGTACTGGCTATAGGTGGGCGACAAAATCGGGGGATACAACCCGGCAAAACGCTGGCCACTGACCGAGCCCACAACATTTCCCTCGGCCTCAGCCACAAAGGCCTGGTAATCAAGGGTGCGCCTGGCCTGATCGACAAACTCTAGCCCTACGGTGAGCCAATTGGGCTGAATGTGGTTTTTGTCTACGCCTAGGTCACGCCACATGCGGTAAAAATGCTGGGCGATCGCCGCATCTTCTTCCGGGGTGCCGGGGCGAAAGAGTAGGAAATCAGGGACAACCATAGCTGGGTTCAAACTCCAGGCAACCATTTAAAACCGCCGTCGTGACCTAGCATAGACAGAGGATTGGAGAGCCACAAGAGCCAATTTTGGCTAAACCAACCAGTCCACTTTGACTATCCCCCACGGGTTTACCCGCATGGATTTTGCCATTGCCCTTGACCTCCACAGTTCCAACCCCGTCTACCAGCAGATCTATGCCGCTTTGCGGGCCGGGATTCTCAAGGGGCGATTGGCCCCTCGCCAGCGCTTGCCCTCGACCCGCGCCCTGGCCCAGAGTCTAGGCGTATCGCGGGCCACGGTGACCCAGAGCTATGACCAACTGCTGAGCGAGGGCTATCTGCAAACGGTGACGGGTTCTGGCACCTATGTCTGCGACCAGCTGCCCGACGACCTGCTGCGATCGCCTCCCTTAATCGCTATCCCGGCGGGGCCAATCCCCGCTGTGCCGCTGTCGGCTTACGGTCGTCGTCTGGAGCAGATCGACCCTGGCCCCAGCCCCGAACCCGCTGTGCCCCTGAGCTTTCGCTATGGCCGCCCGGCCCTCGATCGCTTTCCGCTAGAGCTGTGGCGGCAGCTGCTGTCTCGCCACTGTCGCCGCACCGACTGGCTCGACTACGCGACCAATCCCCTGGGGTATGGGCCGCTGCGAGAGGCGATCGCAGCCTATCTGGCCCAGGCCCGCGCCGTGCACTGTCACCCCGACCAAATTTTGATCACCAACGGCACCCAGCAGGCGCTGGCCCTCGCTACGCGCCTGCTGCTGTCGCCGGGCGACACAGTGGCCCTAGAAGAACCCAGCTATCTCAGCGCCCGCCGTGTTTTAGCCAGCCAGGGGGCCACGCTGTGCCCAATTCCGGTAGACGCGGCGGGCATGGATGTGGCGGCGCTGGCTGATACTCCCGCCCCCATTCGCCTGGTATATGTCACCCCGTCACACCAGTTTCCGACCGGGGCGGTGCTGTCTTTGCCGCGCCGACTGGCCCTACTGGCCTGGGCAGAGCAGAGCGGCAGCCTGATTTTTGAAGACGACTACGACAGCGAGTATCGCTACGGCGGTCGCCCGATTCCGGCGCTGCAAGGGTTGGGGGATGGGCAGTCGGTGCTGTACGTGGGCACGTTTTCGAAGGTGTTGTTTCCGTCGCTGCGGGTGGGGTATATGGTGCTGCCTCCGACCCTGGTGGCAGTGTTTAGCCGCGCCAAGTGGCTGGCCGATCGCCAAGGGCCGACCCTAGAGCAGGCGGTGCTGGCTGACTTCATCACCGAGGGCCACCTAGAGCGCCACATTCGCTGCATGCGGGGCCTCTATGACCGACGACGGCAGACGTTGGTGGCGGCCCTGGGCCAGCACTGGGGCGATCGCGCCACGCTGCTGGGCGAGAACGCCGGGCTGCACGTGATGGTGCGCTTTGTGACCGACATCCCCGACGACCTGCTGATAGCGAAAGCCGCCGAGGTGGGCGTGGGGCTAATCGCCGCCAGCCCCCAGTACCTCGGCCCTAACCCAGGGCACGAGTTTATCTTCAGCTACACCGAACTGGAGGAGGACGCGATCGCCCTTGGCCTTGAGCGACTGGCCGCCCTAAACCTGATCTAGCCTCTGCTTTTGTCTTGGCCTACTCCTCGTAGATCATTTTGCGGCCCATACCGCCATCGACCACGATATTTTGCCCCGTGATAAAACTGGCTTTGTCTGACAGCAAAAAGTAGGCCATTTCGGCAATATCTTGAGCCTGACCCACGCGCCCCACGGGGTGCTGAGCCTGGTCAACCGGGCTCAGGTGCGACTCTTGGGGGGGATGTTTCAGCGCACTAACATCGATCCAGCCGGGGCTAATGCAGTTGACGCGGATGGCTGGGCCGAGACTCATGGCTAGAGCGTGGGTCAGCGCCACGACGCCCCCTTTAGAGGCGGCATAGGCTTCGGAGTCGGGTTCAGACTGAAGGGCGCGAACCGAGGCAATGTTGACGATCGCACCCTGAGCCATGCGCAGATGACGGACGGTATGCTTAACCATCAGAAAATACCCCGTCAGGTTGGTGCCAATCCAGCGATTCCAGTCTTCCAGTTCTAAGTCTTCGACGGGGCCGCTGTAAGGATGGGCGATGCCCGCATTGTTGATCAGCGCGTTGAGGTGGCCAAACCAATCCACAGCAGCCCCGACACAGCGCTCCACCTCAGGCTCCTGAGATACATTGCAGGGCAAAAAGATAAACGACTCGTGAAACTGGGACAAAGTGTCTTGGAGGGCAGCGCCAGCGGCCATATTCATATCGGCGATCGCAACGCGCCAACCCTGATTGAGCAGGAGTTGGGTAATACCAAGGCCAATCCCTTGGGCACCTCCGGTTACCAGAGCTACGGGGGGCTGATCGACCTGACTCATCGGCGCACCTCAGATGGGTTGGGCGAGGCACTGGGCAATCTAGGGTATCCCTCCGCCCAGGCATCGGCCCTTACTCTAACAAACCCTATGCGCCGGAAAACCGCTCTAATGGTGCTTTTTACTGCGACAGTTCTGCTGATCGTCGGTGCGATCGCCGGGTTGATGCCCGCGCTCATGACGTCGATGATGTTTACTGACCCCAAGGTTCTCGAAAGCCCTGCCGCAGTGACCCTAGTTATCAGCGTTGTCACCTTTCCGATTGTTTGCCTGGTAGTGGTGGTGCTGAGCTGGCTAGTGTTTCTGCTGCCGGTGTTCGCCAATTTGCCCTATCGCTACCTGTTGGCCTGCGGGTTTACCGCCCTACCCCTGATTAATCTATCCACTGCGGCAGCCACCCTAGCCTGGATCTTCTATTTCAACGACGGCCTTTATTGGTGAAGTCTGATGATTGGTAAATGTTAGCTCGATGGCTCCTCAGTCAGCGCCTAACTGCAAGCTGTAGAGGTTGGCGTAGATGCCCTGACGGGCCATCAGCTCGGTGTGGGTGCCCTGCTCGACAATGTCGCCCTGCTGAATCACCAGCACTTGGTCGGCCTGGGTGACGGTGCTGAGGCGGTGGGCAATCACAAAGCTGGTGCGGTTGTGCAGGAGACGGGCGATCGCCTCCTGCACCAGCCCCTCGGTGCGCGTATCAATGCTGCTGGTGGCCTCATCGAGCAGCAAAATGCGTGG
>JANPIO010000339.1:0-10076 GCA_031425055.1 Phormidium sp. VAR_61_metabat_6
GGGTGATGGTCAAAGACCGGCCAAAGGCCAACGCCCCGCCCTAGTCGTCAGCCAAAGCAGCTTCAACGCAAAAATGGGGTTTGTTTTCGTCTGCCCTATCAGCAATACCCAGCGACGCAACCCTTTCTACGTCAAAGTGCCCGAGAGCGAAACCATCACTGGGGTAATTATGGCCGACCAGCTGCGATCGCTCGACTTCAAAGCCAGAAATGCTCAATTTATTGCCCCTTGCCCAGACCTGCTACTCCAAGACGTTCTCAGACGCATCAAGCCCATCTTGTTCTAAACTCCCCACCTACTCATCCACCTATCCACTCCCTCACCCCTACCCCTCGCCTACCTGCACTGCCGGGCGAATGCTGCGATAGCGATCCTGGCGAATCCAATCCAGCACCGACTGAATTTCGATCGACTTTTCGCCCAGGGTGTTGAGCAAGTGAGAGCCCAACTCTAGGGCTGCCTCAAACTCCGGCTGCACCACTTCCCTGGCCCCCAGCTGCGTGAGCACATCGATCTCTTCGTTGTTGTGCGATCGCGCAATAATATCCAGCTCCGGGGCTCTGAGCAGCGCCCGTTGCAGCACCAGGCGGGTCGTCATGGGGTCGGGCAGGGTAATGGCCAGGGCCTTGGCGGTTGCTAACGAGGTCTTCTCTAGCACCAGCTCGCTATCAGCATCGCCGTAGACAAAGGGAATTTGTACCAGGGGCGCATGGCGATTGCGCAGGCGCTGAATGGCGGTTTCGCTGTTTTCGACCACCAGCACCGAATAGCCTCGGCTGAGCAGCACATTGACCAGCACCTCGCCCACCCGACCATAGCCCGCCACAATCACATGGTCGTGAATATCGCCGGGCACCGACAGCAGCGTGGGCTCTTCAGCCTGGTTGAGAAAGTCTTTTAGCACCGGCAGGTTGTGCAGCCAGTCGGCCACCTTGGGGGCCAGGTTGATCCACAGCGGGGTGAGCATCAGCGAAATGGCGATCGTGCCCAGCAGCAGGGAGTAGCGCTCCTCATTGATCAGCCCCAGCTCTAGCCCCATCAGCGCCAGCACAAAGGAGAATTCGCCGATTTGATTGAGGCCAAAGCTGGCCTTCACCGCTGTTTTGAGCGAATAGCCAAACCCCAGCACAATGGGCAAGATGATCAGTGCCTTACCCACCATAATCAGCGCTACCAGCTCCAGAATTCGGCCCAGATCGCTGACGATCAGATGGGGGTCGATCAGCATGCCGATGGAGGCAAAAAACAGACAGGCAAAGGTGTCGCGCAGGGGCAAAATCTTACCCAGAGCCTGGTCGGCGTAGTCAATTTCAGAAATCATCAGGCCAGCGACGAAGGCTCCCATCGCAATGGAGAGGCCCAAAAAGGAGGTGATCCAAGCAACGCTCAGGCAGAGGGCGACTACAGTGAGTAAAAACAGCTCGCTGCTCTCGGTGGCGGCAATGTGCTGAATCAGCTGGGGCACCACCCAGCGGCCCAAGGCGATCGCCCCCGCCAAAAATAGCCCAAACTTAAGCGCTGCGATCGCCAGCGCTGGCCCCAGGGCATCGGGCTGGTTGAGCACCGGCAGCACCGCCAGCATTAGCCCCAGGGCAATGTCTTGGGAAATTAGCAGCCCCAGCATCACTTGGCCGTGGACGGTGGCAGTTTCGCCGCGGTCTGTGAGGGTCTTGAGCACCACCGCCGTAGATGACAGCGACAGCACTAACCCCAGAAAAACGCCCTGGAGCGGGGAGTTGGCCGTGCCCGACAGCAGCGACACCGAGCACACCAGCAGCGTAGTCAGCCCCATCTGCAAAAAGCTGCCCTTAAGGGCGATATCTTTGACCCGCTTGAGTTCTGTCAGCGAAAACTCAACCCCCAGGGCAAACAGCAAAAAGGCAATGCCGACCTCCGCCAGAGCCTGAATTTGCTCTACATCGGTCTGTAGCCCAAGGCCAAAGGGGCCGATGATCAGCCCGGTGACGAGGTAGCCTAGCAGCGCCGGCTGCTTGAGACGATGGGCAATGTAGCCGCCAATGGCAGAGCAACCCAGGGCCAGAGTCAAATCGAGGACGAAGTTGGGTTCAGCGGTCATACAGCGTCACGGTAGGGCATTGAGAATTAGAGCGTTTACAAAGCCCCCTGCACCAGTGGACACAGGGGGCCGATAACAGCCAAAAACAGCAGCTTGGGTTAATGAGGACTAGATGTGCCCTGGCTAACCGCTCAGCCAATCGAAAGGAGCGAGATCCCCAATCTTATTGTCACTAATAAGTGGTGCGCGCGCTATGAACTGGGTTGAGTTAAATTAATCTCTGGTTAATGCCCGCTGGTGCTGCGATCGCGCCATTGCCCCATGCTCTCCAGATCAAGCCCCGCTGCTCAGAGCGATCTGCGATCGCGACGCCCTAGCCCTTGACGCTGCTTTGCCGCGCGGTTACTATGCGGGTGTTGTGCAATCTTGCGCCGTAGCTCGTCAATGTCTTCTTTGCAGCTAACCCTCGCCCCTCTCTTCAGCCTACTAGGGCTGGGGCTGCTGCTGCGCCTTGGGCGCAACTAACTTTTAAAACAAAGGCGCAATGCCCTGAATAGCTCGACTCCCCAGGTCAAAGGTTTTTCCTAGACCTGACTATTGATTGGGAGTTTAGGCAAGACAGCCTGTGCGGCTGTGCAGTACTTACGGCCTAACGCTATGCACCAATCCTCAGCTTTGTAGGGTGGGCACTGCCCACCATCCCAATCAGGTGATGTTTAGAAATCACCTCAGTATTGCTATCTGAAACTTAAGAGATCTCTCCCATGTTGACCAACCCTGCCGAAAAGTATCGCCCCTTTGCGCCGATCGCATTGCCCGAGCGCACCTGGCCCAGCCAGGTGATCGCCAAGCCCCCCCTCTGGCTCAGCACCGACCTGCGCGACGGCAACCAGGCGCTGATCGAGCCCATGTCTGTCGAGCAAAAGCTGCGCATGTTTGAGCTGCTAGTGGCGATCGGCTTTAAGGAAATTGAGGTAGCCTTTCCCTCCGCTTCCGAAACTGACTTTAACTTTGTGCGCCGCCTGATCGAAGAAAACCGCGTGCCCGAGGATGTGGAAATTCAGGTGCTGACCCAGGCGCGGGAAGACCTAATTCGCCGCACGTTTGAATCCCTCGCTGGGGCCAAGCGGGCGATCGTCCACGTCTACAACGCCACGGCTCCGGTGTTTCGGCGGGTGGTGTTTCGCAATGACGAAGCGGCAACGATCGCACTGGCAGTAAAGGCAGCAACATTGATCCGCGACTTGGCGGCAGAGCATCCTGAAACCCAGTGGCGCTTTGAATATTCGCCGGAGGTGTTTTCTCAAACCGAGCTGGAGTTTGCCCGAGATATCTGCAATGCGGTGCTTGAGGTATGGCAGCCGACGCGCGATCGCAAAGCCATCATCAATCTGCCCGCCACGGTCGAAAGCGCCACCCCTAACGTCTTTGCTGACCAGGTGGAATGGATGCACCGCCACCTCGCCTACCGCGACAGCGTCGATTTGAGCGTGCATAACCACAACGACCGGGGCTGTGCGATCGCCGCCGCCGAGCTGGGCCAAATGGCCGGGGCCGATCGCGTCGAAGGCTGCCTATTTGGCAATGGCGAGCGCACTGGCAATGTCGATATCGTCACCCTGGCGCTCAATCTTTACACCCAGGGCATTCACCCAGGGCTAGATTTTTCGCGTATCAACGAGGTGGCCCGCATTGTCGAAGACTGCACTCAGTTGCCCATTCACCCCCGCCATCCCTACGTGGGCGATCTGGTGTTTACCGCCTTCTCAGGCTCCCACCAGGATGCAATTCGCAAGGGCTTTGCCGCCCGCAACCCAGCAGACCTGTGGGATATGCCCTACCTGCCCCTCGACCCCGCCGACCTGGGCCGTTCCTACGAATCAGTGGTGCGGGTAAACAGCCAGTCGGGCAAGGGAGGCATTGCCTTTTTGCTAGAGCGTGACTACAACCTCAGCCTGCCTCGCCGCTTGCAGATTGAGTTTAGCCAAGTGGTGCAGCGGGCCATGGATGCCACCGGCAAGGAGATGACCGCGCCCATGCTGTGGGATCTGTTTGAACAGGAGTATCTGCGGGCTAACCTGCCATTCAAATACGTCAGCCACCGTTGGCAAGACGATGAAACCCCGTCGGCCATTTCCACAACATTGGAATGCGGCGACGTATTGCTCAGCCGAGCAGGCCAAGGCAACGGCCCTATCGACGCCTTTGTAGATGCGCTGAATCTAAAAATTCGGATACACAGCTACGAGGAGCGAGCGATTGGGCACGGCAGCGATGCCGATGCGATCGCGCTAATTGAGATTGCCGCCGATTGGCTAGAGGGCACCATCCATGGGGTGGGCATTCACAGCAGCATTGTCACGGCTTCGCTGTTGGCAGTATTGAGCGCCGCTAACCGAGGGCTAGCGACCCTAACCCCTAGTCACAGACAAGCAGTTTTGTCCTTGCCGCAGACTGTTTCTTAGATAGCGCTTCTACGGGTGAAGGCTGACTGCAATGGTCGGGCTGCATTCACCCGTAGATTTTTACTACCGACTGGTTGCCAACTCTGGCTCAGACCTCACATAGTCGATGGCAAAGGGGGTGAGCTGAGTAACGGCCTGCTCAATGAGTTGGCGATCGCGCTGGCTCCACACTCGGGGCTCTTCGAAGACACAGGCCTGCAAAATGCCCCACAGGATTTGCTCCGAGCACAGATGGGCATGGCTCAAGGCTCGATGCCCAAAGGTTTGGCGCTCAAACTCGCGATTCAACACCTCCGAGCTAGCGGTTTCTACGTCCTCTACAAAAATACTGGGCTGAGCCTTAAGAGCAGCCGCAAACATGGGGTCATCCTTTGCCAAAGCCGGATCTTCCGGCTTCCAGGCCGGGTCATAGATGGTGGGTACCGAGGATCGCTCTCTCCAGCAAAAGGGCACTCGCCCGAGCTGAGTATCGGGCGAACGCAGGTACAAAAAGACGCGATCGCACTGCAACTGCTGCCCTAGCCTGGCCAAAACATCATCCATTGCTCGCGTTGAGGTGGGGCTATGGGGTGGGGCCTCAAATAATTGATGAATAAGGGTTTCTAGCGTATCGTCATGGGTTGAATCAGCAATAGAGTGGTTTGGCTGGGGCATAGCTCTCTCTAATGGTTACGAGAGCACCTTAAAACCGACTCCTGTTGTTCTTCCCCTATCGTAGAGAGGTTTTAGTCTCATCCCTTTGAGAGAAATACTCTGGCAGGATAGGCAAGCATTCACAATACCCAGAAATTTTCAACACTGGCGAAGATATGCCCTTTGAGCGATAAGCTTCTTGGAAGAGTTACCTAACCTATCACTAGAACAGCAAGCTAGATTGCTTACTGATTCGTAGTTTTGACTAAATATTAGGTAATTTGTGATGAAAAATATTTTTGCAGCTTTAAAGGGAATGCTGAGCCGCATTCAATGGAAGCAGTTTGCAGTAGCTTGCTCTGCTGTGGTTGTTTTGCTCGCCACCAGCGGCATCAAAGCTGATCAAAATACTAGCAACCGCGCCTATTCTAACGAATTGCCGCCTACTCAAGATGTTGGCCGTCCCCGCACCATGGGTCAATGGGAAGCTGAAAACGAAGCCTTGGAAGGTCAACCTGGCGAAAAGCTGAAGCGCATTGCTGAAGAATCGGCTGACGCAGTTAAAAATATGGCTGGAATTTATCCCCAAAATGCTAAGACTCTGATCCCTGGAGTAGACAATGGCGAGTTGCCTAACGATGATTAATCGTTAGCATTGCCCATTACTTCAGCTTTGGGTAAGTTTATTGTGCTCTGTCAGATATTTAATGGAGCACAATAAACACCTGAGACCAAGATTTTATTGCCCGACATTCAGGACAAAGTAATTTTAGGATTGTTCTGAAAGCATTAGTTATATCAAAAAAACCTGAGATTAAATCAGGAGTATTAGATGCGATCGCAATCTTTTCAAAATCAGCCAAATTCTCTTTTGAATCGGCATTTTCTTACTTGTAGCGATAAAAACAATTCTCCAAACGGCATTTAAGATGATTGATCGCAATTAAGGACTTTATTCTACCCAATGACCTAGGAGCAACTATTTCTCTTTAGAGAGGCTCAAGCCCACCAATGTCTTTAGAGTTTAGTTAATTGTTACGGGTTCACTCCTAGCTAGGTAGTAATGAGCTTCACCAAGCCGCTGCAAGCTTAACCCAAAACCGTTATCTGACGTTTACCTTAGAATTAACATGAAAGCTGCACAAAGATTTGCACTGATTATCGGCATATTTTACCTAACAATAGGTATCCTGGGCTTTATTCCTGCCTTAGTATCTCAGTCCGGTGCCATGCCGCCTTCGATCGAGAAGCTGGGTGTTGTTTCTGGATTTGGCTATTTGATGGGTCTGTTCCCAGTTAATACACCTCACAATATTATTCACCTCGTTACAGGTTTGTTGGGAATCGTTGCTTCTATCGCGTTAGATAGTTCTCGTCTATTCTCTGGACAACTGGGTATCTACTACACTACCCTGACTGTCCTGGGTCTAGTGCCGGTGGCCAATACTTTCTTCGGACTTTTTCCGCTCTACGGAGCCGACGTCTTTCTGCACGGACTAACGGGCGCACTGGGTATTTATTTTGGTTTCTTTGCTACTCCCTCACTGCTAACTCTGTTTAAGAAAGAGCTTAAAGAAGACGCTGTCTCTGGCGAAATTCTCTAGTTCTCGCTAATGCTTAATCAGGAGATAAGCCGACCTGCTTGAGATCTAAGCTGTTGGTGGAAGATAGTCATACTTCCGCCGCCTTGAGCTCAAGCAAGTCGGGTTTTATTGTGTTTGCAAGGCCAAGTTCAGCTCAGGGTGATCCGCTCTGACCATTTTGGCAGCTTTGCTTTGACCAACCGTTGACCAATAACTGAGTTTAAGGAATTGTCATGGAACAAGCCTTCAAAAAAGGAGACAAGGTTTCCTGGAGCACTTCCCAGGGGAAAACCACGGGTACGATAGTTGAAAAGCTCACATCTCGTACCGAAATCAAGGGTCATACCGTTGCTGCATCTAAGGAAAGTCCCCAGTATTTGGTAGAAAGTGAGAAAACCGGCAGCCAAGCCGCTCACAAACCCGAAGCATTGACCAGAGAAAACTAGGTGTTGCTGAATTGAAGCATGAATTTGGGTGAGGACAAACGGCCGTTTGTCCCTACGAGAGGCGTTGCAGTTTTGATTTATACCTGTATCCAGCAGCGCCGAAGACTGGTCAGAGCATTGCCCTGCTAACCACTGACAGAACTGCTTGACCAAGCTGTTTTCGCCTGTAGCGTTTGGCTACCCCGCGCACTCGTGAACAACCCCTGGATGATCGGTAGCGACCATCTAGGGGTTTTTAAAAAAGGGGTATTTTAGCGACCTGTGGAGCCGGGCAAAATGGGTTGCTCGACCGCCTGGCGGAAGATTTCGGTCTCTTCGTTAAACTCGATTGGCAGCACGGCCACTACGTTTTCGTGGGGACGGGGGATGATTACCCAAGTTTCGAGGATGCCACCGGGAGTTTTTTCGGCGGCCTCTACCCCAGCGGCCATGGCGGCTTTAACTTCGGAAACACTGCCACGAATGTTGATGCAGAAACGAGCACTACCGGCGCGAATATAGCCAATGAGCGTTACGCGCCCGGCTTTTACCATCGCATCGGCGGCGGCTAGCACCGGGGGAAACCCTCTGGTTTCGAGCGACCCGACAGCCTGTGGCATGGTTGTACTCCTGAGAAAGCTTTGTGGGTAAAAAATTCAACCTTCATTGTACGGGGCAGTGGTAGCGATCGCGCCGTGTCGATTTATTAAAGACTGTGGGGGTTGTAATAGTAGACCTATACCCGGAAGGGTTCTGATGCCGCAGTAAACCCAATGGGCAGAATCACGTCAATATTGTCGGTGGGGTTGGGGATGATCACGTGGGAGGTGACTTCGGCCAGGTTGGGGCAGGCTTTGGCCGCTACCAGCCCGGCTTCCATGGCGCGCTTAACCTCCGCAATCAGGCCGCGAATCACCACAAACTGCCGCCCGCTCTCGGAGCGATCTTGCACCGAGACGGTAACGTTGGCCGCTTTGACCATAGCATCGGCGGCGGCTAGCACTGCGGGAAAGGTTTGGGTTTCGATGACGCCGACGGCAATGGCCATGGAGGTGCTCCTAGGGAAAAGCTGCGTTATTCGACTCTCAATCATACCTTGATGCCGCTGGGTTCTCCGGCGGTGGCGATGATGCGATCGCACCCCGACTCCGGCTTTGCCCAGTCACAGTGGCAGTCTTTGGGGTCGCCCCAGCACAAGCTGAGGTACAGTTCATCTCGCGTGGCGGATAGCTCAGCCCATTCGCTTGCAGCAATGCGTTCTTCCACAGCAGCTACGGTGGTGGGTTGGGGGTCGTTTCCCGCCATCCACAGGCGCAGGCCAGCGATGGATTGTCGCCAAAACTCGGTTATGGCTGGCTTTGCCCCCACTAAAACCAGCTTGTCGGCAGGAATAGCGATCAGCTGGGGATGCAGCTCGGGCACGTGCAGGCTGCGGCCCTGAAACCGGCAGGTGTGCCACATCAAACCCGACACCCTGTGCTGGTGCTGGTAGTCGTGAATTTGGGCGCGAAAGTCTTGAATGGCAAACACTTTGCTGAGCTTGTCAGCCCCGATCGCCTTTGAGAGCACCGGATTGTCGATGCGATCGGCGGAGGACAGCACCACCCGCTCGCCCTTCCAGGTGGCGCGAAGTTCCTGATCGAGAAAGTCCAGGAGTTGTGCGGTGGTGTAAGCCATAGGGCTATCTTATCAAGCGCGCTGGGGGAGTTTTGTGCCCGACTATAGTTTCCCGAGGCGTTCTGTCAAAAGGGCATAGATACCGTCGGCATTGGCAGTTTCAATGACGGTGGCGTTGGCGGGGGCAGTGGGAGTCGGGTGCCTATTGGCTACGGTGCGCCCCAGGCAGAGGGTGCCCTCAGTTTCGATCGCTAAGTGCATGGGCCGACCGCCAAAGAGGTCGGGGCGCAGCAGATAGGCGATCACGCAGGGGTCGTGGAGGGGTGGTGCGGCGAGGCCGTGACGCTCCCCATCGAACTGGCCGTAGTAGCGCAGCATGCCCGCAGCGGCTTTGCCCACAGGGGTACCCAAAGCCTCAAGCGCGGCCAGGCGATCGGGGGTGGTGACGACCTGGTGGGTGACATCTAGACCGATCATGGTCAGGGGTAAGCCCGCATCGACTACCACTTTGGCCGCGTGGGGGTCAACGTAAATGTTGAATTCAGCGGCGGGGGTAATGTTGCCAGCCCCTAGGGAACCGCCCATCATCACCACCTGGTCGATGCCCTGGGCGATCGCAGGACACTGAACCAGGGCCACAGCCAGATTAGTCAGCGGGCCGAGGGTAGCTAGGGTAATCGGAACCGAGGTCGTGGTGAGTTGTGCAATCAAAAACGCGACGGCATGCTGAGATTGCAGCGGCAGGGTGGGTTTAGGTAAATCGGCCCCCTGCAAGCCGGTTGCGCCGTGGATATCTTCGGCGGTGGTCAGCGATCGCAGCAGCGGGCGTGGGCAGCCCGCATACACCGGCACATCGGTGCGCTGGGCCAGGTGGCAGATGCGGCGAGCATTGGCTTGGGTAAGCGCCAGCGGCACATTGCCCGCCACCGTGGTGATGCCCAGCAGGTCAAACTCAGCAGTGGAGGCGAAGGCGAGAAGGAGGGCGATCGCATCGTCAACCCCAGGGTCGCAGTCAATAATCAGCGGTCGGGGCAGCATAGACAGGTTCCCAACGGGGTTCTACAGAGGGTGGCACAGCGTAGCCAGCAGAGGCCACGGGCGCTGTCTTAAAATACGCTGTGTAGGTACTGCATCGATTTCCCCCGCTAAGGAGGTTGCCCCTTGTCTGCTGCACTGCGTCTCACGGTCATGGTATCTGGGCTGAGTCTGCTGCTGGTCGCCGGTTGTGCGGGCAGTTCCCTAGAGCAGTCCCTGGAGGCCGATCCGCAACTGCAAGAGCGGCCCGTCTTCACCGGCGAAGAGCCCGAAACCCCGGCGATCGCCGAGGCCGAACCCG
>JANPIO010000340.1:0-8719 GCA_031425055.1 Phormidium sp. VAR_61_metabat_6
GCTTGATCGCAGACCCGCCTAAATCAACGCCAATCACCTGCTTCTCTGTCATGCCCATGACTAACCCCAATCTTGCAAAATCATGCCAGGGTCATTGTCCCAGATCGTCTGAGGTTTATCTTTGCGTCTAAAGCCAGCCCTTCAACCGATAGATGCCAATGCCAATGTATTCCTTGATGGCTCGGGTGAAGTAGTGCAGGTTCTCAGTTTGGGGTACCAGTCTGAGGGCACGGCCCTGCCAGGTAGTCAGCCCTGGATCAGCGGGGTCTTGGGCCACATGAAAATCGGTCGGAGCAGGAATGGCCTCAAACCCCTGCTTTTTGAAAATCGCCAGGGAACGGGGCATGTGCATCGCTGAGGTCACCAGCAAAATGCGCTCAATGCCAAGATTGGCCAGTAACACCTGAGTGTAGGCTGCATTCTCAAACGTATTGAGCGAGTCGGGTTCAATTAGCATGGCGCTGGGCGGCACCCCCAACGCCTCGGCTAGCTCCGCCATATCGGCTGCTTCAGAACGGCTTTGCCCCTGGCCCCAGGTAATGCGCCCGCCGCTAAACACCAGCAGCGGGGCCTTGCCCTCTAGGTAGAGCCGTGCCCCGTGCAGCACGCGATCGCCCTCCTCGGCCACATCAATCCACGGTCGGGGCGGAAACTGAGGCTTAATTGCCCCCCCTAGCACCACGATCGCCTCGGCCTTCGGCAAGTTCACCGTGTCTTGATAGCGCCCCTCCAGCGAGCGGATCACCGCCGTCGATACCCAGCTATTGCTGCTGATTAGCAGTAGGGCTAGGGCCAGGGCGATCGCCCCCGCCGCCCACCGAGGCCGTCGATTGAGGCAGATCAGCGCCACCACCAGCAGTACACAGGCCAACCCCAGCGGATAGATCAGCAGCGGCAGCAGCTTCGACAAAAATAAAAACATTAACTCCGTTCTCCACCACCTAGCCCGACCTCACCCATCAAACCGAACCTTCAGGCAGTTCCGCCGCGTCTACATTTCCTCACTCCTCTTCCCCAACAACCCCCTCATCTCCTCCAGCAAACTCTCCTGCTCCGTTTGCAGCGTCTCCAAACGGAGCAGGATTTCGCTCAGCCGATTTTCCCCAGCCTCTAATTTTGCCGGCTTGGCCCACTGCCGCACCAGCAGCCCAGACACCGCCCCAACTATCCAGCCGCTGAGCCGAAACGGCAGCTTGACGAGGGATAGCCAAAAGCCTTCGGTGAGACGGGCGATCGCACTCCACAACCCCGCAAACAGCAGCAGACCCACCACAACCATCGCCAGCATCCACAGCGGATGCCCCGCCAGCCAGCTCAGCAGCGGATGCTCTGCCAGCCAGCCCTGCACCGGCCTCAGCAATGCCGACTGAGCCGCATCTCCCCAGGAGTTAGCAAAGGTATCCGTCAAAATCCCTAGAGCCACGCCTAACCCACCAAATTAGCCTTCCAGTAGGGTGGGCAATGCCCACCACCCACCCCTACCCAACCAGCCAGGACAACCCAGCAAACACCTCGTTCAGTCACAAAGGCCAATGGTGGGCAATGCCCACCCTACCCATCCACCCACTTCCCTTAAGGAGCCGGAGCCACAGGCGGAGTCCTCTGCGGCTCCGGCGGCTCCGGCGCTCGACTAGCCAGCAGCCACCAACCCAGCAGCCCCAGCAGCAGGGCAGAACCCGACACCGCCAGCACCCAGCGGGGCACCCCTCGCGGCGGTTTGCGTTCCGCCGAGGTGGGCACAAACTCATCCTGGGGCAGGTTTTCACCGTAGAGCTTGGCCCCAGCGGGGATGGCGAACTCCGGTTGGGCACCAGCTCCAACCGGAATGTCCTGCCCCGTCGCAGCAGGAACCAGAAGCTTGTGCTGCATCAGCACAACGGCGGTATTATCGTGACCGTTTTTTTGGTTAGCCAACTCAATCCAAGAGGCCACCGCCGAGTCGAGGGTGACAATGTCTTTAATGATCAGGCCGATGTAGTTGGCCCAGGCATCTTCGATGCGATAGTTGTCGCTGAGGCCATCGGAGCAGAGCAGCAAAATTCCCGTTTCGTCGAACACAAAGCGCTGAATGTGAGGCTGGAGATGGTCGCCGCTGCGAGTGCCCAATGCCTGGGTGAGCGCTCCGGCATCGCTGCGCTCTAAGGCATGGGGCCAGGTTTGGCGACAGGCGATCACCTCGCGTCCGGCAATATCATCATCTACAGTGAGCGGGTGACAGTAGTCGGGGGTAATCCAGTAGGCGCGGCTGTCGCCGACATGGGCCAGATACACTTCGTTGACCCGTCCCCAGCCATCGTCGGTCTGCACCCGCTGGGGAATGACCACCGCCATTACCAAGGTGGTGCCCATGCGCTGGCGACCGGCCCAGCCGTGGTTGTCGTTTTGAAAACTAATCAGCTCGTTGACGATGCGAATCACCGCCTCAAGTTGCTGAACAACGATCTGAGGCGGCAGTCCCCGCAGCTCGTTTTGGGCTTCGGCCAGCAGCGCTTGCAGCTGAATTTGCAGTGCCTGCACCGCTAGTTGGCTGGCCACTTCGCCGCCGTCGTGGCCACCCACCCCATCGCATACCATCGCCACCTGCATTGGGGCGGCTTCATTCTGGGTGCCCAGGGGCCAGCAGGCATCTTCGTTGCGGGGCTGGGTGGGGCCTTGAGCCGTGGCTCCAGACAGGGCGATGCGGGTGGGCACTAGAGCAGCTTGGCGCAGCAGAATTTGGTTGAGTTCGATCGCTACAGTGTCAAGATCAACGGCATTGGCGTCGATGCCGTTGACCAGCGATCGCAGCGGCTCTGACACAGATAGATGTAGGGGAGACAGGAGCGATCGCCACAGCTCCACCAAATCCGACAAAATCGGCGGTTCTCCATCCGGACACAGCTCCACCAGCCGCAGCCGCCAACCATCCACCCGCAAATTGCCGGGCATAAATAAACTCCTGGCCAAGCCCAGCTCGCCCAGCCTGCCCCACAGTTCCCACAGTTGCCAGAGCCAGTTGGCCTGGCGCAGGGGCAGCGCGCTAAACAACCCTGCCGCCAGCTCCGGCAGCAGTTCCCCTGCCTGGGGATGGATCGGGGCATTCTCTAACAGCAAAATCGGCGGTGCCCCAGTGCGCTCTAGCACGCCATACAATCCCGGCACATGCAGCCGATGGGGGTGCGCCTTGAGGTAGGGCAGCGCCTCCCCCGGGAAGGTGTCAGGAGCACTGGGTCGCTGGTCGGGCTGGGTGTCGAGCCAAATGCGCGGGCCCACTATCCGATAGCGCTGACCCACTAGCTCATCGACCGGCAGGGTCTCAATATCGGTGCCGATCACCCAGAGGTAAGGCTTATAGCGGGAGGGGCGGCGCTCAACACGGTTCATAGCGTTTACAGGCGGGTATAGGCACGCGACAGAGAGTCTATTAAAGCAACGTAATTAAGCCCCCAAAAGGCCTGAGGCTAAAGATAGATTAATCCTAGAGGATAGCGAGACATTCAAAAGAGTAACCTGGGTTGGGTTTCGTGGATCGGTAATCTCGACGGGGGTCTAAACTGGGCTCATTTTCTTTTAGACTGAACCTTTTTTGTGAGCTGCTATGAACTACCCACTGTTTTGGGCCATTCTGGGGGCCATCTTCTGCCTTATGGAGCTATTTTTGCCCACAGGCTTTGTGGAGTCTACCCTAGGTTTGAGCGCTTTTATCGTGGCCTTTATAGCCCTAGGGGTGCCATCCTTTAGCGTTCAAATTGTGGCTTGGGTGACGCTGTCCCTCTTGTTTGTTTTCCTGCTGCTGCGGTTTGTGCCCAAGCGCACCCCCTACAGTCTGCAAGAGTCGACCGAAGCCCGGACATTAACCGCCATTGCCCCCGGTCAAACCGGACGGGTGATCTACGAGGGCAACTCTTGGCAAGCTCGCTGCGACGACGAAACTATCACCATTGGGGCCGATCAGCCGGTGGTAGTGGTCAGGCGCAAGGGCAATACCCTGTATGTCATCCCTGAAAGCGCGCTGAGAGCTTAGGTAAGCGAGCACCCCAAAGTTTCCAATCCCTATCACAAACCATTTGAGGAATTACGTCTATGGGCGGCTTTTTTAGTTTTCTGATTGTGCTGATTTTTGGCGGGTCGATCGCCGCTAGCTCAGTCAAAATTATCAACCAAAGCGATGAGGCCCTGGTCGAAACCTTGGGCAAATACAACGGCAAAAAGCTCACCCCCGGCCTCAATTTTCTAATTCCCTTTCTCGACAAGGTGGTGTTTAGGCAGACCATTCGCGAACGCGTGCTCGACATTCCACCCCAGCAGTGCATCACCCGCGACAACGTCTCGATCACGGTAGATGCGGTGGTGTACTGGCGGATTGTGGATATGGAAAAGGCTTACTACAAGGTCGAAAACCTGCAATCGGCCATGGTTAACCTGGTGCTCACCCAAATTCGCGCTGAAATGGGCCAGCTTGAGCTCGATCAGACCTTTACCGCCCGCTCTGAAATCAACGAAATTTTGCTGCGCGAGCTGGATATTTCCACCGACCCCTGGGGCGTAAAGGTAACCCGAGTCGAGCTGCGCGACATTGTGCCATCCAAAGCGGTGCAAGAATCGATGGAGCTACAAATGGCAGCTGAGCGCAAGAAGCGGGCCGCCGTGCTGACCTCCGAAGGAGAGCGCGAAGCGGCAGTCAACTCAGCCAAAGGCCGGGCCGAGTCGTCAGTGTTAGACGCCGAAGCTCGTCAAAAAGCTGCCCTTTTAGATGCCGAAGCCCAGCAAAAGACCATTGTGTTGCGAGCCGAGGCTCTCCGCCAAGAGCAGTTGCTTCAGGCCAAGGGAACCGCTGAAGCCATGCAGGTAATCGCCAAAACCCTTGCCATCGACCCCGGCACTCGCGAAGCGCTGCAATTTATCATTGCCCAGCACTACATGGAGATGGGGTTGAAGATTGGCAGCAGCGACAGCAGCAAGGTAATGTTTATGGATCCTCGCAGTATCCCGGCAACGCTGGAGGGTATGAGGGCGATCGTCGGCGAAGGACAGTCTTAGGCGCAGACCAACAATCAAAAGAGCCTGATACACGACTCGTGTGTCAGGCTCTTTTGGTCCGAAGAAACTTCAGCAGCCCCGCCAGTGTAGGGAAGTTAAGACCCTTGACTATTTTGACCGATAATCACTTCTTCTTTAGGCAGTGCTTTTTTCAGATGGTCAGCGAGGCGCAGTGTCAGCGCCAGTATGGTTAACGTGGGGTTCGCATATCCCCCTGTGGGAAAGACAGAACTGCTGGCCACATACAGATTTGGCACTGAATGTACCTGGCAGTTCTCGTTAACGACCCCCGAAGTTGGATCAGAGCTCATGCGCGTTGTACCCATGTGATGGGCTATGCCTGCTGCACCTGGCATGGTGAGGTCTCCGTTTCCAAAGTGGCTTACATAACGCCCTAAACCTGATTTTTCCGCCGCTGCCGCAAATAAATCCTGAGTTCGCTTGGCGTTGTCTTTATTAAATTTTCCCCACCGCCAGTCGAGTTCTATGCGAGGCATGCCTAAGGAGTCAATTTTGCGGCTGAGCTGAACTCGATTATTCGGATCGGGAGCCTGTTCGGTAACGAGCAAAACCTCGTAAGACTTGAAGCGATCGTAGATTTGAGGACTCTGCGACCATCCGCCCCGCCCCAAGCCATGGAGGAGCGACTGATCATACTTTCGAGCGTCGTAGATAACACGAGCGACATAGTCTAAACCACCCACTACCTTAAGCAGCTTTTGGGCGATCGCAGGCCAATGCTGAGGAGTAGGATGCTTAAGATAGCCATTCTCAGCCAGATCTTTCAGCGCCAGTACGGCCTGAGTTTGTCGCCCAGTGGGTCGAGGAAGCAAGACCACGGCATTGTTGGGTAGCTCCTGCTCAGCCATCGCTTCTTTAGTTAGGGTAATGTGACCCATTACTGAGCTTCCCTCCACTCGCCGCAAGTCGTAAAAAGCAGCCTGAGCAAAGGCACCCTTATTGCCTGGCAGAAGTCGCCCAATATCCAGCATTGGGTGATCCATAAAGAAACGACCAACCAAGTCGTTTTCGTTACCCACACCGCAAGGTTGATGCCGATTCGATGCCAGCATAAGCCTGGCATTCTCAACGCCCCCTGTGGCCATAACAAAGGTTTTAGCCTCTATCCAGCAGCTTTTTCCCGTCAGATTGCTAACTCGAACCCTCTGCACAACTTTGTTTTCCTGGGGAACCTCCAGCTCAACAGCCGTTGCGTAGAGATAGACATCGACATTGGGTGCAGCGCTCAACTCGGCGAGATAGTTTTGATAAAATACGGGCCGCTCACCAAACTGAAAAACCTTTGAGGTGAAAATATTGCCAGCAAAGTTAAAGGGCTTTGCTTGAGCACCAGACCAAGACTCAGAATCGTAAGCAAATGGCCCAGAATGGGCAACCTTTTGGGCCTTCTCATAGTACGGAATTAACTCCTCATAACGGATGGGCCAGCCACTGTAGGGCACCCAGTCTCTCTGTTCGAAGTCAATGTCATCCAGAGGAACGTAGCGAACCCCAATCTCCCACTGTCTGTCTTCCTTACGCCCCAGCTTAATCGACCAAATATTAGAGTTGCCGCCAAATTGACGGTTGCGGATATCCTTAAGGGGCAAAAATTCTTCCCCAATGCTATCGCCATGACTGAGATCTTGAATCTCTTCATCTCGGCTCACCCCACCGCTCTCTAGCAGGCAGACGTGGATTCCTGTCCCGATAAATTCCCTAGCCAGGGTCACTCCCGCCGGGCCAGCTCCAATGATGCAAATGTCAGATTTGAGAATCTGATTGTCAGATATTTCTCTAGCGTCAATTATCATAATTTTGACTTTAAAATCCTAGTTTTTTAGAGTGCGCTTGAAAAGTTGACTGGGCAGCAAAAAGCTCACACGGTCTAGGCTGAGATTACTAACGCTACAATTGAAGCTACACTAGCGACGTGATTTCAGGAATGCACCTCAAAGTAAGTCACGACAGGGTAACAGTTTCAGCTTATTTTAGGCTGAAGTTAGCGAAGTTATTGTAAGTTCTCCGTATCGCAGGGTAATGTAATAGTGAACTTTGTTCCCTTGCCAATCTCGCTCTCCACAGAAATAGTGCCTTGATGAGCCTGAACGCCCTGCTTCACGATGGCTAAGCCCAATCCAGTCCCCGCAATACAGTCAACATTTTTCGCTCGATAAAAAGGCTCAAATATGTTCTCTTGGTTTTCTTTTGGAATCCCAATACCCTGATCTTGAATTTGCAGAATCAGGCTACTTCCTTGATGACGGCATGAAACTCTTATATCCCCTCCATCAGGAGAATATTTAACTGCATTAAAAACTAAATTAGTCAAAATTTGCCGGACGATCATTTCATCCAAAACAATATTAATATTTCCTGGATAAGCATCAAAAGAGATATTGCACTGGGTCTGAGAAATAAGCTTTACTTGATCGACTACATCCTGGATTAGATACAAAAAATCAAACAAAGTAGGTTTAAAGGCTTGTTTAGCTTCCTCAACCTGACCAACAGCTAGGACTCCATCCATGAGTTCGGTCATAGTTTGAACCGCGTCTTGGATTCGCTGAAAAGCTTCATCCTTCTCTTTTTTATCCCAGGTATGGCTGTAATTCTTTAAAAGTTCAGCGTAGAGAACAATACTAGTCAAAGGGGTGCGAAATTCGTGGGATGTCATAGAAATAAAGCGAGTTTTCAGTTCGCCTAGTTCTCGTTCTTTTTGAAGTGTTTTTTCGACAATCTCCTCTGACTGTTTACGGTCTGTGATATCAATGTGGGAACCAGCCATTCGATAAGGTTTGCCCTGATCATCCCAGAGGGCAACTGATCGAGATAAAATCCAGCGGTAAGTTCCATCTTTATGTTGGAGACGATATTCCAAGTCATAGGTCGGAACCTCGCGCTTCAGATAAGCGGCTAAACCACGTTGTGCTCGTTGAATATCTTCGGGATGTAATCGCCTAATCCATTCTTCTAAGTGATTAGAAATTTCATGATCTGCATAGCCCAAGATGCTTTTCCAACGAGGTGAGAAGAAGACTTCTTTAGTCTTCATATCCCAATCCCATATTCCTCCGCTAGAGCCAAGAATTGCTAATTCAAATCGTTCTTGGCTAAGACGTAGCTTTTCTCCGATCTGATGCACATCCAAGCTGATCTGAGCTAATCTAGCCAAATCACGACGTTGTTCAATCTGGCGTACAACTTGGCAGGTAATGATCTTTAAACTCTCTATTTGCTCAACACTTAACTGTCGTGACTCCTGATCCATGACACAAAGGGTACCGATCGCAGCACCCTCGGAAGTGACTAATGGAGCACCCGCATAAAACCGAATATGTGGCTCACTGGTAACTAAGGGATTATCAAAAAATCGTTCATCAATAGATGTATCTGGCACTAAAAACAAATTTGGTTGCAAAATAGCATGGGAGCAAAAGGCCAGATCACGATGCGTCTCAGTCATCGATAGCCCAACGCTAGATTTAAACCACTGGCGATCGGCATCAATCAAGCTAACAAGAGCGATCGGTGTGTTACAAATTTGGGAAGCTAAGCGAACTATAGCGGATCCTAGATGGGCGAGGTACGATCAAAGCAGAGGAAATGCAGAACGGCGCTACACTATCGCGTTTCCGGTAGGGGGGCAAAATGAAAGCCTATTCACTTGATTTTCGAGAAAAGATAATTGATGCTCACT
>JANPIO010000341.1:0-3298 GCA_031425055.1 Phormidium sp. VAR_61_metabat_6
CCAATCCTAACCTCTCCACCGAAGACAACGCCCGCCAGATCGAGCCCGGCTACGACGCCCTTACCCCCGAGAAAAAAGCGGCTATCCATGCCGAAGTCGAGGGCATTCTCGCTGCCATCTGGAAGACCCACGGCAACGGCCAGTGGAAAGACAAGATCATGGTGAACGATCGCATCGCCGACAGCATTTTCCAGCAGATTCAGACCCGGCCCGACGAGTATTCGATTCTGGCCACCATGAACCTGAATGGCGACTATCTCTCCGATGCGGCGGCGGCGATCGTCGGCGGACTGGGCATGGGACCAGGGGCCAACATTGGCGATACCTGCGCCATCTTTGAAGCCACCCACGGCACCGCCCCCAAGCACGCTGGCCTAGACCGCATCAACCCTGGCTCTGTCATTCTCTCTGGCGTCATGATGCTGGAGTACATGGGCTGGCAAGAGGCGGCGGATTTAATTAAGAAGGGAATCGGGGGGGCGATCGCATCTGGTGAAGTCACCTACGACCTAGCCCGGATGATGGAGCCGCCGGTCAACCCACCGCTGAAGTGCTCGGAGTTTGCTGAAGCGATCGTCAGACACTTTGACGATTAGCCAGTGAAATTGGGATTTAGGGTTTCATGCTAGGCCTAGCATGAAACCCTAAATCCTTTTGTGATAAGCTAGTAAAGTTGTCAAAAACCACACATTCGAATTTTCGGGTCTCTCTTAGCTGAGAGCACGTTCGAATGGAGGATTAACCCGAAAGGAGTCAAAATCAAATGCCCGTTATTACTCTCCCTGAGCTACTAGAATCTGGGGTTCACTTCGGCCACCAAACTCGCCGTTGGAACCCCAAGATGGATCAGTACATCTTTACCTCCCGCAACGGCGTTCACATCATTGACCTGGTGCAGACCGCCCAGCTGATGGAAGAAGCCTACAAATTCGTTCGTGGCGCTGCCGAACAGGGGCAAAAGTTTCTGTTTATTGGCACCAAGCGCCAGGCGGCTGGCATTGTGGCCCAAGAATCTGCCCGCTGCGGCTCCCACTACGTCAACCAGCGCTGGTTGGGTGGCATGCTAACCAACTGGGAAACCATCAAGTCTCGCGCCAACCGCCTCAAAGAACTTGAGCGCATGGAAGAATTGGGAGCCATTGACCTGCGCCCCAAGAAAGAAGCCGCCGTGCTGCGCCGCGAGCTAGAGAAGCTGCAAAAGTACCTGGGTGGAATCAAAACCATGCGCAAGGTGCCTGATGTCGCCATCATTGTCGATATCAAGCGCGAATACAACGCCGTGTCCGAGTGCCACAAGCTAGGCATTCCCATCATTTCGCTGCTAGATACTAACTGCGACCCCGACCTAGTGGACGTGCCTATTCCCGGCAATGACGATGCCATTCGCTCCATCAAGCTAATTTTGGGCAAGCTGGCCGACGCCATTTACGAAGGCTCCAACGGTGCCAAAGCGCGTGGTGCCGATGACGACTACGAAGACTATGACGGTGGCGAAGACGACGAGTACGGCTACGACGCCCCTGCCGCCAGCGACGACTAGGGCTCAGCCTGCTCAACCATCTCGTGCGAGAGATTCATAAGGCCAAATCATGTTGGGTAAAGGCAGAATATTCTGCCTTTACCCAATAGCTGCCTCAGTTGAGGTGGCCCCTGGGGTTTAAGCTGAACTAGGGCCTTTCCCTTTAAGTTTGTATTGAGTTTGACGATAGCGCGTTAGGACGGTAAATCACCATGGCAGAAATTTCTGCAAAGCTCGTTAAAGACCTGCGCGACAAGACCGGCGCGGGCATGATGGATTGCAAAAAAGCCCTCAAAGAAAACGATGGCAACATCGAGAAATCAATTGAGTGGCTGCGCCAGAAGGGCATTGCTTCGGCCTCTAAGAAAGAAGGCCGCGTAGCAGCTGAAGGAATCATTGGCAGCTACATTCACACGGGCGATCGCGTCGGCGTGCTCGTAGAGGTCAACTGTGAGACAGATTTTGTAGCCCGCCGAGACGAATTTAAGAGTCTAGTGCGCGACGTAGCGATGCAAATCGTGGCCTGCCCCAACGTAGAGTATGTGCGCGTCAGCGATATTCCTGCTGAAATATCTGAAAAAGAAAAATCCATCGAGATGGGTCGCGACGACATCGCTAACAAGCCCGAGGCCATGCGCGAGAAGATTGTGGAAGGCCGCATTCAAAAGCGTTTGAAAGAACTGGCTTTGATGGATCAGCCCTTCATCAAAGATCAAAATATCTCGGTGGAGGAGCTGATTAAGCAGGCCGTTTCTAAGCTGGGCGAAAACATTCAGGTGCGCCGCTTCTCCCGTTTTGTGCTGGGCGAGGGCATTGAGAAAGAAGAGAGCAACTTTGCGGAGGAAGTCGCGGCTCAGGCTGGTCTCAACAAAAAAGAGGAACCTGTAGCCGAAGCCGAGCCGCCAGCCGAGCCTCAGGCAGAAGCCGCACCCAAGAAAGAAAAGGGCAAGAAAAAGAAGTAAGGCTACGACGAGTCAACTTCAGGCTAGGGGCTAACGGCTGAGTTAGCGATGGTCACAGACTAGTCTCTAGCCATCGCCAATAGCGGGGGTGCAGGTATCGCGCCCCCGCTTTCAATAGTTCCCTATAATCAGGTATGGCATGAGCAAGGCGGTATGGTAAGGCCAGTCGAAAGCATTCGCAAAGATCTCAAAGGGCTAGAGGGTGCCACCGCCACCCTGGCCGAAGAGTTTAGCCAAATTTACGCATCCTATCTGACGGTGCTGGGGCAGGCTGTGCGGCGACAGGTCGTTATGGCTACTTACCATCTTTGTACCCAGGTTTATCCCGAAGAATTTTTGGCTCTGGCCGTGAGCGATCGCGGCCGCCTGCAACAGGGCATGCAAACCCTGGGTCACAAAGCCCAAGGCTGGCTACAGCAGCTGATGGAGCCCGACTCATCTCCAGCTGAACCCAATCTTGACCGCGACGATCTCAATCGCCTAGAGACGGCCCTGGTTGCCTTGACCCAACCCTCGACAGGCTCCGCAGTCCCCCCTGCCGACGAGGTGTTGGAGCAGGAGGATGAGGCAGGGGCTGACGAAGCTGATTTTGAGGCGATCGAGGAACCTGTAGTAGCAGCACCGGTAGAAACCACAATAGAAGAAACTATTGCCGAAGACTCCGATGAGAATCCCGCCCCAGAGTCTACTGAAGCCATGCCACCGTCAGACGAAAACAAGTCTTCCACCGACGGTGAAGCCTCGGCGCTTGACCCCAAGCAGCTGATCCAGTCTGTCCTGATGGCGGCTATTTCCAGCGATATAGACGACATATTTC
>JANPIO010000342.1:0-4751 GCA_031425055.1 Phormidium sp. VAR_61_metabat_6
GCTCGACCTGCAAGATCAGGTGCTGATGAACATTAAGAACAAGCTGACGGCCAATGGCGTTGATATGCCCTTCCCCACCCAGCAGATTTTATTCCACGACCAGACCGAGGACACCGACGGCGATCGTACCCGTCAGCGCGAGGGCTGGCCCGCCCGCCGAGGAGAAGCACCAAAGGCGCGCAGCATCGGCGGCTCACTGCGCCAGCTAGCGGATGAACGCTCCGCCAGCAACGGTCGATCGGCTAACGAGTCCTAACAGCTTGGCAACTAGGTTCTGATGAAACACATTAAGCTCAGCAAATTTTGGAATAACCTGCGATCGAGCTACTGGTTTTTGCCGACGCTGATGGCCGCTGGGGCGATCGCCTTAGCGTTTACCCTGCTGACCCTCGATCGCTCAAGTTCCATCGATATGAGTGCCCTGAGCTGGATATATCAGGGCGGGGCCGATGGGGCACGGGCGGTGCTATCGGTAATTGCGGGGTCTATGGTGACCGTAGCAGCCACCGCATTTTCAATTACCATTGTGGCCCTACAGCTGGCATCGTCCCAGTTTGGGCCGCGTCTGCTGCGCAACTTCATGCAGGATCAGGGCAATCAAATTGTACTGGGCACCTTTATTGCCACCTTTGTCTACTGTTTGCTGGTGCTGCGCACCGTTCGGGGAGAAGACTACCAGCTGTTTGTGCCCCAGCTTTCGGTGACGGTGGGAGTTTTACTGGCCATGGCCAGCATTGGGGTGCTGATCTACTTCATTCACCACGCCTCCACCATCATTCAGGTATCCCACGTGATTGCCGACGTTAGCCACGACCTAGAGCAAGTCACAAATAACCTGTTCCCAAACGCCCTGGGCCACGATCTCGATCGACAGGACGAGGGCGCAAAGGATATTCCGTCCGATTTTGAAACCGCCGTCCAGCCTGTGCTGTCTAAGGAAACGGGCTACCTGCAAGCGATCGAAGACGAAACCCTGATGCAGGTGGCCTGCGATGAAAATCTTTTGTTTCAGGTCAAAGCGTATCCGGGCGCTTTTATCATCGAGGGTAGCCCCCTAGTGATCGCCTACCCCGCCGATCGCATTACCCATCATGTAGAAAAGCGGCTCAATCAAGCTTTTGTCATGGGCCACGAGCTAACCAAACAGCAAAACGTGGCGTTTCCAATTGAGCAACTGGTCGAAATTGCGCTGCGGGCGCTGTCTCCCGGCATCAACGATCCCTTTACGGCCGTACGCTGTATTGATCGGCTGGCCGTTGGGCTGGCCCAGCTGGCCAGTCGTGAGCTGCCGACGCCCTACCGCTACGACCAGTCGCACACCCTGCGGGTGATTGCAGCCCCAGTCAAGTTTGAGACCCTGGTCGATTCAGCCTTTAGCCAAATTCGCCAGTACGGTAGCGGTGATACGGTCGTGATCGGTCGGCTGCTGGCGGCGATCGCCGCCATTGCCCCCTTTACCCGCCACTTCAAACAGCGCTATATCTTGCAGCAGCACCTTGAGGCCATTTGGCACAGTAGCCAGCAAAACCTCAAAAATCAGCAGGACCTAGACTCCATAGAAAAGCAGTATCACGTTGCCCAGGCGGCCCTGCAGCAGCCTCAGTCAGCGGCCAAAACCATCCTTTAATTTTCTTTTCTAAATAAATACAAAAATACATACATAATTTCACTATCAGATAATCAATTCTGACTGGTTTTTCTATCTATAGACAGACTTCGTTACTGCTATTTCGACAGATAACATACAGCTCTCCTAACATCTATAACAGCATTAAGCAGAAGAGTAGCTAGCGAAACTAGCAGTCCGGATGTCGTCGGTGCATTAAGAAGAGAGAAGCACTGCCTTTGGCATCACCAATCAAGATAGGACTGCCAGCAAAGAATTTTGCAAAGCAGCTTTTCAGCGATAGTCATGTTGTGTTCGGAGTACAAGATTATGACTCAGTCAACTAACAAAAAAACTGGTTTTGGCACTAGCTCGCCTAGTGGCCAATCTAAGAAACAGAAATTTTTTCGGAGCACACTTGCGATCGGTCTCATTGCTGGGCTGATGGGAGCCTGTGCCGAAAGCGCTCCTGAGCGTGAAACCTCGGACGGTTCGACGAACGTGCAAACTGAGGAAGTTGCTGAAAATACTGAAGGCTATATTGGCCAAATTGTCACCATTAGAAGCGCACCAGTCGAGAAAGTAGGCGATAACTCCTTCACTGTCAACGATGAACAGTTCTTTGGTAGCGAGCCCATTCTGGTCATCAATGCTTCGGGTGAACCCTTGCTATTGCCGGAGGATGATGTCGAAGTGCAGGTAACTGGGGAAGTTCGTAATTTCTTGATTTCAGATGTCGATCAAGAGTTTGATCTGACCCTTGACCCCAACCTCTATGAAGAGTACGAGGATCAGCCGGTGATCATTGCTCAGTCGATCGCGCTGGCCCCAGAGCCGGGCGAAATCTCTGACAATCCTGAGCAGTATTATGGCGAGACCTTGGCTGTAACCGGCGAAGTGGACGAGATTCAAAGCGAAGACACGTTCACCTTGCAGGAAGACCAGCTGTTAGGGGCTGACAGCCTGCTGGTTATCTATGCCCAACCCAAGGCAGGTGCTTCGGCATCTCAGGCGGTACCGCCTACCATTACTGATGATGAGCAGGTTGCGGTTACCGGCGTGCTGCGCCCCTTCATCGTGAGTGAGCTGGAGCGCGATTACGATCTGACCTGGGATGCTGGAGTGCAGGAGCAACTGGAGGCAGATTACAGCGAAAGGCCGGTTCTGATTGCGACCGCAGTTTACCCTTCGGCCATTCCTGAATAGCATCCTAAAGGATTCTCTTGGTTGAGTGTCCTGATTAAATCAACTGATGTATCGGCTCTGCCCGCTGCTGTTGACCTGTTCTTTGGTCAACAACAGCGGGTTCTCGTACCTGGCTGATGCGATCGCAGCGGCTCCCATTCCAGTTTTGGCTGGGGTGATGCGGCCCAGTTAAGGTTGCAGCCGTACTGTCGTTATTCCCTCGCGTAGCGGCTGCTGTTGCTGAGTCCAGATTTGTTGGACGGCGGGGCCAACGATGGGGGAGAAGGTGCTGAGTCCTTGGCGTAATAGTCCAAAGCGGCGCAGCAGTTCTCCCCGACTGGCTTCGTGGGCTTGGAGCTTTTGGGCCTGGATGATCTCAGGCTCGCGTTCGGCCTGAATGCAGGCTAAAGCGCGATCGAGAGTGGTGGGGTCTAGGGCCAATGTGTCGGTGGTTTTGAATAGTGGGATGAGGTGGTTGGCGGCGGCGATCGCATCCCTAAGTGCCATATTGATGCCCTGGGCGCGCACCGGCGACATGGGGTGGGCCGCATCGCCCAGCAGCAGCAGGCCGGGGCGGTGCCAGCGAGGGCAGCGACCAACCAGCACTGAGAGGCGCATTGGGGGTGAGATGCTGTCTTTTGCCAATTGGAAGTGTTCTACAAACTCGGGCGGTACCAGGGTGGCGAAGGTGGTAGCCCAGTTTTTCTGCTCGGTGGGTTCATCGGGTGCGATCGCCCAGGCCAGGTGCAGTTTGCCCTCCTCCGCCCCGTGAAAGAGACTGAAGACTCGCCCCTTTTTCACCACAGTGCAAAAGCGATTGTCGGCGGCATAGCCTGACGGCGCTGGTAGCTTAAACCAAAGCACATCGATACTTTTGGGCTGGGTTTCCAGCGCTACTAGCCCAGCTTTTTGGCGCACTGCGGAGGCACGACCGTCGGCCCCAATCACCAGGTCAGCGGCTATGGTGCGATCGTCGCTCAGGCGAACTCCTGTGACGCGATTTTCGTTGCAAGAGGCTTCGCCATCGTTCTGCCACAGCAAATCTTTAACCGCTGTTCCGGCTATCCACTCAAAGTTGGGTGCGCGCTGGGCGGCCTGCACTAGGGCTTCTAGCAGCGGCGGTTGGGAAACTAGGGTGCAGGGGCGGGCGGAACCCAAGGGTTCGTCGGCGCGGAATAGGCGGCGATCGTTGAGCCAAAATTCCCAGGCGCTGAGGGGACGGTGGGGAACTGTCTTCAGCAGTGATTCTAGGCCCATTTGGGTGAGGGCATCGAGGCCGCTGGGCATGAGCCCTTCGCCGCGAAACTGGCGCTGAAAGTCGCGGGTGGCTTCGACTAGGGTGACAGGGATGCCGCGCCGGGCGAGCATTAGAGCCAGGGTGGCTCCGGTAGGGCCAGCGCCGACGATGACCACGTTGGGCATGGGTGTGCTGTTTATCAGAAACTCTGTTTACGATAGCGCTCAGCGATTAGGAAAATCGTAGTAGGCGTAGGGTGGGCACTGCCCACCGCTGAACTTGGGCGATCGCGCAGTAGTAGCGGCGCACAATTGGGGGCACAGCCAGATCTACCGCCGGGGCCATTTCGCTGGCCCCAGACTCCCAGCTTCGCGCGTCCTACGGCCTACGACAAGGACGTTCCGTCGTCCTTGACCTCACGGAAACGAGCAATCGATCATCGGTTTAAACCTCTGTTTTGCAAATTGAGCTGTTGGTAGTCACGGACTCTGCGGTTTCGTGCAAATTCCTTAACTGTTTCAACACCTCTCGTAGGGGCAAACGGCTGTTTGCCCTTGCCCAAGTACACCCCTCAACCCAGCAACATCCAAAATCTAAAATCGCAAATCCAAAATCGTCCTACCGATCGAGGGAGTCGTACTGCTCACCGACCCAGGGCATGGTGGCTAGATCTTCGAAGCTGACCTGGCGATCTTTCTCTAGGGCTTCGATGCGGCGTTTTTC
>JANPIO010000343.1:0-14812 GCA_031425055.1 Phormidium sp. VAR_61_metabat_6
CTGGAGCGAGACGTTGACCCCGTTGGAGCCTGCATTGGAGCCAGAGGCTCACGGATTCAGGCCGTGGTAAACGAGCTGCGGGGTGAAAAAATTGACGTCATTCGCTGGTCGCCCGACCCAGCCACCTACATCTCCAATGCCCTCAGCCCCGCCCGCGTGGACGAGGTGCGCCTGGTCAACCCCGACGATCGCCAGGCCCACGTGCTAGTGCCTGAGGATCAGCTCAGTTTGGCGATCGGCAAAGAAGGTCAAAACGTTCGCCTAGCGGCCCGTCTCACCGGCTGGAAGATCGACATCAAAGACTCGGGCAAGTATGACTATGATGAGGAAGACCGCAAGATTGCCGAAATAGCGGTGGCTCGCGAGGAGGCCGCCCGCGAAGCCGCAGAGCTGGCAGCGGAAGAAGCTGAGGCAGCAGAATGGAAGGCTAAGGCGGCGGCAGAACGGGCGGCGACTGAGGCTAGAGCAGCGGGCCTCGAGATCAATGCAGCACCCTCTGAGGATGATAAATTGGAGGCCGAACCTCTCCCCGATGCTGAGTACGCCGCCGACTCCCCCGAGTCTGCCGAAGAGCCTACGGCTGAGGCGGCTGAACTCGCCACCGACTTTGAAGAAGAGGCGGCTCTAGAGGAAGAACCCCTAGCAGACGAAAGCCCAGCGGCGATCGCAGAGGAGGAATAAGTTCTGGAGAAAGCTTCCTATGCAACCCAACTATCGACGCTGTATCAGCTGTCGGCGGGTCGGCCCCAAATCCGATTTTTGGCGTGTGGTGCGAGTCTACCCCGATCGCACCGTGCGTCTCAGCGATGGCATGGGGCGATCGGCTTATCTCTGCCCCCAAGCCGACTGCCTGCGCCAGGCGCAGAAAAAAAGTCGGCTGGGGCGGGCTCTAAAAGCCAACGTGCCAGAGGAAATTTACCAGGACCTTTGGAACCAGCTAGAGGGCAAAACGGCTAATGCCATCACGGCATCACCGTTTGCGCCTGGCCACTAAGCTTGAGTCAAGAGTATTGAGGGGAAAAATGTGCCATCAGGAGGCTTAACCAAAAATTTTTGCAACTGAATCGTCTCTAGACGCGATCCCTCTGAGATTCTGTTCATTGGGGAAGCAACTGATTACACTCATAGTATGGGTATCTGACTGGCCCCCCTAGGGCGTCAGCAAACTTGCTTGAGGTCCCATGTCCACCTAGCCTTGGTTTACAATGCCATGCTAGGGCTAACGTATTCGTCAGAATGGTTTGATGTCGTTTTGTTGGACGAAGCAGGTTGGTTTATGTAAGTAACAAGCTTGACTAGCGTAGGGAGATGTGGATGAACGGCAAAGTGAGAATTTACGAGTTATCGAAGGAATTGGATTTGGATAACAAAGACATCTTGGCGATCGCAAGTCGCCTCGACATTGCCGTGAAGAGTCACAGCAGCACCATCGCAGAGTCAGAAGCTGATCAAATTCGCTCAGCGGCTCGTCAGTCTCGCACCAGTGGCGGGGCCACTCGGCCCAATGCGCCAGACCGCTCTGCCAGTCGGCCTCGGCCAGCGGCTCCGGTCAAAAATGGCGATCGCCCTGAACGCAAGCAGCAAATTTTAGAAATTCGTCGCCACCGAGTTACTCCTAGAGCTGACACTGAGGCAGGCGCTCCTACTCCTAACGCTGCCCCCCCTAGTGCTCCTGTCCCTAGCGCTAGTCGACCAACGCGTCCTGATAGCCTTTCTCAGCCTCCTAATCGTCCTGGGGAATCTCCTAGAGTCGACCAGACAGAGGTTAAACCCAAGCCGACAGTATCTCTCAATCGTCCTGGGGCGAACGCTCCTGCTGAGACTCCTGTCGAAGAGGTTGAGACGGTTGCAGTTGAGCCCCCTGTAGAGGCCTCTCCACCGCCGGTTAAGCCAAGACCCGAGCTGGTTGGGCCTGTGTCTCGGGTTCGTGCCGACAGCGATGATCGCCAGGTGATTGTGCCAGAGGGCGCTCGTCCGCCTCGTCCTGTCATTCGCCGCCCCGAGAGCCGTAGCCCCGAAAGTCGTTCGGCTGACGGCCCTGGCGCACCGCGTCCCACCATTCCTATCCGCGAAATTGACGCGGGCGAAGATGTTACCCGTCTAAAGCCTAAGCCCAAGCTGCGGCGGCCCAATTCCGATGCCGAAACGGCCAGAGCCGAAACGGCTGCCCGCAACGAAACTCCTCCCGGCAATGACTCAATTTCCGTGCTTGGGGTCGGTGGTCTTGACGATCAACCGCGTCGCCCTTCACCGCCTCGCCATAAGCGCGAAGAGCGTGAAGACGAGGACGACGATCAAAAGATGCGCGAAAAAGCCAGCAAGGTCGGTAAGACCAAGCGGCGGGGCCAAGGCGTGCTGGGCGAAGACGATGAAGATCTCGACGTGCTGGTCGATGATCTTGACGAAGACGGAGAGCAGGCCACCGATGCCCAAAATTTGAGCATCTCACTAGCGCGTCCACCCAAACCCAAGAGTCCTGGTAGTGGCAGGCCGTCGTCACCGACGATGAAGAGCCACAAGCCTCAGCATCGCGATAGTAGTAGCGGCGGTGGTCGCTCCCGTCGCGGTCGCCGGGGTGAGGCTCAGCCGACCCAGGAGCGTCCCGAGTTTATCGTGCTCTCCGAAGGGCTAACCGTCCATGAGCTGGCCGAGCAAATTATGGTGCCCGAGACAGAGCTGATCAAGTCTCTGTTCTTCAAAGGCATCGCTGCCAATATCAACCAAACCCTCGATATCGAAACCGCCAAGATGGTGGCCGAGGAGTTCGAGGTCATGGTTGAAACCAGCGAAGTGGAGTCAGAGGCCAAAAAGGTCACTGAAATGATCGACGAAGCCGACTTTGAAAGCCTCAAACGGCGGCCTCCGGTGGTTACCATCATGGGTCACGTCGACCACGGTAAAACCACGCTGCTCGACTCCATTCGCAAGACTAAGGTGGCCCAAGGTGAGGCCGGCGGCATCACTCAGCACATCGGTGCTTATCATGTCGATGTCGAGCACGCGGGTACGTCCCATCAGATTGTGTTCCTCGACACCCCTGGCCATGAAGCGTTTACCGCCATGCGGGCGCGGGGTACCCGCGTGACCGACATCGCCATTCTGGTGGTGGCGGCCGACGACGGCGTGCGGCCCCAAACCATTGAGGCCATTAGCCACGCTAAGGCTGCCGAGGTACCTCTGATTGTGGCTATCAACAAGGTTGATAAAGAGACAGCCAATCCCGATCGCGTCAAGCAAGAGCTGATGGAGTACGGGCTGGTGCCTGAGGAATGGGGCGGCGACACCATCATGGTGCCGGTGAGCGCCCTGTCAGGCGAGAACCTCGACAGCCTACTGGAGATGATTGTGCTGGTCGCTGAGATCGAAGATCTCCAGGCCAACCCTGACCGTCTGGCTCGCGGTACCGTGATTGAGGCCAACCTCGACAAGGCGCGCGGCCCGGTTGCTACCCTGTTGATTCAGAACGGTACGCTGCGGGTGGGCGATTCGCTGGTGGCTGGTCCTATCTTGGGCAAGGTCAAGGCCATGCTCGACGATCGCCTGAAGCGGGTTCAAGTTGCTGGCCCCTCCTTTGCGGTTGAGGTGCTAGGTCTTAACGATGTCCCCGCCGCTGGCGACGAGTTTGAGGTCTACTCCGATGAGAAGACCGCTAGAGCCGTGGCCGACAAGCGCATGCTTGAGCAGCGCCAGTCGCGCCTACAGCAGTCGATGGCCTCTCGTCGCGTTACTCTCAACACCATCTCTGCCCAGGTTCAAGAGGGCGATCTCAAGGATCTCAACCTGCTGCTCAAGGCCGACGTGCAGGGCTCCATCGAAGCCATTCTGGCGGCGCTTCAGCAGCTACCGCAGAACGAGGTGCAGATTCGAGTATTGTTGGCTGCCCCTGGTGAAATCAGTGAAACTGACGTCGATCTGGCCGCTGCCAGTGGCGCGGTAATCGTCGGCTTCAACACCACTCTTGCTCCTGGAGCACGGCAGTCTGCCGATCGCCTGGGTGTAGATGTGCGTGACTACGAGGTGATCTACAACCTCCTCGACGATATCCAAGGTGCCATGGAAGGTCTCCTCGACCCTGAAATGGTCGAAGAGACTCTGGGTCAGGTGGAGGTGCGGGCGGTGTTCCCCGTGCGCAAGGGCGCGGTTGCCGGTTGTTACGTGCTTTCGGGCAAGGTGACTCGCAACTGCAACCTCCGGGTGGTGCGCGGTGGCGAAGTTGTCTACACTGGCAAGCTCGACTCCCTCAAGCGCATGAAAGAAGATGCCAAAGACGTGGCCTCTGGGTTCGAGTGCGGCATCGGCATCGACAACTTCAGCGACTGGAAAGAAGGCGACATTATTGACGCCTTCAAGATGGTCACGAAGCGTCGCACCTTGGCGATGGCTTAGGCAAGGGCAGGGTTCCTTGACCAGGAACCTTGCAAGACTCACTGTAGAACAACGGAGTAGACAATGGCACTCTGGCGCTGCGATCCATACCTGTGGGTACACCTAGCTGGATTAGCGACGGTACCGCTGTGGATCGATCTGTGCCTGCTCGGGCTGGCGGTGGGTAACCCAGCCTTGCCCGAGCTAGAGCTCGGTGTCATTGTGGCGCTAGGAGTGCTGCCGGTGCTGGTGATGCAGCTGCGGCAGCCCTTTTATATCTTTAGTTTGCCAGGACTGGCGCTGAAGCCTGCTGCGCTACGGGATGATCAATGTCGTCTGCTGAGTCAGTTTAGGCGGTGGCGATTGCGTTTAGGAGCGCTGCTGGTGCCGGTGCCTCTGGTGTGGGTTTTGCTAAAGCTTTACCCCCTAGCATTTCTGGCCCGTGACCTGACGCCCTTCAGCGATTGGGGACGGCTGGGAGGTGTGGCGATCGCCGCTCTGGGCTTCTTCATGGCTAATCTTTTCTTACAGATACCCATAGCCGTACTTCAGGTGTTGGCTACGCCAGATCGGGCCATGGCCAAGGTTGCCCCTTATTCTCCCGAAAACATAGCTGCTGACTTCACCTGGATTGGGCTGACGGTGGGCAAGATTTTGCCCGACCTGACAAACCGGCAAATGGCTGACATGGCTGAGCCAGTTGGGGTGAAAGCTCCGGAATCCCACCAAGTTCTGCCTGTCCAGGAATCAAGCGTCGAGGCATCAGATACGAAGCCTGAGGGTGGTGTTGCTGAAGCGATAGTTGAAACCGAAGCTCCTTTAGAGCATGCGGTTGAAGTCGACGCAACTAAAGCCTCGGTGGCTCATGTCAATGCATCAGATTGGCCGACCTCTTCAAAGGCGATCGCAGGCGCTGTTGACCTCGAAGACCGCAAAGACTCCGTTACCGCAGATGCCATCGTGGACAATGATGCTGAGGCTGATCATGGGCTTTTGCGTCACCCCGAAGTTGATGAGTCTAGCGATGGCATCACCTACCTAGACAATGTCGACTATCCACAGCCTTTGCCTGCGATCGCCGATATCTACCCCAATGCCCGCTAGGGCTACGGCGCACTGGCCATAGATTTTTGTCAATTCTTGGTACTGTGGTCCTTGGCACAATCGCAGCGGGACGATTGCGCTATCTTGTAGTTAGTCTTCTAGTGATCAGAGCTTTTGCTGATTCGCCGACTGAGCGAGTGGCACTGGCGGTAGAAAGACCCAAGGTTTTGACAGTTATCCGAACTTTTTAGAGGCAGCTATGGCCGTAACTCGCTCCGTAAACCCCATGCAGCTTTCTGAACACGCCCGCATTTGGTTCAGCCTCAAGTCTGCGATCGCCAGCAGCTCTGGCTTTAAAAGCTGGAAGGGTGAGCTTCCTACTGCTGAGGCTGAGACCGCGCCTCTTGATCAGCTCGTGCGTCGCTACCTGCGCGAAACCCTAGAAACCCTAGCCTACTAAACCTTGTAGTACTGTTTGTACCAATCTACAAACTGCTCGATGCCTGCTTCGATGGGGGTGCTGGGGGCAAACCCCACATCTGCCATCAGATCGCTGACATCGGCATAGGTGGCGGGCACATCTCCAGGCTGCATGCCGCATAGAACAGTGTGGGCTGTCTTCCCTAGGGCTGCTTCGATGACCTGAATAAAGCGCAGTAGCTCCACTGGCTGGTGGTTGCCGATGTTGTAAATCTTGTAGGGAGCCTGGCTGTCGCTGCTAGGGTCTGTGCTAGGGGTAGGGATGTGAGTCATGACCCGCACGACCCCTTCAACTACATCGTCAATGTAGGTAAAGTCTCGCTTCATCTGGCCCTGGTTAAACACCTGGATGGGGCGATCGCCCAAAATCGCTTCCACAAACTTGAAGTAGGCCATATCGGGCCGTCCCCAGGGGCCGTACACCGTAAAAAATCGCAGCCCTGTGGTGGGAATTTGATACAGGCTGCTGTAGGCGTGGGCCATCAGCTCATTGGCCTTTTTGGTAGCGGCGTAGAGCGACACCGGATAGTCAACCCGATCGTCTACCGAGAACGGCACCTTGCGATTGGCCCCATACACCGAGCTGGATGAAGCGAACACTAAGTGTTCTACCCCTATCATGCGGCAGCCCTCTAGCAGGTTGAGAAACCCTGACAGGTTGCTGTCGGAGTAGGCGAAGGGGTTTTCTAGCGAGTAGCGCACCCCCGCCTGGGCCGCTAAGTGAATAACGTACTGAAACTGGCGGTTGCGAAACAGCGCCAGCATGCCCGCGCGATCGAACAGATCGAGCTGCTCAAAGGTGAAGCCATCGTCGGAGTTTAGCTGGGCTAGGCGATCGCGCTTCAGGCCGACATCATAATAGTCGTTGAGGTTGTCAATGCCGTAGACCTGCTGACCGCTGTCCAACAGCCGCCGGGCGACAAACGATCCCACAAACCCCGCTACCCCAGTAACCAGTACAGCGATGAGCGTAGCCTCCTAGTGCCATTATTTTGCATCTAAACTATCGCCAGTATGATACCCAAAGCGCTCCAAAATCTTAAGTCTTTTGCCTAATTTTGCCTCTGGCGGCTCAGGCAACAAGCCATTGCCGTCATCAGTGCTAGGATCAGGCCAAAGAAACCAAGAAGAATGGTAAGAGAGAAAGGACGTAGTCGTACATGCAAGAATTTGAAAAAACAATCTCCTTCGGTGGTCGCGATATTCACTTAAGGGGTGGGCTGTTGGCTCCCCAGGCGGGGGGCGCAGTACTGGTACAGTCGGGTGAAACTGCGGTTTTGGTGACCGCAACCCGCTCAGCAGGACGTCAAGGCATCGATTTTTTGCCTCTGCTGGTTGATTACGAAGAGCGACTCTATGCTGCCGGGCGCATTCCCGGTGGTTTTTTGCGGCGAGAGGGCCGTCCTCCGGAGCGGGCTACTTTGATCTGTCGCCTGATCGATCGCCCCATGCGACCCCTGTTTCCCCAGTGGTTGCGTGACGATATTCAAATCGTCGCCACTACCCTGGCTATGGATGAGCAGGTGCCCCCCGATGTTCTGGCCGCTACTGGTGCGTCGATCGCAGTACTGCTAGCCAAAATTCCCTTCTACGGCCCCATGGCAGCGGTGCGCGTGGGTCTAGTGGGCGACGATTTCATTATCAACCCCACCTATAAAGAAGTTGAAAGCGGCGATCTCGACTTAATCGTGGCAGGCTCCCCCGACGGTGTGATCATGGTAGAGGCAGGCGCTAATCAGCTGCCCGAGGCCGACGTGATTGAAGCCATCGACTTTGGCTATGAAGTCGTACAGGACCTGATCAAGGCTCAGCTAGAGCTGATCAAAGAGCTGGGCATCGAAATCGTCACCGAGCAAGAGCCGGAGACCGACCCCACCCTGGCCACCTTCATTGAGGAAAAAACTGCCGCCGCCATTAAAGATGTGCTGAAGCAGTTTAGCCTCACCAAGCCCGAGCGTGACGAAAAGCTCGACGCCATCAAAGCTGAGCTGGTCACTGCCGTTGATGCCCTAGAGACCGAAAATCCGATCAAGGTGGCGGTGGCCGAGAACGCTAAAGCCCTGGGTAACACTTACAAATCGATAACCAAAAAGCTGATGCGTCAGCAAATCGTCGCTGATAAAGTGCGGGTCGATGGTCGCCAGCTCGATGAGGTGCGGCCCATCTCCTGCCGAGTGGGGCTGTTGCCCAAGCGGGTGCATGGCACTGGGCTATTTCAGCGGGGCCTTACCCAAGTGATGTCAGTCGCTACCTTGGGCACCCCCGGTGATGCCCAAATGATGGATGACCTTCACCCCGACGAAGAGAAGCGCTACCTGCACCACTACAACTTCCCCCCCTACTCGGTGGGTGAGACTCGGCCGATGCGATCGCCCGGTCGCCGCGAAATTGGCCACGGTGCTCTCGCCGAGCGTGCCCTAGTGCCGGTACTGCCATCTAAGGAAGACTTTCCCTACGTGATTCGGGTGGTGTCGGAGGTGCTGTCCTCCAACGGCTCGACCTCCATGGGGTCGGTGTGTGGCTCTACCCTGTCGCTGATGGATGCTGGCGTACCCATCACTAAGCCTGTCAGCGGAGCTGCCATGGGCTTGATCAAAGAAGGCGACGAAGTGCGCATTCTCACCGATATTCAAGGTATCGAAGACTTTTTGGGCGATATGGACTTCAAAGTCGCCGGTACCGACACGGGCATCACCGCCCTGCAAATGGACATGAAAATCACTGGTCTGCCCCTATCGGTGATTGCCGACGCCATCAACCAGGCCAAGCCCGCCCGCCTGCATATTCTTGAGAAAATGCTGGCCACCATTGACACCCCGAGAGCAGAGCTATCGCCCTACGCTCCGCGCCTAATCAGCTTCAAGATTGATCCTGAGATGATCGGGATGGTGATTGGCCCCGGCGGTAAGAAGATCAAGGCGATCACCGAGCAAACCGGCGCTAAAGTCGACATCAACGACGATGGCACCGTCACTGTTTCGGCGATCGAAGGCGAAAAAGCTCTTCAGGCTAAAGCCTTAATTGAATCGATCGTCTTTAAGCCTGCCGCAGGCGACGTGTTTGTGGGCAAAGTTACCCGCGTTATTCCCATTGGCGCTTTTGTGGAATTCATGCCCGGACAGGAGGGCATGGTTCACATTTCGCAATTAGCTGACTATCGGGTTGCTAAGGTCGAAGACGAAGTCAACCTCGGCGACGAAGTGATCATCAAAGTGCGTGAAATTGACGGTCGTGGTCGCATTAACCTGACCCGTCTCAACATTCACCCTGACGAAGCGGCAGCAGCCCGCGAGGCAGCAGCCCTGCGGTGAGGGAGATGAGGAAGGTGAAGAAGTGATGCTTCTTCTATCTCTCTTTACTTCCCCACCTTCTTCATCTGCGTCATCTTCTCTATTCCCCTTACCCCTGCATCAAACGTTGTGTGCTGCAACAATTGATTCGGGGGTTCTTTTCTTAGTACGATGCAGGAATGCAATTTTGTATATCTAGCCTTTAACCTCAAAACATCGTGCGCAAAATCGTTATCGCTGGCAACTGGAAAATGTACAAGACCCAGGGCGAAACCCTGGACTTTCTACGTCATTTTCTTGGACAACTCGCCGACACCCCTGATGGGCGCGAAATAGTTCTGTGCGCACCCTTTACCGCTCTGGGAGCCCTGTCAAAAAGCCTGCACGGAGCCAGAATTAGGGTGGGTGCGCAAAATATTCATTGGATGCCGGAGGGGGCCTTTACCGGCGAAATTTCGGGGGATATGCTGCGAGAGCTAGGGGTGCGCTACGTGATTGTGGGTCACAGCGAACGCCGCCAGTACTTTGGCGACACCGATCAAACGGTTAACCTACGCCTGCAGGCGGCTCAAAAGTGCGGCCTTGTCCCAATTTTGTGCGTAGGCGAAACTAAAAATCAGCGTGATGCTGGCGAAACTGAGTCGGTGATTACCACCCAAATCGAGAAGGGTCTGGTGGATGTTGACCAAAACAATTTGGTGATTGCCTATGAACCGATCTGGGCGATCGGCACGGGCGACACCTGCGAAGCCGCCGATGCCAACCAGGTGATTGGGGGCATTCGCAAGCTACTGAAAAATCCTGATATCACTATTCAGTACGGCGGTTCGGTCAAACCCAGCAACGTCGATGAACTGATGGCCCAGCCTGAGATTGACGGTGCCCTGGTGGGTGGTGCGAGCCTAGAGTCTGAAAGCTTTGCCCGCATTGTCAACTTTCAGTGACCCAAGCGCCTACTCTTTGAAGTCGTCCTCGTAAAACCAGAGCACCGGCAGCGCGAACCCTAAGCAGTGCGAACCCTAAGATAGGTGTATAGGCAGCACTGGCCCACGGGCTGTTTTGGTGCGCGGGTTTACGGCATTCGTAGGGGTGACCGTGACGTCCTGGTGGTAGACGTTGGCAGTAGCAACGTAAAGACTCTGGCAACGGGCCAAACCGAGGTTCCCACCTTTCCCTCAGGCTTAACCATGACGCTGGAGATGAGGGCGGCTGGCATGAAGGAAATGGCGATAATTGAGCCTACGACATGGTGGCGATAGGTTACCATGGGCTGGCGGATAGGGGAGACATAATTAAGGCCCCAAAAAATTGGCTACTGTTTGGGTTTAACGAAAGCCCACAGCCCAGGCTGGGGCCATGGTCTCTGTAGCGGCCTCCATTTGGGTAACGGCTGAGTTGTGCGTTCGCTACTCGCTAGGCGGTGGGGGCACAGCGGTCAGAAGTACGAGCAGATTGATAAAGATGTGCCACCGCCTAGGTCGGGTCGGGTTACTCGGTATTGGTGTTCCAATACTCAAAGGTACAACACTGACCAGGAGCGATCGCACCAAGTTGTGATGGCGTTCAAACCATTTTGTGTAAAGGATCCTGGCTTTTCTATATAAATGGCCAAGGTATCCGTAGAAATACGGATATCGCTTCGAGGTTTCATCAAAGTATCACAGAGTACCATCAGTGAATTCGCAGTTCCTTGCTGATGTATTGCGTATTCTGAAGGAGATCTCCCGAGGGGTGATTTATTCACCTCAGTGTGTTCTCTGTCATGGATAATGCTTTTTTTCATCGTGTTATTTTGCCGACGTTGTTGGCGTCTAGCGCTGGGCTTGCGGCACTTACCTGGCTGATGGCCCCCGATCGCGCAACCCAGGTCTCGGAGCAGCTACCCCAACCCCTCGGCTACTGGGTCGACTCAGCTTTAATTGCCAACCAGCACGAGGAATTGTCAATTCGCTACATTGGCTTCGCCATTCTATCGAGCGTTGCGATCGGTGTTGGTACTGCTGAGACCATGCGAGTTCGGCAAGGTCGAATGTCGCGACACCAGGATTCACTCGATCAGGTACTGCTAGCGGATGACCAGCAGGAGGACGTTGGGGGCGATCGCCTGCTCACCGCCGAGCCCACAAACCAATCGCATGCTGCTGATCTCGCTGCAAGCCACGACGCGGCGATGGCTGTACCTACTGCTAAGTTGGCCACAACCCTTGACTGGGAGAGCTTGCAGCAGCCCATCCCTGATTTCCAGGCCCAAGCGGAGCTAATATCTAGCCCTATGGATGAGCAGGTGCTCTACCACATCCAAGGTGCCGATCAGTGCCGCAGTTTGGCCCTTGCCATTGAGGGTGAGTACTACCGCTACTACCGCAACCGCCCCAACCTAGACAAAGCTCGAACCTTGATGCAACAACTCCATCAGCAAGGCAAACGCGCCCTCGCCACCCAGGATGACAACGGCTATGTGGTTTGGGTACATCAGCTCGAAAGACCGCAGCAGGCCGTCCCTTGGCTAGGACGTTTAGCCACGAGCTAGGGGTGCCAGCCCAATAGGCAAAAGTCGGTTGATCACTAACGATGTTCCTAAGCAATGTTGAGCAGTACGCAGGCATGAATCTCAAAACGCTAGAAAATCTTTGGACGGCCTTTGTGGAGGGGGAGCGAGACTTTACCGGCATAAACCTAGCTGGAGCCGACCTCAACCACTGGAGTTTGGCCAGGGTCGATTTCTGGGGGGCCGATTTTAGCGGGGCAAATCTCACCCAGGCTAATTTTCGCCGGGCTAACCTTAAACAGACCCAGTTCCGCAACGCCAATCTATTGGGGGCCGATCTGCGCTGGGCCGATCTACGCGAGGCCGTGCTGACCGGGGCCGACCTCAATGATGCGCGCTTAGAAGGCGCTCTCTACAACGCCCAAACCCAGTTTCCTGAAGGATTTAACCCTGGGCAGGCTCGGATGTGGAGCCTGGCACCAGGGGCTGCCCTCGCGACTAAGGATTTGCGAGAGCGCGACCTGGGCGGCACCGATCTCACTGCCGCTGATCTCAGCGGAGCGTTACTGGTAAATAGCCAGCTGTTTGGGGCGGTGCTGAGACGCAGCAACCTGCTCAGCGCTCTGATTAGCGAAAGTGACCTGCGCTACGCTGACTTGCGTCAGGCCACGCTGATGCTAGCTGACCTACGAGGGGCCGACCTGCGCCATAGCGACCTGGGCCAAGCCAATCTGATCGGGGCCAACTTGCGCGGGTGTCAGCTAGCCCACGCCAATTTAGACGGTGCTCTCTACTCCGATAGCACCCAGTTCCCGCGAGGGTTTCAGGTACCTGAAACGTTGCACCATCTGGCCCCTGGCGCATCTCTGTGGGGTGCTGACCTCAGTGGAGCCAGGCTAACCGGAGTAGACCTAAACGGAGCTAATCTAGCTGGGGCTAACCTCATGCACGCCGACCTGTGGGGGGCTTGTCTAGCTAACGCTAACCTCAGCGGAGCAAACCTATTGGGAGCGAACTTGCTGGGAACCGACTTGACCGGGGCTAATCTTAACCAAACCAACCTGATGCAGGCGATTATCGACACGCCAGGAGACTTAGCGAGGAAGATTGCTTTTGATAGCCAGCCAGCCTAGGCGTGAGAATTGGTCGTGAGCTTAAAGAACGCGTGATCGGCAGCCGTGCTCCCTTGGCCCTGACCTTCGATTCACAGTAAGGCCATCTGGCTGCCGTTACCGGGAGTATCGTCGTAGCCTAGATGGCGGCGGGCAGCCGGGGTGACCACCCGGCCCCGAGGAGTGCGCTGTAGATAGCCAATTTGCAGCAGGTAGGGTTCGTAGACTTCTTCAATGGTCTGAGGGTCTTCGCCCGTGGAGGCGGCCATGGTGTCGAGGCCAACGGGGCCACCGCCAAAATTTTCGATCATCACTGACAGCAGGCGGCGATCGGTCCAGTCGAGGCCACAGGGGTCAACGTTAAACAGCTCTAGGGCTTCGGCGGCGAGGGCGGCGGTAATGGGGCCTGCGCGCTTCACCTCGGCATAGTCGCGCACTCGCCGCAGCAGGCGGTTGGCAATGCGGGGGGTGCCTCGGGCGCGGCGGGCAATTTCTTCGGCTCCGGCGGGTTCGATGGGGGTTTTTAAGACGTCGGCGGTGCGCAGCACAATGGGCTTAAGCTCATCGATTTCGTAGAAGCGCAGCCGCTGGATGAGACCGAAGCGATCGCGCAGCGGCGAGCTCAGCGCCCCCACCCTGGTCGTCGCCCCCACCAGCGTAAACGGGCACAGCGGAATGCTGCGGGTGCGGGCCGACTGCCCTTTGCCGATAGTGATATCTAGCCGCGAGTCTTCCATGGCCGGGTAGAGAATTTCTTCGGTGACTCGCGGCAGCCGGTGAATTTCATCAATAAACAGCACATCGCCGGGCTTGAGGTTGACCAGCAGACCGGCAATGTCGCGGGGGCGCTCTAGGGCCGGAGCCGTGGTGATTTTGCAGGTCACCCCCATTTCCTGGGCCAGAATGAGCGCCATGGTGGTTTTGCCTAGACCTGGTGGCCCGTATAGCAGCAGATGGTCGAGGGGCTCCTGCCGCGACTGTGCCGCCTGAATGGCAATGCCCAGCACTTCTTTAAGGGATGCCTGGCCAATGTAGTCTTGCAGTCGCTGGGGCCGCAGGGTGTCTTCGGGGGCGATCGCAGCGGGTGTTTGAGTTGCAGCCTCATCCCCTAGATCTTCGGGCTGTACTTCCCCACCCTTGACGAGGGAAAGCAGCGGTTGTAGGGCCTCGTCTGCGGTGGGCTGGGCTGCCGGTTTGGGCTTAGCCCGCTTGGGCTTGGCCGAATCGTCGGAAGTGTGAGAAGAGACAATGGCCATAGGGGAGCCCAAGGGTCAGCCCCCCTATGATACTGTGGTGCATTTGCACTATCAAGTGATGAGCTAGCGCTACAGCAGAATCAGTAGCCCCAGGCCAAAGCCAGCTAGGCCCATAATCGCTGACCCTAGGCCAGAGTTTTGGGATTCTAAAGGAATGCTCAGGTCTTTTTCAAAGTCGCATTTGAGGCAGTGATACACCGTGGGTTTGTATTCCACAATGCTGTGAACGCCGCAATCGGGACACTGCACGCTGGGCGGGGTGAGGGTAGATACAGTCATGGCTACACACCTAATGGGTAAACGGGCAACCAGGAAAACCTCGATCAGCTAGGCGATCACATCGCCAGCTGGGTCAAAGGTTTACTTTGATCAACAGCAGAGAACACATCAACAGCATGGAACAGCTGTCCTGGTTGCGCGAGGGGAAAAACTTCTGAAAAATTCTGTTCTGAATTCAGGAGTTATAACGTTGGCCACACGCTTAAAACACGAGTCGCTACCACTGGCAAAACGGGGCGGCGCACTGACGTACCTAGCAAAAGAACGAAAAAAGAAGAGCAAAAACTGCACGATAGGCCTGAACCTTGGGATTTTGGGCTGTTCTAACAGGTTTCACCTGCTGTGGGGTCACCAATCACGGTTAAACTGCCTATGCCTGCGGGTCTTACCGACCAAACCCGACTAAATCCGATCGCCGTTACCTCTGCTTTGAGGGCAAGCTGTGCCTAGTGATTGAGCGAATGTTGGCATGCCCGCACCAAAATTTTTAAGACAGGC
>JANPIO010000344.1:0-2706 GCA_031425055.1 Phormidium sp. VAR_61_metabat_6
CTGGCTGGGGGGCGGTGAGTCAACCCTGGTGAAGCCGGGGCAAAAGCTGCTGCTGGTGTCAAATCCGGCGATTTTTAAGCGGTATGGCGATCGCGCCCTAGCCTCGCTCACCCAAGCGGGCTACGCGGTCGAAACCTGTCTGCTGCCCCCAGGGGAACGCTACAAAACCCTCAGCTCGCTGCAAAAAATCTACGACGCAGCCCTCGATTTTCACCTGGAGCGCAAGTCGGCAATGGTGGCCCTAGGCGGCGGCGTGGTGGGTGACATGACGGGGTTTGCCGCCGCCACCTGGCTGCGGGGGGTGAACGTGGTGCAGGTGCCCACCTCTCTGCTGGCCATGGTAGATGCCTCGATCGGGGGCAAAACCGGCGTCAACCATCCCCGAGGCAAGAACCTGATTGGGGCCTTCCACCAGCCGCGTCTGGTGCTGATCGACCCTACGGTGCTGAAAACCCTGCCCGTGCGCGAATTTCGGGCGGGCATGGCAGAGGTGATAAAGTACGGCGTGATTTGGGATCGAGACCTGTTTGAAACCCTGGAGGCCGCGCCCCGCCTCGATCAGTATCGCTACCTGGGGGACGAGCTGCTGCACACTATTCTGACGCGATCGTGCCAAGCCAAGGCCGCTGTGGTTTCCCAAGACGAAAAAGAGGCGGGGCTGCGGGCGATTCTCAACTATGGGCACACGATTGGCCATGCGGTGGAGAGCCTGATGAACTACCGGGGGGTTAACCACGGGGAGGCGGTGGCGATCGGCATGGTAGCAGTCGGCAAGATTGCCACCGCCCTCAACTGCTGGACCGCCGATGAAGAGATGCGACAGCTAAAACTGATTGAGAAAGCGGGGCTACCCACCCAAATTCCGGCTCAGCTTGCTACTGAAGATATTCTCTCGCTGCTGCAGGGCGACAAAAAAGTGGAGGATGGCCAGGTTCGCTTTGTCATGCCGGATGGCTTGGGCGCAGCTAAGGTGACAAGTGACATTACCCAGGAGCAAATTGTGGCGGTTCTAGAAAACTAGTAATGCTGGGATAAATCGCGTCTCTGTCGCGACGGTCAGAGCCGGTTGGTGGATACAGACTTCGGTAAAATAAGGCATTACCCGTCAGCAATCCGCTATGCAAACCCAAGGCCGTCCAATTTCTGTTCCTGTCTCTGGCTTAGCTTCTCCCAGCCGCAGCGCCAGCGTAAGCCGCACCACTGGGGAAACTGACGTGCAGGTGAGCCTCAATTTGGACGGCACTGGGCAATGTGAGGCAAAGACGGGCATTCCCTTTCTCGACCACATGCTGCACCAGATTTCATCCCACGGATTGATTGATCTGGATGTGCGAGCCACGGGCGATATTGAGATCGACGACCATCACACCAATGAGGATGTGGGCATTACCCTAGGGATGGCCCTGCACCAGGCTCTGGGCGATCGCAAGGGCATTACCCGCTTTGGCCACTTTGTTGCGCCGCTCGACGAATCGCTGGTGCAGGTGGCGCTAGATTTCTCGGGTCGGCCTCACCTCAGCTACGGATTGGAGATTCCTACCCAGCGGGTGGGCACCTATGACACCCAGCTGGTGCGCGAATTTTTTGTGGCGGTGGTCAATCACAGCCAAATGACCCTGCACATCCGTCAGCTCGACGGCATCAACTCGCACCATATTATTGAGGCCACTTTCAAGGCCTTTGCCCGCGCCATGCGCATGGCCACCGAGGTAGACCCCCGCCGAGCACACCTGATCCCTAGCTCTAAGGGTGTGATTTAGACGCTGAACATCCGCCTGCCAGCTGTAAAGAGTGTAGTCATGTTTAGACAAGTCACACCGGGCACCACCAGCCGCCTCACCACCGTTGACCATGGCGAAACCTATGGCCGACACGTCTTGGCGCAGGTGGTGCCAACCCTCGCGATTGACACGTGCCTCGACATTGGCTGTGGGGCAGGCCAAGATTTGCAAGTAGTCTTGGCTCAGCATCCCCAAGCCCAGTGCGTTGGGGTTGACTATGGTGACTGGAATGCCGCCGCGCTAGCCGCCAGCGGCATTAAACCAATCTCCGTTAACGTTGAAGCTGAACCGCTGCCTATAGCTTCAGAGTCGGTAGATTTGGTTATTGCCAATCAGGTGCTAGAGCACACCAAAGAAATCTACTGGATCAATCACGAAATTTTTAGGGTCTTAAAGGTAGGAGGCTACTTCTATCTGGGGGTGCCCAACGTTTTGGCCCTCCACAATCGGCTCTTGGGCCTATTTGGGGTACACCCCACCTGTAGCAAGATGCTCTCGGCCCATGTAAGGCCCTTTTCTAAACACGACACACTCCTCTTTTACCGAGAAGTAGCGGGAGATTTGACCCATCTAGCGGGTTTCTATGGGTCGCAGTTTTATCCATTTCCTAAGCCTCTAGCTCGTCCTCTAGCTCGTGCATTGCCCAGCTTTGCGTTCTCGATCTTCTTCTTAATTAAAAAGATAAGGGTTTACGATGGGGAGTTTTTAAACCACTTGTCAAAGGTGTATTTAGAAACCAATTTTTTCAGAGGTCATTAGCCAGTTCATCTAGCTTGCATCTACCAATGATTTGTCAACCGAGGCAGACCCCCGCCGATCGCCTCTAGTTCCCAGTTCTAAAAGGATGAGCTAGGCAAATTATTTATCCTCCCTAAGTAGACTATTACTAGCCACAAGACCCGCATCTCGACAGAGCGTAAATGCC
>JANPIO010000345.1:0-8847 GCA_031425055.1 Phormidium sp. VAR_61_metabat_6
GCAGCAGCGCTGCCTAGAGCAGCAGCTCCAGGCGGCCCAGGCCGATCTTCAAGACCTAATCGTTGCCCGCACCGCAGACCTCATGCAGGCCAACGCCCAACTGCTTCAAGATCTCAGCGACTACCGTCAGGGCAGGCCCCAGTGAATATGATGCTTAAGCGCATCGATGCTGTACAGCAGCGCGCCCTGCTGCTGCACCAGCGCGCCAGCACGTCGCCCATTCAGCCCGAGCTGCTGACTCTGGCCCTAGATGACCTTAGCCTAGTGCTCGAAGAGCTGCGCACCGCCCACGAAGAGGTAATTCAGCAAAATCAGGCCCTAGTCGACTACCGCCAGCAGCTAGAGACCGAGCGCCAGCGTTACCAAGACCTGTTTAACCTTGCCCCCGATGGCTACCTGGTGAGCGACGCCAAGGGCATCATTCAGGCGGGCAATGTGGCGATCGCAACCATGCTGCGCCTGCCCCAGGCGTCGCTGGTGGGCAAACCTATGGTGCTGTTTCTCCCAGCCAAGCACCGCCGCGCCCTCTACGCCATGCTGGCCCAGATCAATGGCACAACCCCATTGCCCATCAAAAGCTGGGAAACCCAGATTGTGCCCCGAGAGAGCGCGGCTATTGACGTCGCCATTACGGTTTCCGCTAGCCGTGAGGGCGGCAAAGCCCACCTGCGCTGGCTGGTGCGCGACATCACCGAAAAAAAGCAGGCCGAGGCCAAAATTCACCATCAAGCCTTCTACGACCGGCTCACCGGGCTGCCCAACCGCGCCTTTCTCGACACCTATCTGCCCAAGGTGCTGGCCCAGGCCGAGCGCCAACAGACTCAGGTGGCGGTGGCCTTTTTAGACCTCGACAAATTCAAAGACATCAACGACAGCCTGGGCCACGCGGTCGGCGACCAAATGCTGCACCAAGTGGCTCAGCGCCTAGCCCACTGCCTGCGCAGCGAAGACCTGCTGGTGCGCTGGGGCGGTGATGAGTTTGTTTTGGTGCTCTCTCGGCTAACTGATGCAGATCCGGTGGGGCGCACCTGCGATCGCATTTTAGAAAGCCTGCGGCCCACCTTCGCGAGCGATGACCATCAGCTGCACATTGGCACCAGCGTCGGCATCGCCCGCTTCCCGCAGGATGGCACCGACCCCACCACCCTGCTGCGCCACGCCGACCAGGCCCTCTACCAGGCCAAAAACCAGGGCCGCAATACCTACCGTTTCTATCAACCGGGGTTGACCAGCAGCTAAAAGGCATAGCTGGGAAAAGCATCCCCGCTGCATCTGCTGTAGCCTGGTGACCACCCTCAATGGGCTAGGGTGCAGCTGGGCTCAGGGTGCCGATTGGGGGCTAACTCACCATAGACTCTACTTTGGCGGCTTCATCCTCTGCCGCCGCTGAGCTCTCAGGGGCAGCGGGTTCGCGGTGGTCAAAGGCCAGCTTGCCATCCTGCAAGTCTACGGTGATGGTCGCGCCCTGGGCAAAGGTGGTCTCTAGAATCTTGGTGGCGATCGGGTTCTCCAACAGCCGCTGAATGGCCCGCTTGAGAGGACGAGCGCCGTACACTGGGTCATAGCCGCTCTCAGCAATGAAATCGATCGCCGGATCGGCAATCTCTAAACCAATGGTCTGATCGGCCAGGCGGCGCTGCACCCGCTGAATTTGCAGAGCTACAATCTTACGCAGCTCGCTCTTGCGCAGCGAGTGGAAGAGAATGAGGTCATCTACCCGGTTGAGAAACTCAGGGCGAAACTGCTTTTGCAGCGCCTTGAGCACCTGAACGCGCATTTCGTCGTAGCGATCGTCGTCGCCCGCCAGCTCTAAAATGTGGTCGCTGCCCAGGTTACTGGTCATGATCACTACGGTATTGCGGAAATCGACCCGGTGGCCCTGGGAGTCGGTGATGCGACCGTCGTCAAGCACCTGCAAGAGAATGTTGAATACGTCGGGGTGGGCTTTTTCGACCTCGTCGAGCAGCACCACCGAGTAGGGGTGGCGACGCACCGCCTCGGAGAGCTGACCACCGTCTTCGTAGCCAACATAGCCGGGCGGTGCCCCGACCAGCCGCGACACGGCGTTTTTCTCCATGTACTCCGACATGTCGATGCGAATTAGCGCATCTTCGGTGTCGAAGAGAAATTCGGCCAGGGCACGGGCCAGCTCGGTTTTGCCCACCCCAGTCGGCCCCATAAAGAGAAAAGACCCTAAGGGACGGCCCTGGTCATTCATGCCAGCACGGGCGCGGCGAATGGCGGCGGCCACGGCCTCCACGGCTTCATCCTGACCGATTACCCGCTCGTGCAGGTGGCCTTCGAGCTGAAGCAGCTTTTGCCGCTCCGACTCCATCAGCCGGTTGACGGGGATGCCCGTCCACTTGGCGACGATTTCGGCGATGTCGGCCTCGGTGACTTGCTCGCGCAGCAGGGTGTTGCCCTGGGCCTGCACTTCGAGCAGCTGGGCCTCTAGGGTTTCGCGATCGCGCTGAATCTTCTCCAGACTGTCGTACTTGAGTTTGGCGGCCTTATTGAGGTCGTAGGCCCGCTCAGCCTGCTCAATTTGCAGACGAATCTGGTCTTCTTCGTCTTTGAGGGTGTGAATGGCGTCGAGGGCCTGCTTTTCGCTCTGCCACTGACCGCTAAAGGACTGCTGCTTGGCCTGGAGTTCGACAATCTCTTGCTCGATACGGCTGAGGCGTTGACGCGAGGCCTTGGTCATGGAGCCGTTTTCGGCCTCTAAGGAGAGCTTTTCCATTTCGATCTGCATGAGGCGGCGCTCGATACTCTCCAGCTCCTCGGGTTTGGAGGTAATTTCCATCTTGAGTTTGGCGGCGGCTTCATCGACCAGGTCGATCGCCTTGTCGGGCAAAAAGCGATCGGCAATGTAGCGGTCTGAGAGCACCGCCGCCGCCACCAGGGCGCTGTCGGCAATATCGACGCCGTGGTAAGACTCGTAGCGCTTTTTCAGCCCTCGCAGAATAGAAATCGTGTCTTCGGCGCTGGGCTGACCCACGTACACCTGCTGAAAGCGACGCTCTAGGGCGGCGTCTTTTTCGATGTGCTTGCGGTACTCGTCGAGGGTGGTGGCCCCAATGCAGCGCAGTTCGCCCCGCGCCAGCATCGGCTTGAGCAGGTTGCTGGCATCCATGGTGCCCTGGCCGGCTCCGGCTCCGACCACCGTGTGCAGCTCATCGATAAACAGCACCACCTGTCCGGCGGAGTCGGTGACTTCCTTGAGCACCATTCGCAGTCGTTCTTCAAACTCGCCGCGAAACTTGGCTCCGGCGATCAGCCCGCCGATGTCGAGGGAAATCAGCGTGCGGCCCTTGAGCGATTCGGGCACCTCGCCGTTGATGATGCGCTGGGCTAGGGCTTCAGCGATCGCCGTCTTGCCCACCCCCGGTTCGCCAATCACCACCGGGTTATTTTTGGTGCGCCGCGACAGCACCTGAATCACGCGGCGGATTTCGTCGTCGCGGCCAATTACGGGGTCGAGCTTGCCGTCGCGGGCCAGCTGGGTGAGGTCGATGCCAAATTTCTCTAGGGCGTCGTACTGCTGCTCGGGGTTTTGGTCGGTGACTTTCTGGCTGCCGCGCACCGCCTGTACTGCCGCCATCAGCTCGGGGCCTTCGACGTTAAACCCCTGCAACAGACGCCGACCGATGCGCTCATCTTCCTGAAAGCCCAGCAGCAGGTGCTCAACCGAGATGAATTTGTCTTTGAGGGTTTGGCGCGCTGCCTCGGCTCCATCAAGCATGCGATCGAGGCTCTGGCCCAGGTAGAGGTTGCTGTCGACGCCAGGGCGCACGCGGGCCTGGCGCTGGGCAAAGGTCTCTAGATCATCGAGAATCTGGTCACTGTCGAGGTTAGCCTTAGCCAACACCTTGTGGGCCAGCCCGTCTTCTTCCTGGTCGAGCAGCGCAATTAGCACGTGCTCGACCTCCATATATTGATGTTTGCAGCGGCGAGCCACATCCTGGGCCTCAACGATGGCGTCCCAGGCTTTGGCGGTAAATTTATCCGGATCGGTTGGCTGCATAATCTCCGTGGGCGGGCAGGCTGCGCTTTGCTTTTTGTAACGGTTGGACGTTCAGTATATCAGTTGGGCGCTGGGCCTGCGGCCCTGGGGTGTGACGCCTGGGTAGAGCATAGGCTGCTTTGCTACCGCAAACTGTTCAACCATTCCCTGCTACTGGCACTACCTCAGAACAAATGAGATAATTCTGGCGGTTACCTCATGGGCACAGAGCCCGCCCATGCCAGCCCGTTTAGTAGCGAATGCGAGGGTCAATATAGGCATTCAAAATATCGATCGCAATGCTGATCACCGCCACGATCATGGCAAAAAATACCATCAGCCCCTGGACTACAGGGTAGTCGCGCTGGGAGATCGCTTCGTAGAGGCGGTTGGCCAGCCCTGGCCACGAAAACGTCACCTCCGTGAGCACAGCGCCCCCCAGCATGGAGGCAAAGGTCAGCCCCAAAATTGTAATCACCGGAATCATTGCATTCTTTAGCGCATGTACCAGCACAATGCGCCGTTCAGGAATGCCCCGCGCCCGCGCCGCCTCCACGTAGTCTGCGGCCAGGGTCTGCTTCAAGTTGACCCGCACCATACGCTCAAATACCCCGCTAATTAAAATCCCCAGGGTGAGGCTGGGCAAAGCCAGGTAATACAGGGCGGTGAAAAATGCGCCAAAATCGAGGGTCAGCAGACTATCCAGCAGGTACAGCCCGGTTGGCCCCGCCGGGGGCGTGGCCCGCAGCGGGTAGCGGGTGCCAATGGGAAACCAGCGCAGCTGCACCGCAAAAATGAGCTGCAAAATCATGCCAAACCAGTACATCGGAATGGCGTAGGTAACAATGCCAAACAGCCGCCCCCCCGCATCCAGCGGCGAGTTAGGTCGCGAGGCCGCCAGGGCACCGACGCCGATCCCCACCACCGTGGCCACAATCATGCCGCACACTGTCAGCTCGACCGTAGCCGGAAAGTGCGCCCGAATAATTTGCCACACCGTCTGCCCTTGGGTCGCTAGCGACGATCCCAAATCCAGGCGCAGCAGATCCCCCAGATAGCTCAAATACTGGATTAACAAAGGCTGATCCAGGCCAAGCTGCACCCGCAGCGCATCCTTTGCCGCTGCCGGAGCCCGTGCTCCTAGCAGCGCATCTACCGGGTCACCCGGCGTCGCCCGCAGCAGCAAAAACACCACCGTAGTGATGGTCAAAATCATCAGCGGGGCCAGCAGCAGCCGAGTGAAAATGTAGTAGCGCAGAGCGGCAGAGCGAGAGGACATGGGGCATTATCCTCTCGAAATTTTCCACAGCAAGAACTGCTGCGTTGGCTCCACAGCCACACCCTCTATGCCGTCCTGGGCAAAGACGTAGTCTTTGTTTTGCCACAGGGGCACGTAGGGCACGTCATCGACCATCATCTGCTGGAGGTCGGCGATCACCTGCTGACGGGCGGCGGGGTCTTGCTCGGCCTGCTGTTTGGCCACGAGCTGGTTGGCTTCGGGGCTGTAGTAAAACGAGCCGTTGGCCTGAGATGGGCCTTCTTCGCAGAGGTTGTTGCTGCCGGTTTCGCAGCTCATAAAGGGTTGAATGAAGGTGTCGGGGTCGTAGTAGTCGGGGTACCAGTTAGCCAAAACGATGGGGTAAATGCCTTTGCCGACGTTTTCCCAGAGGGTGGCTCCTTCGGTATTTTGCACGCTCACCGTCACCAACCCCGGCAGGCCCGCCTCGATCGATTCTTTGAGGGTGTTGGCGACGATGCTGCGGGTGGTCGAGGCCGAGGGATACCAGATTTCTAAAGTTAACGGGTTGGCCTCTGAGAACCCGGCTTCGGTGAGCAGGGTTTTGGCCATGTCAAAGTCGCCGTCGCCGTAGGCATCTTTGAACACCGGCTCAGCAATGTCAAAGCTGGCAGGAATCAGGCTATAGAGGGGCTCGGCCTGGCCCTGGAAAACGCGCTCGTTGAGCAGGGGGCGATCGACCATGGCGGCGATCGCCTGGCGCACCTTGACATCATCTAGCGGCGCAATCTTTTGGTTGAGCGCCATGTAGTTGATTACGTTGGTGCCTGCCTCGATCACCTGCCAGCCGCCGGAGCTTTCTTCGCGCTCAAGGGCCGCTACCTGCTCGGGGTCGAGGGTTTGATAGGCGATATCGAGGCCGCCGGTTTTAAAGGTGTTGTAGAGGTTGGCCGGGCTGGTAAAGATTTGAATATCGATGCCCTGGTTGGCGGGGGCATCGCCCCAATAGTCGGGGTTGACGTCGAGCTTGATCGAGTCGCTGGTGAAGCCCGACAGCTTGTAGGGGCCGGTGCCCACAAAGCTGTCGGGCTTAAAGCTGCCGGTGCCGATCTCGTAGCTCTCAGGCGAGACCGGTGTGACGCCCGAAAAGCTCAGCAGTGCCGGAAACGCCGCGAAGGGGGTTTTGAGCGTCAGGGTCAGCTCGTAGTCGCCCGTGGCCTCGGCGGTGGCAATTTTGTCAGACAGCAGGTAGGCAGGGCGACCGCCATTTTCCATAAATCGCTGGATGGAAAAGGCCATTACCTCGGCATTGAAAGGGGTGCCGTCGTGGAGGGTGACATCGTCCCGCAGGGGAATGGTGTAGGTGAGGCCGTCGTCACTGACGGTAGGTAGCTCGGTGGCGAGTTGGGGTACCAGGTCGGTGGTGCCGGGGGTGTAGGTGTAGAGGCGATCGCCCAGGTTATAGAGCAAAATGCCGGGAAAGGTCTCGTAGGCGTCGGCGGGATCGAGAGTGCGGGCAGTGAGGGTGGTGCCAATGGTGATGCGGCCATCGCCACTGCCAGCGGGGGCATCGGCAGCGGGTTGATTGTTGTCGGCGCAGCCTAGGGCGATCGCAAACACCAGCCCAAACAGCCCCACAAACTGCACCACCCGCCGCCAAGGCTGCCGTGTCCAAATTCCCTTGCCTTTACCCATCCACGACACCAAAGAATTCATCAGGTTTTGTCTAACTAACTGGCCAACACTGGGATAGTTGTATCACCCTTTGGGGATTTGGGGGAGTGGGGGAGTGGATGGGTGGATGAATTCTAAAGTGCAAAATTTTGCACTTTCACCTCCTCACCTATCCCACCGCCTCTTCCACTTTGCCCGCCACAAACCGTCGCCACAAAGCATCGGTCAGTAGGTGTGACAGCAGCCCCAGGGGGCCTGCGAACAGGCACAGAGCGAGGGAATGGCGGGTGAAGACGCCGGTTTCCTGGCCTTGCCAGTAGATCCAGCGACCGACAAAGAGGTCAAAGGCGAGAAAGTGTACCCAACCGGTGGCGGTGACGTGGGGCTGGGCAAAGATAGCTGCTAGGTCGCTCAGGCTGAGGTTGGGGTTAGAGAGAGCTTCGATGCCTGCGACGTTGGTAAAGCTGGTCACGAAGAGAAACAGGTATAGCCCAGCTAGAGCCGCAAAGGGGAGGAGGGAACCCATGACGGTGCGGGTGAGTTTGGTGTTAGGCACCAGTACCATCAGCGTCCAAAAGGGGAGCACAAAGAGGTTGGCACCGCTAAACAGCAGCTCTAGCAGGTTGGCATCGACGGTCATAGAACCAAAGGTATGAAGAACATCTAGACCCTAGGGGCCGGTTTTCTTAGTGTAGGCAGTCGTGGGGGTAGTTTCTAGCAAAACCCTTTCCGATTGCGCCCTCAACTCCCGGCCGGGAGCGCAATGGGGACAAAAAAACCGGCATAGGTGCCGGTGAGGTCAATCAAAAGTAGGGTAAAAGAGCCCTTTCTGCCTGCCTAGGGGCAGAGCAGCTACCCCTAAGCCTGGTAGGGACGCCCTAGGAAGTGCAGGGTAACAGGTTTAGTTTTAACCACAGCCGGACTGTGGAGTCTAGAAGACCAAGCCACGCCGCGATACTTGCCGACAATTTCACCCTCGCGGGTTTCAACACTGGGCCACTGACAGTTGTACTCAGCACCAAGAAACCGTAGCTGCATAGTAAGTCCTTGTTTTATAGGGTTGATTAAGTTGAACCACTGACACCAATCCACTACAGAGACAAGAGGATTATGATCTCACAACATTAAGAAATCTGGATATAAGGATTAAATTGATAAATTTGTTACAGAAGTATTCTTTGCCATTCCGAAGGAAAAATGCTTGTCACTAGAGCTGGGGCAGCGCCCTCGCGCCGTCGTCAACCTAAACGGCGAGAAGCCCTAGGTTCGGGCTGAGGGCATTGGACTTGGAGGCAAGCTAGATTGACTGCTGGGGACGTTTCGATTGTCCCCAGATCTCACGCTACGCATGTCCTGCGGCCTACGACCAGGGCCGTACCGTCGCCCTGGCCCCAACGGAAAGGAGTGGCCGATGATCGGTTAAACCCTTGTTCTGCAAATGGGCCTGTGGGCAATAGTGAACTCTGCGGTTACAGCTCCTCCCCTCCCCTCTCCCATCACTTCACTACACCATCTCCTCAATCTCTTCCGCCTGGGGATGAAAATACTCATAGATCTGCTGGGCCAGCTGAGGGCCAATGCCGGGGACCGTGGCAAGCTGCTGGGGGCTGGCTTCGCGAATATAGTCAATGGAGCGGAAGGCCGCCAGCAGTTCTTTCTGGCGGTGCTGGCCCAAGCCGGGGATTTCAGAGAGGCGCGATCGCCGCATCCGATCCGTCCGCTTCTTGCGGTGAAAGCTGATGGCAAAGCGGTGGGCCTCGTCGCGCAGGCGGCGCAACAACTGAACGCCGGGCTGATCAGCTTCGGTGGGCAGCGGGATCGATTCACCGGGCAGGAAGATCTCTTCGCGCTTTTTGGCTAGGCTGACGACGTTGATGTCTTGCAGCAGGTTGAGTTCCTTCAGCACTTCTACTACCGCAGAAAGTTGACCCTT
>JANPIO010000346.1:0-6193 GCA_031425055.1 Phormidium sp. VAR_61_metabat_6
GCGATTTGTCGCTGGGAGATTGGCTCGTTTTCGTAGGTATCGATGATTTTCTGGCGCAAGTCAAGGGAATATGCTTTCATCGTTTGTCGCTAGCTTTCCTGAGCGCTAACTGTAACCCATAGTTTTGCAATCCGCTATATGAATCATGTCGTGGCCTTGAAGGATGGCTGGTAGTTTGTTTTGCCTTGGATGAGTTTTTTGACCATAAGCGAACGAAACCAGTAATCTCTGACAGAGCGAAAAGCGAGCTTTTCTTCGATGAGGATAAGGCTGGCATGGATTATGCTAAAAAATGGCTAATGATTCCGCTGACAAGAGCAATCGATACGCTTATTATTCATGTAAGTAATCCTAACTCATATGTTGCAGAGGTCTTTAAGTCTCTGCATGAGAAATATCCCGACACAATACAATGGCTTACTTATGAATGAGTCTTCCCAACTGTAGATCGGGTTAGCGATAGCATAATCCAACGAAAATATTGCTCTGTAGGTTGGGTTTCGTGACCTCAACCCAACCTACAGAGCAAATTTCTGTCAGTCACTCAGCAGTGCATTTATCCCCAAGCTGCTTTCGAGCTACCCGAGGGCACAGAAGTTGAACTATTAGATGTTTTCAAGGCATGCTTTCTAACAATTGGCTGACTGCCTTCAAAAGGTGAGGCACCTTATTTCGTACAACATCCCAAATAATTTCGTCCTCAATTTGAAAATATGCGTGGGCCAAAATATCTCTCAGTCCAGCAATTTTTCGCCATTCTATTGCAGGATTTAAAATACGCGTATCATCAGGAATATTTTTAACTGCCTCTCCAATAATTTGAAGATTGCGTATGACAGCATCAAACGTACGGTCATCCGCTAAAAAATTCTCAAAATTCATGCCTTCGGTATAATGCAGAATTTTTTCTCCTGCTATCAAAATATCGGTCAAATAAAGCCGCAGGTCACGAGACATAGACTGCCTCTTTTTCTACCAATTCTCGCAGCTGAGGCTTAAGTGACTTCCAGCTAACCAAATCGACCTTTTTGCCCAGGTGGTCTTCCAGATAAAACTTAACATCCATATAACGATCGAAAGTGATGGGAGGTTCAAACTCGACCACAATATCGATATCGCTGCTGTGTGTAGCTTCATCCCGCGCGACCGACCCAAATAAGGCTAGCGATCGCACACCCAAATCCTTTAACACCGTTTGATGTTCCTTGAGGGTTCGCAAAATCGTATTCCGCTGCATAGCCAGCATCCCATTTAGAACAATGGATACCAGCATTGTAGTCAAGAACCTACTGTCTTCCATCAAGGAACTGATTAGGGTGCGGATACCGTACCTACCGAAACTTTTCCTAATGTCTATGCTAGTCAGCCTCGAAGCGAGTCTCAACCCTGATTTTTTGCCCGATGCGTAGGCTCGGCCTACAATGAAACCAGCACTAGAGGCTAGCGATGGCAAACTTTAGCCGCACCTGGTGGGGAAAGAACTTTATCGATGCGATCGAGCGCCTGACCGACTCGGGCCGTTTGCAGCGGGGGCGCTCCTACGCCAGCGGCGGCAAGGTCAAAAGCTTTGCGATCGACGGCGGCTTGGTCACCGCCAAGGTGCGCGGGTCGGTGAACCCCTACTTTGGGGTGACTAAAGAACCAACGTATACCACCACCATTGACTTTACGCCGATCAGCAAAGCCAAGTGGGCGGCTGCGATCGCCCTGATCGCTTCCAAAGCCAGCCTGATCTCTCGGCTGCTGCTCAACGAAATTCCCAACAACATCGAAGACAGCTTTAAGACGCTGGGGCTCAACCTGCTGCCCGCCAGCGCCAAAGACTTTAAGACCCAGTGCTCCTGCCCCGACTACAGCAACCCCTGCAAACACATCGCCGGAGTCTATTACCTGATCGCCGCCGAACTCGATCGCGATCCCTTTTTGCTGTTTGAGCTGCGGGGTTTGCCCCGAGAAGAATTTAAGGCCGAGCTAGCCAAATCGCCTCTAGGGCAAGCGCTCTCGGCAGAACTCTCAGCTCAGCAGCAATCGCCCGACCCCGTCGAGCACTACTATACCCAGCCCCAACCCGTAGCGGTGTCGGCCCCCAGCTTAAAAGAATTTTGGCAGGGCGAAAAGCGACTGCCCCAGACCATTGAGGTGGCTACGCCGTCGGCAGTTCCGGCCATTTTGGTCAAAAAGCAGGGCGATTTTCCCGCCTTTTGGACTCGCGACAACTCATTCATCGAAGCGATGGAGGGCCTGTACGATCGCGTCCGCAGCAAAAACAAAGACCGTCTATAGAGCGTAGAACGTAGGGCATTGCCCACCACCCAGTCAGCGCCATTTACTCTAGGTTTTGGCCTGTCCCTCCTCTACGTGGCTCCAGCAAAGATCGCCACGGGCACTCGCTTATAGGCTGGAGTGCCTGCTCGCGGTTCAATTCGCGCCTTCATCAGCACATTGGCTTCGGGATAAAACATCAGCGCCGCACCCGATCGCACCTCCCCGTAGATAATCTCAATGTTATCGAGCTGCCCCGCATCGCCCCGCACGCTCACCCGCTGATGCTGGCTAAAGCCTGCCCGCTGAGCATCGGCAGGGTGCATCAGAATGCACTGGCGGTGGGGCATACCCCGGTACTCATCGGCCTCTTTGTAGACCACGGTATTGTGCTGGCCGTAGCTGCGCCCGGTAATCAATGCCAGCACCAAAGCAGAAGGCTGGGCCTCGGGCAAGCCAAAGTCTTGCAGGGTCGGCAACGTCAGGTTGGGCAGGGGCGTGGGCTGCATTTCGGCCTTGCCCGAAGGTGTGGGGAACTTGGGTTCTAGAAAGATGCGCCCGCCAATGGTGAACTCGGCGTTGGTGTCATCGATCTTGCCAATCTTTTCGTAGCCGGGAATGGTCTGGGCGATGAGCTGGCGCACGTAGCGGGTGTCGTGCAATTGCCGCCAGCTAATCGGCTGGTCGCCGTGGAGGCGGTGAGCCAGCTCCGCCAAAAAGTCGATCTCTGAGACTAGATCACCCTTGGTGAGGTGGGTTTTGCCGGGGCTGTTGAGCCGCACAAAGTTGTTGCCCGACTCGACAGTGGTCTTGTGGGGGTTCTCGAACCGAGCATAGACCGGCACGATAATGGTGTTTTGCCGCGCCAGCCCGTGGAAGTGGCCCTGGTTGGGCTTGGTGGCCAGGTAGATAATCGTGTCGATGTTGCCGAGGGCGCGCTTGGCCTGGGTGAGATCGGGGTTGGCGGCGTAGAGGTTGCCCCCCAGACACAGCAGGGTATCGACCTCGCCGCGATCGCTGGCTTCGATCAGGGCGCGGGCGTCGTAGCCCGATTCGCGCCGGAGCGATCGCCCCAGCAACTTCTCCAGCGCCTCGCGAAGGCTGTCTTTGAGGTGGGCCGTCACCCCCATCGAGCCAAAGCCCTGCACGTTGGAATGGCCGCGAATCGGCATCATCCCCGCACCGGGTTTGCCCACATTGCCCGTCATCAGGGCGGTGTTGGCGATGCTGTAGATGTTGTCAACGCTGTTGGCCTGGTGGGTGATGCCCATGGCCCAGGCAAAGACGACGTTCTGGCTGCTGTGGATCATCTCGGCAGCGGCGACAATCTCCGTCAGGGTCAGGCCACAGGTGGCAACGATCGCCTCCCACCCGGTAGCGGCTACCTGGTCGATCACATCCTGCCAATTCTCGGTGTGGGCCTTGAGGTAGTCAAACTGCACCCAGCCCCGTTCTAGCAGCACCTTTTGAATACCGACAAACAGGGCCAGGTCGCTACCGGGTACCGGCTGCAAAAACAGCGAGGCAATCTCTTGGCCCTGCACCAGCCGCAGCGGGTGGGCCGGGGAGCCAAACTTGGCCAGACCTACTTCTCTGACCGGGTTGATGGCGATGACTTTGCCGCCGCGATCGCGCAGCTCAATCAGCTCATTCATCAGCCGGGGGTGGTTGGCCGGGGCGTTTGACCCCACCAGCACCACGCAGTCGGCCTGGCGCAGACTCTCTAGACTGACCAGCGATGTGCCCGTGCCAAACACTTTGTTGAGGCTGACCGTCGAGGGGGCGTGGCACAGATCAGAACAGTCGGCCAAATTGTTGGAGCCTAAAGCCCGCACCATGAGCTGGAGCAGATAGGCCGCCTCGTTGGAGGAGCGGCCCGAGCTATAGGAGGCCACCCGCTCTGGCGGCAGCGAAAAGCCAGCGGTGGTGAGCCGGTAGATCTCTTCCCAGCTCACCCGTTCGTAGTGGTCAGACCCGGCCCGGCGAATCACCGGAAAGCTCAGGCGACCGAGGCGATCGGCCTCGCGAGAGGTGAGCTGTCGCAGCTCTGCGATGGTGTGGCGGGCAAAGAAATGATCGCCCAAACCCGGTTGCAGCTCTGACGAGATGGCCTGCACGCTTTTCATGCAGCGCTGGAGCGGTTCTTCTAGCTCATTGATAAAGCCGCCATTTTGCCCCCCGGTGCCCCAGGCGCACGATAGGCAGGCGCTCTTGTGAAACAGCGTTTTCCAAATCTGCGGCCCCTGGGGGGAGAGGGTCTTTTGTGCCCAGTATTGAATGATCGGCAGACCGCCGCCAATCGGCATAGAGTCAGCAGTTGGCTCAGAGGCATCAAGATTTTGGGGCAGGTTGCAATCGCTTGCAGCAGTCGAAGAAGCTGAATCCTCACCTTGATTGAGTTGGGTCATGGTCAAAGCCTTACAACAGCCGCCATCCATCACTATAGCGAGGGTGCGGGGTGCCAGAAAGTCAGCCAAAAGGTAGAGAGTTTTGGGCCAAGTTGCGAAGAGCCCTCTGCTCTAGATCGATTTAACCCTTTTGCAAGGACGGCAGCTCTTTTTTTGCGCGGCAGAATATTTTGAACGTTTAGAACAGGAGGTCTACTTTGAACCACCTAAGCTCGACTTTATCCAATCAAGCGGCATGGCAGAGTAATACCAAATCCTAGTCAGATAACCCCGATTCACAAAAGGCCAAACCGTAGGGGCGAATGGCATTCGCCCTGCTGAATCGGGGGTAGCCAAGTAGGATTTGGTATCAGACCCTCATCTGAATTCTGCTTGCTGCTTTCCTTTTTGGATCAAATGGATAAAGTCGAGCTAAGAGATTTCTGATTTGTCGTTCACTTTTCCTCTTATGAAAACATCGTCACACCGTATGGATAAGTATTCAAAAAATTGTCGGAGAGAGGATATTCTGCTGGTAGATGATACCCCAGATAATCTGAGGGTTTTGTCTGCCATGCTGACCAACCAGGGCTACGAAGTGCGCAAAGCTCTAAATGGGCAGCGGGCGATCGCATCGGTGCAGTCAGACCCCCCCAATCTAATTTTGCTTGACATTAGAATGCCGGGGATGGACGGCTATGCCGTGTGTCAACAGTTAAAAACTGACCCGAAAACCCGCGATGTTCCGGTTATTTTTATCAGTGCTTTAGACGACGCCTTAGATAAGGTCAAGGCTTTTGCCGTAGGGGGCGTTGACTATGTGACCAAGCCCTTCCAAGAAATGGAAGTGCTCGCTCGTATCGAACATCAGCTCTGCATCCAGCGGTTAAAACAGCAATTGCTAGAGCACAACCAAGAATTAGCTCGTTCTAATCAAGAACTAGAACAATTCGCCTACGTGGTATCCCATGATTTACAGCAACCCCTTCAGAGCATTACTGGGTTTGCCAAGGTAATGCTGATCAAATACCAAGATCAGTTGGATCACGCAGGTGTTGATTACCTAAATCGAATCCATGGATCAGGCGATCGCATGCAGCGGCTGATCCAAGATCTTTTGTCTTACTCTAAAACTGGTCTCCATGATCAAGAGATGCAGATCATTGATCTAAATACTGTACTTAAACAGGTTCTAGAAAACCTAGATGGCAGCATTAAAAATAACCAGATTCTACTCGACTGTGACTCGCTGCCTACCGTCATGGGCTATGAGACTCAACTCATTCAGCTGTTTCAAAATTTGATTAGCAACGCCATCAAATTTGTTGCTCCCGGAGTGGTGCCGCAAATTCAAATTTCTGCTCAGCTCCAAGCAGACTGGTGGCTTCTAAAAATTCATGACAAACCTGAGTTCGACAAAGGGTAGCGTGCTGAAAAAAAGGCTGAGGGTTACGCTCAAAGTATTGAATTCCAAGCCCCTCAGCCATGTCTTTGAGTCTAGCGCGCCTCGACCTGACCCAAATCTTCTGCGACGTTGACGACTT
>JANPIO010000347.1:0-6022 GCA_031425055.1 Phormidium sp. VAR_61_metabat_6
CGTGCGCACTACCCTGGCGGTGTCGAGCGGCAAGGGCGGCGTGGGCAAATCGACCACGGCTGTGAATCTGGCGGCGGCCCTGGCCAAAACCGGAGCCAAGGTGGGGCTGCTCGATGCCGACATCTACGGCCCCAACGTGCCCCAAATGCTGGGTCTCGGTCATTCTGACGTGCGCGTGATCGACACTCCCAATGGCCAGCGGTTTGTGCCCCTAGAGGCCCACGGCATCAAGCTCATGTCGGTCGGGCTGTTGGCGAAGGGCGACCACCCCCTGGCCTGGCGCGGCCCGGTGATGCACAAAATTCTTACCCAGTTTCTCCATGAGGTGGACTGGGGCGAGCTCGACTACCTGCTGATCGACCTACCCCCCGGCACTGGCGACGCCCAGATCACTATCGTGCAGGAAAGCCCGATCTGCGGCGTGGTAATGGTAACGACCCCGCAGCAGGTGGCCGTCTCCGACGTGCGCCGCAGTGTGCATATGTTCCGCCAGGTGGGGGTGCCTGTGCTGGGTCTGGTGGAAAATATGAGCTACCTGCTCTGCGGCCACTGCGGCGAACCGACGCCAATCTTTGGCAGCGGCGGCGGTGCCCAGATTGCCACTGAGCTTTCGGTGCCGCTGTGGGGCCAGGTGCCCATTGATCCCCGCATCTGCGAACAGGGCGATGCAGGGGTACCCCTGCCGATGAAGCTGCCCGACGCTCCCCTGAGCCAGATCTTTGGCCAGATTGCCCTGGGGTTGAATGCGACCTTTGGGGTGGCGGCAGTGGAGGAGTTGGCGGCGGTTTGTTGAGGGGATGGGGAAGGTGGGGAAGGTGGGTTAATTATTTGCGCTGAACTCCGTCATCCCCCTCATCCCCCCCACCTTTCCCATCACAAAACGACCTATGGATATCAGCACATGGCTTATCAGTCTGGCGGTAGTGGCGATCGCAGGTTTTACCCGAGGTTTCTCCGGCTTTGGCTCGGGGTTGATTTTGGCTCCGGCTCTGAGTTTGCTGTTCACCCCACAGTTGGTGGTGGCGACCGTTCTGCTGATCGAGATGACGGCTGGGGCTGGGTTGGTACCCGGCGCTGTGAAAAAGACTAAGTGGAAGCAGGTTTTGCCTTTGGTGCTCAGTGCCGTGGTGATGGTGCCGGTGGGGGCGCACTTTCTGGCGCTGCTAGAGCCAACCCTGCTGCGACGCATCATTGGCGGGCTGATTTTGGGGTTTGTGCTGCTGCTGTTGAGCGGCAAAAGCCGCTACACCCAACCTCACCTGGCCTTGACGTCGGGAGTGGGTGCCCTGAGCGGCTTTTTGACCGGATTGGCGGGCATCGGTGGCCCTCCCATTGTGCTTTACCAAATGTCGAGCAGCAATCTGGCTGCGGCCAACCGGGCCAACTTTATCGTATTTTTTGCCCTTAATCAGTTCATTGCCCTGGGGGCTTACTGGGCCAGCGGCCTGATATCGGTAGCGGTGGGGAGCTTATTTATCCGCCTTTTACCGGCGTTCTTTCTGGGGCAGCTGCTCGGGCAGCTGTGTTTCAAGCGCGTTGACGAATCGCTCTTTCGCCGCTTTGTGATGGGTCTGTTGCTCGCTGTGGCGGTGCTGGCGCTAGTGGCTTGATATCCACCCCAGGGCAATTGTTCATTGGGTTAGACCAGGTTCAACGTAGGGGCATGGCATGCCATGCCCCTACCAGAGGATTCTACCTATCGACATGGCCTAACTAGATCAACTGCTGCAATATAAACGGCTTTAATCATGAAACTATCGTCTAAGGCTGACCCCAAGGGTTCTTCTCTGAGCCTGGTGGCTGCCGACTGGAAAACCCAGGGCCTATCGATTGTGCCAGGCCTGGTGCTCACCAGCTTAATCGCGGCGATCGCCCTGGGGTTAGATCGGCTGAGCGACCTCCACACCCTCAACCCGCTGCTGATTGCGGTTTTGCTGGGCATTGGCTGGCGGCAGTGGGGCGTGGTGCCCGCCGCCTACCGCCCCGGCATTCAGTTTGCGATGAGGCGGGTGCTGCGGCTGGCGGTGATTTTGCTGGGCCTGCGGTTGAGCCTGAGCGAGGTGATGGCGGTTGGCCCTTGGGGGCTGGGCATGGTGACGGTTAGCACGATCAGCACCTTTTATCTGACCTGCTGGCTGGGGCGATCGCTCGGGGTCAACCCGCGCCTGGCCCAGCTGATTGCGGCGGGCACCTCGATCTGCGGGGCATCGGCGGTAGTGGCCACCAACTCGGTAGTCGAGGGCTCTGAGGAAGATATGACCTATGCGATCGCCACTATTACCGGCTTTGGCACCCTGGCCATGCTCACCTATCCGCTTGTGGGCAATCTCATGCAGCTCAGCCCCCAAGCCTTTGGCCTCTGGTGTGGGGCGTCGGTGCACGAGGTCGCCCAGGTGATTGCCACCGCCTTTCAAAACGGTGAGCTCAGCGGCGAGGTGGCCACCGTCACCAAGCTCTCGCGGGTGCTGCTGGTAGTGCCAATTATTGTCAGCCTGGGCTGGCAGACTCGTCGCCCCCGTCAGCCTGGGCAGCCTGGGCGCACGCTGCCCATTCCCTGGTTTGTGCTGTTCTTTTGCCTTTTGGTGGGGGTCAACAGCTTGGGCCTGGTGGCCCAGCCCATCAAAGCGGCGGTGCTCAGCGGCAATCAGCTGTTGCTTTGCCTGTCGCTGGCTGCTATGGGGCTAGAAACAAATTTAGCCAGCCTGTCTCAGCTAGGCCTCAAGCCACTTTATCTGGCCGGGTTTTCGTGGCTGTTTCTGGCAGCCATTAGCCTATCGATGATTCACCTGGGTCAACTGTAGAACACCGTTTAGAATGCTGAGATGTGATTAGGAGCAGGCGATTGGTTCAGTCTCAGCCCCAAAACATTTCTTCGCAACAGCCTCTGCTGCGGGTATTGAGCAGTCTGCGCGCTCACCTTGGGCTCACGTTGGGGGCGTTGGTCAGCGCCCTGCTGCTGGTGGCAGCCTACGCAGCGACGCCGCAGCTGTTTCGCTGGGCCATTGATGACGGCATTGCCAAAAATAACCTGACGGTGGTGCTGCAAAGCGGGGCGGGGCTGGTGGCAGCGGCTCTGGCGCGAGGGCTGTTTAACTTTGGCCAGAGCTTTTGTGCCGAGGCCATGTCGCAGAGCGTGGTCTATGACCTACGCAACCGCATCTTTAGCAAGATTCAAACGCTGAGCTTTAGCTACCACGACCAGGCGCAAACCTCACAGCTGCTCACCCGCGTCACCAGCGACATTGAGCAGGTGCGCACCTTCCTCAGCACCAGCCTGGTGCAGGTGATTAGCGGGGTGGTGACGCTGGTGGCGATCGCGACCATTCTCCTGATTATGAACTGGCAGCTGGCGCTGATTAGCCTGACGGTGGTGCCGATCGCAGGGTGGCTGATGGCGCGATTTTTTGGCCAAAACAACCTGCTGTTTCGCCAGGTGCAGGAGCAGCTCAGCGACCTCAACGCGGTCTTGCAGGAGAATTTGCTGGGGGTGCGGGTGGTCAAAGCCTTTGTGCGGGAGGAAGCAGAGCACGATCGCTACGCCCAGCTTAACAACGAGCTAGTCGCCGCCAACATGAAAACCATTCGGGCGATTCGCAACACGTTCCCGTTCATCTTTTTGGTCAGCAACTTGGTGATTGTGGTGGTGGTGGGCTACGGCGGCGTGGCGGTGATCGACCAGCGCTTTTCGGTGGGGGAACTGGTGGCGTTTAACGCCTACTTATTGCTGATCTTGCAGCCGATTTTGCTGATTGGCTTTGCTGCTCCGGCGATCGCCGGGGCCTCATCCTCCGCCGAGCGAGTCTATGAGGTGCTCGATGCTGCGGTTGAAATTCGCGATCGCCCCCAGGCCATCCCCTTCACTACCTGCGGTGGCCGCATCACCTTTGAGAATGTGTCGTTTCGCTACCCCGGCACCACCACGCCGGCCCTCAACGGCATTTCCTTTGAGACCAAGCCCAATGAGCTGATCGCCATTTTGGGCATGACCGGCTCAGGCAAAAGCACGGTCACGAACCTGATTCCTCGCTTCTACGATGTCACCGCTGGGGCGGTGCGCATCGACGGGCGAGATGTGCGCGACTTTACTTTAGAAAGTCTGCGATCGCACATCAGCACTGTTTTTCAAGAGACCACCCTGTTCTCGGGCACGATTTTTTCTAACATCACCTACGCCAAGGCCGAGGCCACCCTGGGCGAGGTGGTCGAAGCCGCCAAAGCCGCCCAGATTCACGACTTTGTCATGACTCTGCCCGAGGGCTACGACACGCTAGTGGGCGAGCGCGGGGTGGGGCTCTCAGGCGGGCAAAAGCAGAGAATTGCGATCGCCCGCACCCTGCTGACCGACTACAAGGTGTTGATTCTTGACGACAGCACCTCCGCCGTCGATGCCCAAACCGCCGCCCAAATTCAGACCGCCCTCGACGATCTAATGCGCCGCCGCACCTGCACGGCCTTTGTGGTGGCCCAGCGGATCAGCACCGTGCGCACCGCCGATCGCATTTTGCTGATGGATAAGGGGCGACTGGTGGCCCAGGGCACCCACGAATATTTGATGGCCCATAGCTCGCTCTACGGCGCAATTTTAGAATCTCAGGTCGGCACTGCTCCAGCTCTCACCTAAACTCAATAAAGACACCCGCTGTCCTGGGCCGTCGATCGCCATAACAAAACATCGCTGTTATGACCGCTGATAGGCTTAGAGCGCATCAACTAGGAGAAACCGTCATGGTTCAAGCTGCCATCTTAGAAAAACTAGAGCAGTTGCCGGAAGCGTTGCAAACGGAAGTTTTACACTACATTGAGTTTTTGGCCGAAAAATATGCCAAAGATACTCTTACCCCGGCACCTCAAAAGAAACGTAAAGCTGGCCTTCTCAAAGGAAAAATTTGGATGGCAGAGGATTTCGATGCTCCGCTTGAGGATCTGAAGGATTATATGTAATGCTGCTGGACACCCACGCCCTTCTATGGTTTTTGGAAGATGACGCTAGGTTGCCTCCAAGCCTTAGATCCCTAATTGAAGACAGTGATAGCGTCTTTGTGAGCATAGTATCGCTTTGGGAAATCGCTATTAAGCTATCTATCAATAAGCTGGTGTTACAGGTTGAGTTTCAAGATCTGCCCAACGCTTTGGATGAACTTGAGATTAGAGTATTACCCCTTGCTTTTGCTGATGCAGCACAGTATCTCAGTTTGCCACTCCACCATCGCGACCCCTTTGACCGCATGCTGATTGCCCAGGCTATGACAAATTCTCTTGCGATCGCCAGTGCCGATACAGCGTTTGATGGCTATCCCATTCAGCGAATGTGGGCCTGAGCGCAGCGAACCCGCTTCGTCAGCCGTCAGTCCTCACCTTGGCTAAGTTTTCGCGGCAGCGCACCGTCAGGGGTGCTCGGCCCCCAGCTTTGGTTCGAGGATGGCGAGGGCTTGCTGGTAGAGCGATCGCGCTTCTTGGGTACGGGGCATTGGGTTACACTTCGTTTTAGCAAGCCGGTGCTCTCTAATGTCGTCTGCCCATCTCGCGGCTCCAGCAGAACCCAAGCCCAAGCTCTCCACCATGGGGCGGTTCTTGCGCTACTTTGCGCCCTACCGCCAAGACCTACCGATCGCACTGCTGCTGGTCGCCCTGGGGGCCACGACCCAAGCGATCGGGCCGCTGCTGATCGGTTGGGCGATCGACAACCTGATTTTGCAGGGCAACTTGCCGGGGCTGCTGTGGATGCTGGCGGCGCTGACGGTGATTTATCTCGTCGGGGTGTGGGCGATTCGGGGGCAGATCTGGCGAATGGGGGCGATCGTACAGCGGCTGCTGGGGCAGCTGCGGCAGGATATTTTCGACAAAATCCAAAGCCTGCCGGTGAGCTTCTTCGATCGCAGCGAGGCGGGCGACCTGATGAGCCGCCTGCTCAACGATGTCAACACCGTCAACCAGGCCTTTGGTCTCACCATTCCCCAGGTGCTGGGCCAGACCTTTAGTCTGGTGGGCATCATCATTGCCATGCTCTCGATTAATTTGCAGC
>JANPIO010000348.1:0-14121 GCA_031425055.1 Phormidium sp. VAR_61_metabat_6
GCCCCGCCCCTGCTGCACCTCAACTCACCCCCCGAACTTAAGGTGGTGAATATGTCCAAGCGGTTTGGCAACCTGGTAGCCCTCAGCGACGTCACCCTCACCCTCAAACCGGGCACCTTCCACGGACTGCTGGGGGAAAACGGGGCCGGTAAAAGCACCCTGGTGAAGTGCATCATGGGCTTTTACTCGCCTACCGCTGGGCAAATCTTGGTGGACGACCAGGTTTACGCCATCAAAAGCCCTAAGGATGCCCACGGCTGCGGCATTGGTATGGTGTACCAGCATTTCACCTCAGTGCCCGCCATGACCGTGGCCGAAAACCTGGTGCTCAGCCGCTACGATCGCACCCAGGTAATCAACTGGAACCGCGAGTACGCCGCCCTACGCACCTTTATGAAGCGATCGCCCTTCCAGGTTGACCTCGACATGCCCGTGGGCCAGCTGGCGGCGGGGCAAAAGCAAAAACTCGAAATTCTCAAGCAGCTCTACCTGCAAAGCCGCATTCTCATTTTGGACGAGCCTACTTCGGTGCTCACCCCCGACGAGGCCGACGAGGTGCTGGGGCTGCTGCGTCAGGAGGTGCAGGCCGGTCATCTCAGCGTGCTGCTGATCACCCACAAGTTTCGCGAGGTGCTGGCTTTTACCGACGAGGTGACGGTGCTGCGTAAAGGCCACCTGGCGGGTCACGGGGCCGTGGCCGACCTGACCGTGGCCGATATGGCCCGGATGATGCTGGGGGCCGAGCGGGTTACCAAGTCGGTTGACAAAGCCCCAGTCACAGAGCGCCATCCCGTGCTGACGGTGCATGGCTTAGGGGCGCTCAAAGACAACGGTCTATCCGCCTTTGGCCCCCTTGACCTGACGGTGAACAGCGGCGAGATTGTCGGCATTGCCGGGGTCTCGGGCAACGGCCAGCGCGAGCTGGTGGAGGTGCTGGCAGGGCAGCGATCGCCCACCCACGGCCACATCAAGGTCAACGGCGACCCCTACCGCGCCACCCGGAGCGAAATGGTTAGCCACGGCGTCTGCACCCTGCCTGAGGAGCCCCTGCGCAACGCCTGCGTGCCGGGTATGTCCGTAGCCGAAAACATGGCCCTGCGCACCTTCGATCGCCCCCCCAAGCCCGCGCTGGCCTGTGGCTCATGCTCGGGGCCATTCGCGAGGCGGCCCAGGGGTTGATTGCGGCCTTTGCCGTCAAGACCCCCTCCCCCAATACTCCAATTCAAAACCTGTCGGGGGGCAATGTGCAGCGGGCGGTGCTGGCGCGGGAGCTGTCATCCCCCGACGTCAATTTGCTGATGGCCGCCAACCCCTGCTTTGGCCTCGATTTTCAAGCCGTAGACCAGATCCACAACGCCTTGGTAGAGGCCCGCAACCGTGGGGTAGCGGTACTGCTGGTGAGCGAAGATCTCGACGAGCTGCTGGCCCTGGGCGATCGCATTCTGGTGATGAGCGAAGGGCAGTTTGTCTACGAGAGCGCGGTCGAGCAGGCCAACGTCGCCGACATTGGCCACAAAATGGCTGGTCACTAATGCCTTTGGGGGTTTTCCCCCTCGTGGAGCCGGTCTAGCAGCGGGTAAACTACAGATCTAGCTTTGTTGCATGCTTTGTTAATACCGTACCGACATAGGCGAGTCAGACTATGGGTGAACCGTTAACGCAGCAAATTCCAGGCATTGCCGACGCCGACTGTTTGGCTCTGGTGCAAGAATACTGCCGATTGGCGGTTCTCCCCAGCCTGGGTGATGCCGAAAGTCAGCGCCTCGACGAGCTGCTTGCCCTAGCCGAAGACGATGGCCGCCTCGACTTTTGGATCAATGAAGCCGATCACTTCATCGATCATGCCATTGGCCTGGGTAGCGCCACGCGGGTCTACGCCTCGGTGAACGAAAAGCTTAAGGCGCGGCTGCGCGAGGTGCTCGACCTCACTCAGACCGCTAACCCCGGCGATAAAGCCCTGGAGCTGCTCGAAGAGCTAGATGAAAGCCTGGCCGAGGGCGCTCGTCAGGTGCAGCAGCAGTTGGCCAAGCGCGGCTATGACCCCGGCCCGGTAGACGGGGTCGCGGGGCCTAAAACCCAGCGCGCCCTGCGGGACTTTCAGCGGTCTAAGAACTCAGGCCGACGGCAATAGGGGTTACGATCATCTCACGACCGTCTCTATTGCCAAGCGCGTGGGCACTCTTTGGGGCGTATCCTTGACTGAGCGATGAATTTGGGCTGCGGGTGCCCGAGACCTTAGATCTACAGCAAGCTCTAGAACGCTTTGCGGCATCCTAGGGCTTGCTCAGGGAAATCTGCGGCGGGCCAAGGTTAGCCGATGCGCAGCAGTTCTACATCAAAGAGCAGGGTGGCATTGGGCGGAATCACCCCCCCAGCGCCTCGGCTGCCATAACCCAGCTCCGAGGGAATCACCAGCTTGCGCTGGCCGCCCACCCGCATGGTGCCAACCCCTTCATCCCAGCCTTTGATCACCTGGCCCACCCCAATTTGAAAGGTAAAGGGGCGACCGCGATCGCGGGAGCTGTCAAATTTGGTACCGTCTTCGAGGGTGCCGGTGTAGTGCACTGTAACTCGCTGCCCCGGCTGGGGCATAGCCCCCGTGCCTTCAACAACGTCAACATACTGTAGGCCAGAGTCGGTAGTCACCAACGTCTCTTCGGGCGTCTCTTCGGGCATCATGGTCGAGGCATCCTCATTGGCAGGAACTAGGTCAGCAGCAGCCTGGGCAAGTTGGGCGACGGGCTCAGCAATGACCGCTTCGGCGACCTGGGGGGTGTCTAAATTTGCGGCCATGGCCTCGGGTTGAGGGCTGGTAAACTGAGCCACTAGCAGCACCACGCAGCAGGCCGCCAAAATTCCTAAGCTAATCAAAATTTCTCGCACGGCGTATCTCCCATTGCAGCTTGATCCCTACCGATCATATCGCCTTCAGCCGCCCTAAGGGAAACCATCCCCTCACTCTGCTACGCCCTTACCCAAACCGATAGCCAAACCCTCGCAGCGTCGTCACGTACTGCGGGTGCGCCGGGTCTTGCTCAATCTTTTCGCGCAGCCAGCGAATGTGGACGTCTACGGTTTTGCGATCGCCCACAAAATCGGCCCCCCACACCGTCTGAATCAGCTCTTCCCGCGACCAGACCCGGTTAGGGCTTTGCATAAACAGCTCTAGAATGCGAAACTCCTTGGGCGATAGATTCACCTCCTGCCCTGCCACCAGTACCCTAAACTCCGTGGCGTGAAGCACAATATCTCGGTAGGTCAAAATAGCGCTATTGGGTTGTGACGTTGACCACTGGTGTCGCCGCAGTAGGGCGCGGCAGCGGGCAATCAGTTCGCGCATGCCAAAGGGCTTGGGCAAGTAGTCGTCAGCCCCTACCTCCAGGCCCACTACCCGATCCATCTCAGTTCCCTTGGCGCTCAAAATCATAATTGGCATGGCTAGATTGTGATGGCGCATCATGCGGCAAATATCTAGCCCATTAACGCCGGGCAGCATCAGGTCAACAATGGCTAAATCGATGTCTAGGCCAGCGAGACCCTCCCCGGCAGCTGGAAACATCAGCTCTAGGGCGCGATGGCCCGACTCGGCGGTGACCACTTGATAGCCCTGCTCCGTCAGCGCCATGGCCACGGTTTCACGGATCAGATCTTCGTCGTCAATGATTAAAATGCGCTCTTGCACCGTCGCCGATGGCGATCGACCAGGGAGATTTTTTTGCACAGCACAGCCTAACGGAGCATGGATAGACGCAGGCAGACTGCCCACCACGGTCGATCGCCTCCCTTAGAGATTAGCTCGTGACCCAGGGAGCGCTCGTCAACCGTAGCGTTTGCTCGCCGCCCAGCGGGCGGATCGGCGTCTGCACCACTCCGCTATCCTGTCGGACTCAGCTTAAGGAAACGTCGGCTTTTGGTTAAGCTTGCGTAAACTTGCCCCTACCTACCGTTGATAGGTGGCCTCAATTTCGGCTGGATGGCTCGGTTCTAAACGTGATTTGGTGACCTCTAACCCTGGTAGTAGTACCATCAGCCGACAGTCGCTATCCCCACTACCCTGAATGGTTAGCTGTCCGCCGTGGCGCTGCACCAGGTGCTGGCCGAGCAAGAGGCCGAGCAGAGAGTGGGGCGGTTGACGGAGCACTGGCGAAGCCTGGAGCACTGTCACCACCTCTTGGGGCAGCCCCTCTCCTAGCCAAGGGTTAGATAGCCACAGGGCCAGGGCCAGAGTGTTGCCCCGCCGACAGGCATGAATGCGCAGGTTGCCATTGTCTCCGGCGACCTGCATGATGCTGAAGACGAGGTGATACAGAATTTGCCTGACCACACGCTGGTCTAAAATCCAGTGATTTGCGCCGGGTTCTACGGAGAGGTTGAGGGTTTGGGCGCTGGCGTCGGCGAGGGGGGCGAGGGTGTCTAGCACCTGCTGGCCCAGGGCTTCAATATCAACGGTGGTCGGCACCAGATCGGCGCGTTCTGCCTCTAGGGGGTTGAGGTCGATGAGTTCTTCGACCAGAGCCATTAGGGTCTGGCTACTGCGGTGCACAATGTCGGTGTACTCACGCTGTTTTGGGGTGAGAGGGCCATAGATTTCTCGGCTGAGCATGGTGGTCATGCCGAGCACTGTGGTTAGGGGGCTGCGCAATTCCTGGGTGAGTCGGCTAATCAGGTTGAGACGCACCTCACCGACTAAAGATGCTAACGGCACCTGAGGCGCGCTGAGACAGGTGGCCCGATGGCATTCGTACTCGCCCATGCCCCAACGGGCGGCCATGGCTAGAAACCCTAGCTCTTGGGCGGTGAACGATCGCGGCTGCACATCCATCACGGCCAGGGTGCCAATGCAGATGCCCTGGCTAGTCATGAGCGGGACTCCGCCGTAGGCCCTAATGCCGTAGGTCATGACTAGGTGGCTCTGGGCTAAAACGGGGCTTTCTAGGGTGTCGGTCACCATCAGGGGCTGCTCGCTATCGAGTAGATAGGCCCCCAACCCCTCGGTGAGGGGGATCTGGCGCTGCTGCGATAGGGGGTTGCCTACGCCAAGAGATGACAGCCCGTAGGCTGCCCGCAGGTACTCGGTCTGGCTGTCTGCCAGGGTAACCACAGCGATCGGTACGCCGAGGAAGCGTGCTGCCATTTGAACGGCCTCTTCCCAAGCGGGGATGCTGCTGGGCGAGCTGAGGTCAAGGGCGGCGATCGCCTGGCTGCGTCGCTGCTGTCGCTCAGCCCAAGATAGACCTTGAAGGGAACAACAGGGCCAGGTCTGGGGGGGCATGGCCGATTCATTGGCCACATTTTCTTCAGGCACCACTGAAAACACAGAAACGCTCATGGCCAAAGCCCAACCCTTGTTGAAACACAGGCTTAGCATGCCCGAAGGGGATGGCTAGTAACGCCAGATAGGGCAGAGCGGTATCTTTGCTTACCGTTAGGGGGCCTTGGTTACGGGCGTAGGGGGTGAATTGCGATCGCGCTCAGTCTTGGGGTACGGCGAAGACCGTTGCTGCGGCAGTGGCAGCGGCAGCAGCTTTGGCTTGGTCGAGTAGATCCCAAACTTGCTGGAGCATGGGGCCGAGATCTGTACCAGCTACGGCTGAAATGCCATACACCGGCCCCGGCACCAGCGTTTTGAACTGATGGATGAGTTCGGTTAGGGCCTCAGGGGTGAGGGCATCGACTTTGTTGAGAGCTAGAACTTGAGGGCGATCGCTCAGGTCGCGGCCGTAGGCCGCTAGCTCCTGTCGGATGGTGTGGAAGTTCTCAACCGGCTGCTCGGCGGTGGCGTCGACTACGTGCAGCAGCAGTCGGGTGCGCTCGATGTGGCGCAAAAACTCGTGGCCTAGCCCTAACCCCTGGTGTGCCCCCTCAATTAGGCCGGGAATGTCGGCAAATACGGTGCCATCGCCCGAGGGACGGCGCACCACCCCCAAATTGGGAATCAGGGTGGTAAACGGGTAGTCGGCAATTTTGGGCCGCGCCGCCGACAGGGCCGAAATCAGGGTTGACTTGCCCGCGTTGGGTAGACCGACAATGCCGACCTCGGCCAGCAGCTTGAGCTCTAGGCGCAGCTGCCGCTCTTCGCCGGGTAGACCGGGCAGGGCGTGCTCTGGGGCACGGTTGCGGTTGCTGAGAAAGTGGCGGTTTCCCAGGCCCCCCTTGCCTCCCTGGGCTACACAGAGCAACTGGCCAGGCTCGACTAAATCGCCCATTAGCTGGTCAGTGGTGACGTCGTAGATGGCGGTGCCGCAAGGGACATCTAGATACAGGTCGGCCCCAGCCGCACCGGTCATGTTTTTAGTGCCGCCCCGCTGACCGTTGTCGGCCTTAAAGCGGTGGGCATAGCGAAAATCGAGCAGGGTTTGGAGCTGCTGGGTGGCCCGCAGATAAATTGAGCCACCGGGGCCGCCGTTGCCCCCCGCTGGCCCGCCCGCAGGAACGTACTTTTCGCGCCGAAAAGCGACGACGCCATCGCCGCCGTCGCCGGCAATTACTTCGACTTCAGCCTGGTCAATAAACTGCATTATTCAGTGCCGTTGGCAGATTGTTGCTGGAGCTGTACCATCGCTGCCCGAATTTGCTCGGCCAGAGCCTGATCTTGGGGATAGGCGGCTGTGATCAGGTTAAACAGCCGCACCGTGAGTCCGTGGGACTGCACAATGGTGCTGGCCTGGTTGCAGTAGTTAACGATGATAGTGCGTACGTCGCCACGCAGGTTGCGGGGCAGCTGGTTGAGGTTAGCAGTGCCCGTGCAGGACATATCAATGCTGCTAATGTCGTAGCTGGTGCCGGTTAGCAGGGTCTTGATTTGGCTGAAAGCCTCATTGCGTGGGGCATCCATTTCGAGCACTGAGGCGGCATAGCCCGTTATATTCTCAGATGAAACTGATCTGTTTTGGGCCCAAGCGGCGCTGCCCAGGGTGACGTTGCCCGCAGACGTCGGAATAGAAACGCCTGCGCCACCGACTAGCACGGTCAGGCTAGCGATCGCCGCCGTCAAAGCAGTGCGACGGCGAACCGATAAAGGGTAAGTCAATAAGTGAATCATTATGTTCATAGCTCCTGTGCTGGTATCAACCAGAATGGCCCTGTGCTCCAACAAAAAAGAAGGCTCCTAAAGCAAGGCTCTTTTTGGGTAAACGCCACCCTCGGCGCGATCGCTCGAATCTCACAGCCCAGACGGGACAGCGTCCCTACGAGTTCCAGCTTTGAGGCTAGGCACCGCCGGGCTTAAACACCCGACAAAGTTCTATCACTTTTGTGTGTAGAGTAGCGCGTTCGTCTCGGCCCTGCTTTAATTCAGATTCTAATTCTAGTAGCAAAGGCAGACTCCGTTGCAATTGGGTGAGACTCAGCGATCGCACTTCTTGTTTTAAGAAATAAATTCGCTTGGGGTTTGCGATCTCTGCCGCCGCCGCCACCTCGGCGTCGCTGGCCACCCCGGCCAGGGCTTTGAGCCACAACCACAGCCGAAACTGGCTGACCAGAGTGGCCACCATGCGCAGGGCGGGCTCGTTGCGATCGAGCAGGTCATTGACTAGCCCTAGGGCAGTAGGAGTATCGCCCTGCTTGAGAACCTGGGCCAGCTTAAGGCTGGTCTGGGTCGACACGGTCACCAGTTCGGCGGCCACAGCGGGGGGAATCGGCTGCGGGTTTGCCCCCCAGTAAAGGGCCAGCTTTTCTAGCTCCAGATGGAGCTGACGGGTGTCGTTGCCCACCGCTTCGGTCAGCAGATCGAGGGTGCCAGGCTCCAGGTTCATGCCCCGCTCCTTGGCTATGGCGGCGACCTGCTGGTGAATTTGGTCAGTTTTCCAGGGGGGAATGGTGGCAAACTCGCGGATCTCGCCCCAGGTTTTAAACAGTTTGGTAAATTTGGCCCGACCGTCGGGCTTAGCCGTGCTGGTGAGCAGCAGCACCGAGGTGTTGGGTAGCTGGGGCAGGGTGCGCTCAAACTCAGCCAGGACGGGGTCTGGGCAGCGTTGCCCCAGGCTGGTGTTGGCTAGCCACACCAGCCGCTGACCCTCGCCAAAGGGAGGCGTCATGGCCTGGTTGAGGGCCTGGGACGGGCCGCTAGCAGCTTCTGCGGGCACCACATCGTAATTAAAGCTGGCCCAGGTCTCGTTGAGGGTGCGCTGGCGCAGGGTTTGGACGGCCTTTTGGAGGGCAAAGTCGTCGTCGCCCCAGAAGTAGTAGGCGGGCATGGGTGGGGGAGTGGATGAGTAGGTGGAGGGGGATGGGGAAGATGGGGAGGGTGAGAGAGTGGGGGGTGTGGGATGATGGCGTCTGGAATGGGGATGGGTTGTTAGGGCTAGGGGTTATCTAGGGATTTTATGGCGCAGCTGTGGCAGAGCCCTATTTTAGAAGAAAGTTTTGCGTTGATTGACCGAGAAGTGGGCGAGCATGGGTTTACTCCGGCAGAGTATGCGGTGGTGCGGCGGGTCATTCACAGTACTGCCGATTTTGAGTTTAAGAATTTGGTGAGGTTTAGTCAGGGGGCGATCGCTGCCGCGACCCACCATCTCTCAAAAGGCGGCCCAATTATTGTCGATGTGACGATGGTGCGTCAGGGAGTGGTGGGTATGGTCGAGCGCACGTTCCAAAATCCACTGCTGACGGCCGTGACGGTGGGAGAACCGCCCGAGGAGGGCCGCACCCGCACAGAGACCGGGCTGCTGCGATGTTTAGAGGAGTATCCCAACGCGCTGGTGGCGATTGGTAATGCGCCGACGGCGCTGATGGCGCTGTGCGATCGCATCATCTCAGGCCAGGCCCACCCCGCTTTAGTCATCGGTGCTCCGGTCGGCTTCGTAGCGGTGGAGGACTCTAAGCAGCAGTTGGCCCAGACCCCGGTGCCCCAGATTCGCGTGGAGGGGCGCAAGGGTGGGTCGCCTGTAGCTGCGGCCATTCTCAATGCTTTATTGGTGCTGGCTTGGGAGCAGCAGTCATGACCCCAATTCAGGTGGTAGGGGTGGGGTTGGATGGGCGAGAGGGGCTGTCGCCCAAACTGCTGCAACTCATTGACCAAGCGGCGGTGCTGGTGGGCAGCCCCCGACATCTCAGCTACTTTCCCGACGGGTTGGCAGAAACCTGGGTCTTGGGAGATCTCAAGGCAACCCTCGATCGCCTCCGTCGATGGCTGGATGCCGCTAAACCTGGTACCGCTGTGGTCTTGGCCTCTGGCGACCCACTCTTTTTTGGCCTGGGGCGATTGCTGCTAGACTACTTGCCCGCCGAGAGTCTGACCTTTCACCCCCACCTGAGTGCGGTGCAGATGGCCTTTAGTCGGCTCAAACTGCCTTGGCAGGGGGCAACGCTGATCAGTGTCCACGGTCGATCGACCGAAGAACTCACCACGGCCCTGCGGCGAGGGGATGCGCTGATTGCGGTGCTCACCGACCCAACCCACAATCCGGCTGTCTTAGGTCAGCTCATTCTCACGCTGGGGTTGCCCTATAGCTATCGCCTCACGATCTGTGAAAATCTGGGGGATGACACTGAAACCATCCACTACTTGACGCCCGAAACTACGGCGGGCAAATCCTTTGCGGCGCTCAATGTAGTCGTGCTCCAGCGGCAGCGCGAGGTAGGGCTCGACACAGCGAACCTGCCGCTGATTGGCCTGCCCGATCGCGCCTTTGCCACCTTTAGCGATCGCCCCGGCCTGATTACCAAGCGCGACATTCGCATTCAAATTTTGGCCGACCTCGACCCCAGGCCAGGGCAGATTATTTGGGATGTTGGGGCCGGTACCGGCTCCGTCAGCGTTGAAATCAATCGCCTTTGCCCCACCGCTCAGGTCTATGCTATTGAGAAAACCGCCGCTGGCCACGGCTTAATTCAGCAAAACCAGCGCCGTCTGGGCACCTCCAACCTGCACCCGATCTACGGGGCCGCCCCTGAGGACTTGGCGACCCTGCCCGACCCCGATCGCATCTTTATTGGCGGCAGCGGCGGTCACCTGGCTGAAATTCTCGATCGATGCGCTCAACGCCTCCAGCCCCAAGGCCGCATTGTCCTAGCCTTGGCGACCCTAGAGCACACCAGCACGGCACTGACCTGGGCCAGCGGCACCGCCGACGATCGCCCCGCTTGGCCAGTAGAACTGCGTCAAGTTCAGGTGCAGCAGGGAGTTCAAGTTGGGCCGCTGACCCGTTGGCAACCCCTCACCCCCATCACCATCATCACCCTGAACCGTCCCTAATCTTTTCAGGCGATGCCGCCGTTTACCTACCTTAGAGTCCAAACCCCTATCCCTGTGAGCACCAGCAACCCCAGGGGCAACACCCCGGTCAGCGGTTGATCCGGTAGCCCTACTAGCCAAACTGGGCCATCCTTGCCGGTCTTGAGCAGGGCCAGGGCATCGATAGCGGCGATCGCAAAGACCCACCCAGCATGGAGCCCCCAGGCCAAGCCCAGGCTGCCGCCCTCGGCCCAGCGAGCCAGCAGCAGCACCGCCCCCATCACCGCCAGCCCCGGCAGCTGGGGCGCTCCGGCGGGGCCATCCCACACCAGGTGGGAGAGGGCAAAAATCAGGCAGACGGCGATTCCCGCAGGGATACTCGTTCCGAGTCGGTTCCCGAACGCTTCGCGAATCGCCATCAGCCCCACCGGCAGCGCCTGCCCCAGCCCATTCACCAGCACGCCGCGAAATACCAATTCTTCAATCCAGCCTACAAATAGCGCCAGGGGCAGCACTGCAAGCAGCACTACCCCTGGCGAAGGACTAGATCGGGTTTGATCGTCGGTGCTGACGCTAGTTTGGCCTGCTGTGGAAAGCGCCGCCCCCCCTGGAGCAACAGGTGAACCCGGGGATTGCCACCGCCGCCAGCCCAGGCCCACCTGTAATGCTACGAGCAGGGCTACACCTCCAGCAGCTACCCCAAACCCGGCAGCGGCGGCCCTGGCAAAGGGCCAATCCCAAGCGATGCCATAGGCTGACCAAGTGCTATCGGCGAGGCGACGATGCACCTCCACCGCCACAGGAGCCAGCAGATATAGAGGCAGCAGCAGAGGCAGCTTGTGCTGCGGAGCCACGGGGTAGGCGAGCGGCACGTGAGCGATGCGCGCAACCAATAAGCAAACTGGAATACCTAAGGCTATCCAGCTTAAAAAAAAACAATTAGATGCGCGATCGCTGACATATTCACCGACAGAGTTGCCATGGTAAACCAGTACTATTCTTCGTCAGAGTCAGCATCGAGCTGCTTCAGATGAATATGCTTGTAGCCCAGCTTAATTTCAAACTCATCGCCAGACTTCAGGCCCATTTCTTGGGTGTAGGTGGCACCAATAACGATCTGACCATTTTTGTGGACGCTAACTCGGTAGGTAGGTTCACGGCCGCGACCATCTTTGCTGCTTTCAGGGTCCAGGTTGATGCCTTTAGCCTCTAGCAGCGCATCGTAAAAGCCAGATAAATTGACCCGTACCTGCTTGTCTTTGGTCAGGGTGTAGTAACCGCATTCTTTGGCGGTTTCGCGCTTGGTTAGGTTAGATAGGTCTTTAACCTTTTGAAGCAGTGCTTTGCCGATCAGGGGACTGGGTTTATCTGCCATTGTCAGGGAAAATCCTTGGGTAATACGTAAAGGTGAATGCTGGAAAGCAGCGGGTCAACCCTTTGGAGTAAGGGCAGCGACCATTGCGCAATAGCAGATGAATAATAGCAAATAAATCTGCCTATTCGCACAACTAATTATAGTCAAAGTTGTCAGAATCTGTCACCTAAAAAAATAAACGATTTGAATAGGCTTTTGCTGATTTATTCGGCGTTCATTATCTAGCATAGGCACAGAACTGCTTCGAAAAAGCCAGGATTTGAGACTCTGCCATTGCTCAGTAGGCAGAATATCTCAAGGGGTGCATCCCACTTTTGTAACCCTCACCCTAAATCCCTCTCCCGATCTGGGAGAGGGACTTTGAATCTGGCCCTCTTCGCCTGTTTTGGGAGAAAGGGTTGGGGGATGTAGAACTGTGCTCTTCCTGTAGGGTGGGGCGATTTGCATAGCTGGGATGTACCCATCTCGAGGATGGGAGTGATCATTTTAGGCAATCTCGGTTGCTTTTGATCACTGACCAATGATCTCCCCGATTCTCCCCGCTACTCGCTCACCTCATTTTTATCGGAGCTAGGTTTACTGAATGCCCAGACAAAGACTTTAGACCTCGGCTTTCCCGTTTGGGAAAGGCAGGAATAGAGGCCAGGACAGTTAACTGTTGCATGCAATCAGAGCCTTAAGCGGCAGTTTGGCAGAGGATCTGCCGTCATGTTCGTCACCGCTGATCCCCTTGCCCCTCCTTAAAAAGGGGGGCAAGACTCAACGACCCGCTTGAGAGGAGTAATTTAAGGGGGCTCTCAACTTCTGCCATCCAGAGTAAGACTTTTGAAGCTACCCCCTAAAATATTGTCCAGCCCAATCAAACCACAATTGAGCGCTAAAGCTATTTAGTCCCGTAAATTCTCCACTTCTTAGAGCGCTGGCACTGCGGCCATCTATGGGCTAGGAGCCGGAGCCTAGGCAAGAGCTGTGGCAACCACAGACTATCGGTCTAACCAAGCTCTCACTATAGGTTTTGCTGCAAAGGCTAAAGCCACGGTATGGGCAGACGGAAAAACCTGATCGGCCTTTCTAATCTGAGTTGTGAGCCGTTTATTACCACATGCTGACCGTAAAATGATGGTGTTGCGATCGCTCATAATCATCCCTACCTGCTGTTAGACCCATTTGAAGAACAAGGTTTATTCGAAAGCAGCCCAAAATTAGCGCAGGTCGCCAGAAATCTATCTCTAGATAGAGGCTGTAATGTCTCAGCCTGGCTTTGCTCGGATAGAGTACGTGCCACGCTTTTTTCCCAAAGGAAGCTGTCTTGGCTAGGTAATAAGTTATCCAATCAATCCGTTAAACAAACCGGCGCGAGAAAGGCGCGTCATGCCCGCAGAAGACATGGCAATGGTGCGCCTTTACTCAAGGCAGGGCTGAGCCTGATGAAAGGTGCTGAGGCTGAGTATTAACCCTGGCGAAGCTGATCGAGTACGCTTTGATCTTCCATCGTGGAAGCATCGCCTGCGATCGCCTCGCCACTGGCCAAATTGCGCAAAAAGCGACGGATGATCTTGCCCGATCGCGTCTTGGGCAGGGCATCGGCAAATCTAATTTCGCCGGGCCGGGCGATCGCACCAATTTCATTCACTACGTGCTGTTTGAGTTCCTGCTTGAGCTCGTCGCTGGCGCTATAGTGACCCTCCAAAATCACAAAGGCAAAGATATCTTCGCCCTTGAGGTCATCTTTGCGGCCCACTACGGCGGCCTCAGCCACCGCCGGATGGGAAACTAGTGCCGACTCGACTTCCATGGTGCCCAGGCGATGGCCCGACACGTTGATCACGTCATCCACCCGGCCCATCACCCAAAAGTAGCCGTCGGCATCTTTGCGGGCACCGTCGCCGGCAAAATACAGATATTGGCCGTTGACCGGGGCAATGTGTTCCCAGTAGGTGCGGCGGTAGCGGTCGTCGTCACCGTAGACCGTGCGCATCATGCTGGGCCAGGGGTGCTTGATTACCAGGTAGCCGCCCTCACCGGCGGGCACGGGGTGGCCGTCGAGATCCACCACGTCGGCCAAAATGCCCGGAAAGGGCAGGGTCGCAGAACCGGGCTTGGTGGCGATCGCCCCCGGCAGCGGCGTAATCATAAAGCCGCCGGTTTCCGTTTGCCACCAGGTATCGACAATCGGGCAGCGCTCGCCGCCAATCACCTGGTGATACCACATCCAGGCTTCGGGGTTAATCGGTTCGCCCACCGTGCCCAGCAGCCGCAGCGACGACAGATCTCGCGCCTTGGGCAGCTCGTCGCCCATTTTGATAAAGGCGCGAATGGCGGTGGGAGCAGTGTAGAAAATGGTGACGCCGTACTTTTCAATCACATCCCAAAAGCAGCCGGGGTTCGAGGGCCGGGGCACCCCTTCGTACATCACCGTGGTCGCTCCGTTCGACAGCGGCCCGTAGACAATATAGCTGTGGCCCGTAATCCACCCCACGTCAGCCGTGCACCAGTAAACGTCGGTGTCTTTGATGTCAAAGGTCCATTTAAAGGTGGTGTGGGTGTAGAGGTTGTAGCCGCCGGTGGTGTG
>JANPIO010000349.1:0-3837 GCA_031425055.1 Phormidium sp. VAR_61_metabat_6
CCTCGGCCCCGCCTACATCAAAATCGGCCAGGCTCTCTCCACTCGCCCCGACCTAGTGCCGCCGGTCTTTCTCGAAGAGCTGACCACGCTGCAAGACCAGATTCCACCCTTTGCCAACGTCACCGCCTACCGCTTTATCGAAGAAGAGCTGGGCGCACCTCCCAGCCAGATCTACGCCGAAATTTCCGAAAACCCGATCGCAGCAGCATCCCTCGGCCAAGTCTACAAAGGCAAACTGCACAGCGGTGAAGACGTAGCGATCAAGGTGCAGCGCCCCGGCCTGGCTCGAAACATTGCCCTCGATCTGCACATTTTGCGGGGGCTGGCCCGCTTCGCTACCAACCGCATCAGCCTGATTCGCAGCGATCTAGTCGCCATCATGGATGAGTTTGGCGAGCGCATCTTTGAAGAGATGGACTACACCCACGAAGGCGAAAACGCCCAGCGGTTTGCCCAACTCTACGACCACATTGCCGATATCTACGTGCCCCATATTTACCCCCAGTACACCGCCCGCCGGGTGCTGACCATGGAATGGATTGAGGGCACCAAGCTCACCAACATCGACAAGCTCAATAGCCTGGGCATCGACGCCACCCACCTGATCGAGGTAGGGGTGCAGTGTTCTCTGCGGCAGCTGCTAGAGCACGGCTTTTTTCACGCCGACCCGCACCCTGGCAACCTGCTGGCCATGGCCGACGGCAAGCTAGCCTACCTCGACTTTGGCATGATGAGCGAGGTCAAGCCCTACCAGCGCTACGGCCTGATTGAGGCGGTGGTGCACATGGTCAACCGCGACTTTGAGGGGCTAGCCAACGACTACGTCAAGCTGGAGTTTCTCACCCCCGACACTGACCTGACGCCGATTATTCCGGCCTTGGCCAATGTGTTTAGCAACGCCCTGGGGGCCAGCGTCGCCGAGCTGAACTTTAAGAGCATCACCGATGAGTTTTCGGCGCTGATGTACGAGTACCCGTTTCGGGTGCCCGCCTACTACGCGCTGATCATTCGATCGCTGGTGACGCTGGAGGGCATTGCCATCAATGTTGACCCTAACTTTAAGGTGCTGAGCAAGGCCTACCCCTATGTAGCTAAGCGGCTGCTCACTGACCAATCGCCCGAGTTGCGGGCATCCCTGCAAGATCTGCTGTTTAAAGATGGCAGCTTTCGCTGGAACCGGCTAGAGAACCTGCTGCGCAACGCCCGCAGCAGCGACGAATATGACATGGATCGGCTGATTGACCAAACGCTGGAATTTTTGTTCTCAGATCGGGGCTCGTTTTTGCGCGATCGCATCGTCGGCGAACTGGTCAACAGCCTCGACAACTTTGGCCAAAGCACGATGCAAAGCTTGACCACCGCCGTGCAGCGCCGCTTTGGCCTCAAGAAGGACTTACCGCCTGCGGCCACCGCTGCCCCCAACGACCTCGACAACCTGCGCCGCATTCTCGACATTCTCAAAGACACCCCCGGCTTCGATGCCGCCCAGGTGGCGACCCGGATTCCGACGCTGTTGTTTAAGCCTGAGACCCAGGCGATGGGTCAGCAGGTGGTGGCGGGCTTGGCCCAGCGCGGCCTAGCTCGGCTGATTCGCAACCTGCTGTTAGAGGGTGAGCCTGCGCGCCAGCCCCAGCTCACTCCTTCTCGCGCTGGGAGCTAGGCACACCCAAACATCTCCGTTGAGGGGAATTGCCTTCAGCCGCGCAAGCTTCAGTTTAGCCAGGGCGGTGTCGAGAGCTTAAATCGCAGGAGAGCAATGCAGCCGCTAATCCACAGAAAGCCAATGCCATAGCCCGCCAGCACATCGGTGGGCCAGTGCACCCCCAGATAAAGACGACTCAGGCCGATGCTGCCAATTAAAAAGACCGCCCCTGCATAAATGATTAGTTTTTGCTTGGGGAACCGCTGCGCCAGCAGGTAAGCCGAGAAGCCGTAGAGCACCATCGACCCCAGGGCATGGCCGCTAGGAAAGCTGTAGGTGGTCTCAGTAATAATTTGGGGCCAAAGGGCTGGCCGGGCTTTGCCAAACAGCAGTTTCAGCCCAGTGCTGAGCACTGCTCCGCCCACACAGTTAATGGCAAACGCGATCGCAACAGACCGCTGGCCTCGCCACCAAAGCCCGCTAAACCCGATGCAGGTCAAAGGAACCACCGTGCTGGGGTCGCCTAAGCGCGTAAACGTCAGCATCACCCGGTCTAGGGTCGGTGTGGCAAATTGATTTATCCACAGCAGAACCGACTCATCAAAGAAAAAGGCTTCTTGCTCCAGCACTTCATCGGCCAGATTAGCCAAGCCTAGCAGAATCAGCAGGCATGTCCCCAGCCAGAGCAAACCAACGGCGGCTATAAACGACATCAGGCGTGGATGGATGTGCTGCATCCAGGTTCTGGCCAGCTGTTTTAGAATCTGCTGCATCGTGCCACCTCACCACAGAACTGCCACTAGAATGCCATGCGGCCCGCCTGCATAGGCTGCACCTCACCCCCAAACACTCCTCAGCAATGCGGAGCAAAATCTTCACACACTTTCAGAAGCGGTGCGGTGTCAACCCATGGGGGGGTAATCCATGCCTACTAGAGGATTGCTCAGTGTAGTTTGCTTGCCATAGTAGAAACTGCTAACTCTTCTACCCCAACTCACGCGCCTCCCAGCGCGCCCCGCCCATGACTAATATCCACGGCGGCAAGGGCGATCGCCGCGATCGCCTCATCCAGGTGATCGGCGAGCTGCCGCCGCCGATTCGCTCTCGCCTCACCCTAGAGAACGACGAGCACACCTACAGCGCCGCCGCCATTCTCGACATTGGCCGCGCGGTGCAGATTCCCAGCCATGCCCAGTTCCTTTCAGGCTCCCTGGATTGAGGTGGAAGCCAAGCACAAGGAGCTGGCGATCGCGCATCTGCGCCAGACGTGGTCATCAGCCTGAGACGCCAAAGGGGACAGGTTAGAGGGTTCAAGGGTCAGGGTCTACAGAATGACCTCCAGCCATGACCATCGCGCTAGTAGTGGTGAAATCCACGCATCCTCAATGCGCTGGCCACCCAAGGCCAATCTTGGCGAAACCCGAATGATACAGAACCCGCTCAGACCACTACGCCAGCCACAAGGGGTTGACAATCGAGATCATCGATAAATCCCTCAATTTATCGGCTAAATCCAAGCCAATAGACTGCTCAAATCTGTCTGGTAGTTCGGTCTTCCCTCCTGTAGAATTAGACGATTCTGGTTAAGATAGCTATTCAGGTTAAGGAATCGTTTTACCCCGGTAACGCGGTCTGCCACCGGCCTGGCTTGTACCAGCGCTCTGTTGTCTCGGTTCACGAGATGGATTAAACATGACCTTAGACAAATATCGTCTTCGCTCCGACTTCTTGGGCACTCAAGTAATTACCCGCAACTCTGGCCAGCGGCTGGGAATTGTCAGCCAGGTTTGGGTCGATGTAGACCAGCGAGAAGTTGTGGCCATTGGTCTGCGTGAGAATATTGTGTCTGGGCTAGTATCAAGCACTCAGCAGGTCATGGCTCTCACCAACATTCGCCAGATTGGTGATGTCATATTGGTAGATGATGAAGCCGTTTTAGACGACGAAATGAGCGTGGCACCCTACAGCACGCTGGTCAACTGTGAAGTCATTACCGAGACCGGGGAACCCCTGGGTCGAGTGCGTGGTTTTAAGTTCGACGTCACCACCGGACGCTTAGAAACTATTGTGATCGCCTCCTTTGGGCTGCCCCAGATTCCCGACCAGGTGATTAGTACCTATGAGCTTTCCATTGACGAAGTCGTCAGCAGCGGCCCCGACCGCCTGATTGTTTTCGAAGGCGCTGAAGAGAAAAT
>JANPIO010000350.1:0-12271 GCA_031425055.1 Phormidium sp. VAR_61_metabat_6
GCGAGACCGCCCAAAATCAAATAGTTGCGCTTTTGGTTCGGATTGGGAGGTTCAGCCTCATACATCTTAGGCTCAGTGGCGAAGTTGTTGAGGCGACCGCCCTCTTCGGTGGTGTAAGGCATAGCTATAATCCTTCTTAAAACTTGACTAACCTTAAGAGAAGGTTACCTGAATACCGCGTTCTTGGATACCCCACCGTGGCTGACGGGGATCGCACTATGCTCCCGTTACTAACGGCTGGCGCGGCACCAGATTTAGAGGCAGCGGCTGGCCCACAGCCGGAGTCAGCACTCGGGTCGAAAGCCCCTGGGCCGCGATCGCCGCCTGCAGCGCCTGGGGATCACCCGCCGTCTTGAGCCAGTTGATCAGCATTCCGCTATAGGTGACTTCGCCCGCATCAGCGGTGGGCAGCACTACCTGGGGTCGCAGCCAATCTACCAGTTCTAAAGCCCCCTTTTGACCACGAATAATTGGCCCCACCACGGGCAGCGCCAGATCAACCACCGGGGTGATCACCACATCCACAGGGCCTTCCGCCTTCAGCTCAGGCCGGTGAAAGCCGTGGGGTTCGTAGAACAGAGAGGCTCCAGCCTCACCGCACGAAACGTCTCGCAGAATGTAGCCATTTTCAACCACTAGCGGCCCCAGGGGGGTGCCAGGGATCGCTTTGATAGTCACCTGCTGGTGGAGGGTGAAGGTTTCGCCATGGCCGAGGGCGGTAACTTGGCTGTAGCCGAGGCTTTCGGCCACCTTCGCGGCACTGGGCGAACCCACTACCGGAATGGCGCGATCGAGAGCCTTAAGAGTAGGGGGATGGGCGTGGTCTTCTAGCCCCTGGCTGAGCAAGATCAGGTCTATGGCCTCGGGCAGCGGCTGAGGTTGGGGATGCTCTCCCTTAAATAGCCAGGTTTGCTGGCCAAACACCAGCTCTCCCACCAGCCAGGGATCCACCAAAATGCGCTGTCCCCCCACGGTAATCAGCCAAGAGTTGCTGTCGAGCCAGGTGACTTCCATCGAACGATTCTCTGTAGAGCGCTATATGAATCAGTGTAACGGATTCTTTACAAAGCTATAGCCCATGGCAAGGGGCAGCAGGGGCAGGCGAAAACGGGGTCAGAACAAGTCTTGATTTCAAAATTGCGCTTTAGGGTAGCTGGGGGGGTGGGCTGCAAACGATCTTCGAAATTGTGCAAACGCTCTGATCCCCGTATAATCCATCTTGGTTTAAAAGTTGACGTTTGCTATCGTTGCCCTCCGCTGATTTTGCCATGCCCCGTCTTCAGCTCAAGCCCTACACCGTGCTGATTACGGCAACCGGCAAGTCGCCTATCACCCTCAGGTTGCGTCCAGAGCCGCTGCTGGTAGGGCTAGCGCTGCTGATAGGGCTCCCTATCACCTGGATTAGCCTGCTGCTCTACCAAAACGTGCAGCTGGCCCAGCGCAACCAAGATTTGTCTGAAACTGCAAGCGAAGTGCTCACCGAGCTAGACGCGATTGGCAGCGAGATCGAGGTGCTCAAAACCCGGGCCGGTCTGCCTGAGCAAAGCCTCGAAAATACCCGCATCCCCGATTCCAAAGCAGAGATACCTCCCCGAGGCGGCGCGGCAGAGGAGGCTCCCGCTGAGGTCATGTTTGCCGAGGCCCACCGTCAACTGCCGAGTTTAAAAGGCATGCTGGCTCGGGCCGTGAAGCCAGCCCTTGAGCAAACCTTGGAGTCCGAGGCAGAGCAGGCGGCGGCCTTCCCTAACGGCAAACCGATTGCAGGCAAACCGTCAATTTCTTCAGAGTTTGGGCTGCGGCCCAACCCCTTTGGCAGGCGAGGCTACGAAATGCACGAGGGCGTCGATTTTGCCGGGCCGGTGGGCAAACCGATTTTGGCGACCGCCGAGGGCGTAGTGGTGCGGGCCGACTACAACGGCGGCTACGGCAACCACGTCAGAATCGACCACGGCTACAACTACGAAACCCTCTACGGCCACCTGTCGAAGCTGGAGGTGAAAATTGGCGATCGCGTCCAGCGGGGCGATGTGGTGGGCTACCTGGGCAGCACCGGACGCTCCTCTGGGCCGCACCTACACTACAGCGTCTACCGCAACGGCCAGGCGGTGAATCCTCGCTATTATTTGAAGCTGGCGAAAACATCAGGAAACTAAATAGTAGGATCGGTAAAACGACCTGAACCGACGCCGGCATTACCGATCTATGGGCAACACCTTTGGGGATTTATTTCGCATCACCACCTTTGGTGAATCCCACGGCGGCGGGGTGGGGGTAGTGATCGACGGCTGCCCGCCCCGCCTAGAAATCTCCGCCGAGGAAATCCAGGCCGAACTCGATCGCCGTCGCCCTGGTCAAAGCAAAATTACCACCCCCCGCAAAGAGAGCGATCGCTGCGAAATTCTCTCCGGCGTCTTTGAGGGCAAAACCCTGGGCACGCCCATCTCGATTTTGGTGCGCAACGAAAATACCCGCCCCCAGGACTACAGCGAGATGGTCACGGCCTATCGCCCCTCCCACGCCGATGCCACCTATGACGCCAAGTATGGTCTGCGCAACTATCAGGGGGGCGGGCGATCGTCGGCACGAGAAACCATTGGCCGGGTGGCAGCGGGGGCGATCGCCAAAAAAATTCTCCACCAGATCACCGGTACTGAAATCATCGGCTACGTCAAACGCATTCAAGATCTAGAGGGCAGCGTTGACCCCAGCACCGTTACCCTAGAGCAGGTTGAGAGCAACATTGTCCGCTGCCCCGACCCGATCGCCGCCGAGCAGATGATCGACCGGGTCGAAGCCATCCGTGACCAGGGCGACTCCATTGGCGGTGTAGTAGAGTGCGTCGCTCGCGGGGTCAAGGTGGGGCTGGGTTCCCCCGTGTTCGACAAGCTCGAAGCTGACCTGGCCAAGGGCGTGATGTCACTCCCCGCCAGCAAGGGCTTTGAAATTGGCTCTGGGTTCGCCGGCACCCTGCTCACCGGCAGCGAACACAACGACGAGTTCTACACTGACGAGGCGGGCACCCTGCGCACCCGCACCAACCGCTCCGGCGGCACCCAGGGGGGCATCTCCAACGGCGAAAACATCATCATTCGCGTTGCCTTTAAGCCCACCGCCACCATTCGCAAAGCCCAAAACACCGTCACCAACACCGGCGAAGCCATGGTGCTGTCTGCGCGGGGTCGCCACGACCCCTGCGTGCTGCCCCGCGCCGTGCCCATGGTCGAAGCTATGGTGGCCCTGGTGCTGTGTGATCACCTGCTGCGCCACCACGGCCAGTGTGAACTGTTTTAATTGACGGCGGTTTTTAGGGGTTGATGCCAGATCATGAAAATTACCGGCCTTGACCAGGTACCCGAAGAGTCGGTCTCCCACAACCCAGCGATCAAAAAGCGGGTGCTGCTGCGCAGGAATGACTTACCCCACCTGACCAACTTTGCCCAGGCCCGCTTTGCCCCAGGCCAGATCGCCAATGGCCACAGCCACACCGACATGGCCGAAGTGTTTTTCGTCGAATCGGGCCACGGCACTATCACCGTTGACGGTCAGGCCTATGCGCTCACCCCCGGAACCTGTATTGCAATCGAACCCAACGAACACCACGAAGTGGCCAATACCGGCACCCAGGATCTCGTCCTCACCTACTTCGGGCTCCGGGTTTAGCCATTTGCCTATCCACCCTCCGGCCCTCTCATACCAAAGCCGGATCGCATAACCCCGATTCCAAACAGGCAAAACTGTAGGGGCAAACGGTGTTTGCCCAGCCCAATCGGGGGTAGCCAAGGCGGATTCAGTATCACTCCTTACCTCTCCCCCCCTCACCGTTCTGCGGATCCTGCCGCAAACACTCGCCCAATCACCTCTTCCACCGGCGGATCGCTGACGGTCAAATCTTGCACGTCCAAATCACCCAACAGCTGGCTGACAGTTTGAGTCAGGGTGTCGCGGTGCACAATCAGTCGGGCGGTGCAGCCCTCCAGGCTTTCTAACTCGCCGTAGCGGCTCAGGGTGGCAGCATCACAGCCCGTGGCCAAATCAACGGTGACTTCTCGGTAGGGGGCGAAGCGATCGAGCAACCCCTCCAGGCTGCCGTCATAGATCAACCGCCCCTGGTAAATCAGCAGCACGCGACGACACAGGGCAGTAATATCAGCCATGTAGTGGCTGGTAAGCAAAATGGTGGCTTCGTAACGCTGGTTGTAATCGCGCAAAAATTCTCGCACCGCCACCTGGGCATTGACGTCTAGCCCTAGGGTAGGCTCATCTAAAAATAAGACGCGGGGACGATGCAGCAGCGCCGCCATCATTTCGGCCTTCATGCGCTCACCGAGGGACAGCTTGCGCACAGGCTGGGACAGCTTCCCCTGCAGAGCCAGCATCTCGGTAAGTTCGTCAATTCGGCAGTGAAATTCTTTGTCAGAAAGACCGTAGATAGCAGCGTTAATCCGCAGCGAATCTAGGGCTGGCAAGTCCCACAGCAGCTGCTGCTTTTGTCCCATGACCAGGGTAATATCCTGCAAAAACTCAGTACGCCGCTGAAAGGGCACCTGATCGCCGACCCGCACGGTGCCGCTAGAGGGGTGAATCAGCCCGGTGAGCATTTTGAGAGTGGTGGTTTTACCGGCACCATTGGGGCCCAAAAAACCCACCACCTCGCCGGGCTCAATGTGGAAGGAAATGGACTGCACTGCGTCTACCAGGCGATACTGACGACGCCAGAAATGCTTTAGCGTGCCACCTAACCCAGGCTCCTTAATAGCGATGGGATAGCGCTTGCTGAGCTGATTGACGTCAATGGTGGGCATGGTGGAACAGCGAATAGAGCAGCTAGACCCCAGTTAGGGGCTATGGCTTTCACTTTACCGCTAACTTCCGGCTGAGGCAGCTGGGCGATCGCCAGCCCAGTAGACGAATAGCGAGTTCACGCAGCCTGTCTACCCCTAGCACCCGCCCCCCCACTCAATGACAGAGCCTAAAAAGGCAGCTTAACCCAGACTTAGTCCACAACCCGGCGCAAAAAATGAAGACGCTCGTTGAGCCCCATGGTGTTGACGCGAGCGAGCAGAGCTTTGGTGGTGGCCGAACCATCTTGGCAAGCAGTTAAGGGCAGACGGCTGGCGGGCATGAGGCTGAACAGGCGGTGCCAGAAGGCCAGCTTCATATTCACGTTGAGAGTCTGATAAGCCTGGGTGAACCGGGTATCAGCTCCAGCCAGAATATCGCGCAAGATGGCCGCTTGGTCGTTGCGATCGACCTGTTGAATCTGGCTAAGCAACTGCTGCACCGCCTGGGAGAAGAGGGCCACCGGGGCGATCGCCGCAAAGGCCTGACCCAGAGTGTCGTAAATCTGCCAAAGCACAGCAATCTTGCAGTCTACATCAACTGATTCAAACGATTGAACGGCTTGCTCAAACTGAAGGCGAACGTCTGTAGCGGTCATGGTAGGTTTCCTGTAAGAGCTTGTTATGGGGTGAGACAACAGCGCGGCAGAACAGGTAAGGACTCTGTCGCACAGTTTGCGATCGCTGGAGGAGGGAGTTTAGCTTTGGCTAACCAAAGCTAAAGCAGTGGTTTTAAAGGGTCAAAGCAGAAAAAAGAAGAAGGAGCCGTGTCAATTCAACAGGGTTTATCGTCTATTAATATTGATCCCTGAGGTTTTTGAATACGGGATATTTCTTCCAAGTTTCTTTTGATTTAAAGCATAGCTAGAGTTGATGGCTGCGCCCACCCTCCCAAAGAGAGGAAATTTTTGGCTCTTTAGGGGATTGTTGCTGAGCCGGGGTCATTGTCTTTTAATATTTAGTTACACAGATAGGGTGCCGTTCCGGCAGCGGTAGCGTCTTTAGGGCTAATCTGGCTCAAGCCATTGCTTGGGGTACTGTTCTCTGGAGTTGTGAGGGCAATCTTGATGTTTAAACGCAAAGCGACTCCGCCATTGACCTATTTGAGTCAAAAAACTGAGTTTGAAGGGGTGCTCCACGCTGAGGGTATGCTGCGGGTAGACGGCGTCATTCACGGCACCGTAGACATCAAAGGTGATTTAGAGATCTCATCTACGGGGTTGATCGAAGGCCCTGAGGTCAAAGCTCAAAACATTGTGGTGCAGGGAGTGCTGAAGGCCCGGGTCTTTGCCGAAGGCAAGCTCACCCTCAGCCGCACGGCCCGTTTAGAGGGCGACGTAGTGGCCGGAGCTTTAGAAATCGAGCCGGGTGCCTACTACACCGGGTATATAGAGACTCGAGATGCCAAGTCACTGCCGCCAGCGCGTGAGGTGCCCGAGCTTTACGGCACCACTGAGCTTTAGCTCAACTAGTGCTCGACTGATAATTGGGGCGCTGCTAGTCGCGCATGAGCCAGGTGGTTAATACCAGGGCCAGGCCCCCGAGCAGCCAGGGTGAAGGCCATAATAGCTGGCCTAGGTGGGTGAGGCTGTTGACTACATGGGCGATCGCCCATGTAGTCAACACACAGATGATCAACATCACAATTTCCATCGCTGGTGCCCCTGGCGGTCGTCACTAGATACGCTGCTTATATTGAACTGGTGTCAATGGAGACAGTTTCAACTTCTGTCTATTATGGCTGGCGATCGCGGCGGTTACCGACCACCATAGAGTTGAACCGTAGGAGGCTGGGGCCATGACCATTAAACATCAACGTCGTGGGGCACTGGCGCTAGCAGCAGGGCTTGCCGTGGGTCTGACATCAGCGCTGCCCACCCTGGCCCAGCAGGCCAATTTTGATTCGTTCACGCTGTCGGGCGTTACTCCAACCGCCAGCGTCAGCGGCTTTACCAATGGGTTTTCTGCGCTATCCAGTATTGCTGGGCGCGATCGCAACGGCACCATCTGCGCTGGGTTTGCCGACACCGCTCCCGATCACATCATGGTATTGCAGCAAGATTTCGCCACCCTCACCCTTCAGGTCAACAGCGGCGGCAACGACACCAGCCTGCTCATTCAAGGGCCCGATGGCACCGTGCGCTGTGGCGACGACACCGATCGTCGCAATCCCGATGCCCTGGTTCAAGACCAAAACTGGCCAACGGGTACCTACAGCATCTGGGTGGGCTCCCACCAGCAGGGGCAGCGCTACAACTATTCCCTCAGCGCTAATCCCTAGGGCTTACCAATATATCCGCTAACGCTAGGCCGTAATGCCGACCTAGAGTAATCCACACTGGCGAAGGGTGTTGGTCAACGACGTGGCCACGTTAGGATAGTGGGACTGCAGTTAACTCCATTGCCTGTGCTCACCACCCTGATTGCCGATTTTCGTATCGTCTTCGAGCGTGACCCAGCGGCCCGCAACTGGCTAGAGGTGCTCACCTGCTATCCTGGGCTGCACGCCCTGGGGCTGCACCGCTTCAGTCACTGGCTTTGGAACCTGGGCCTGCCTGTGGTGCCTCGCATCATCTCTCACCTAGCGCGGTTTCTCACCGGCATCGAAATTCACCCAGGGGCCACCATTGGCAGGGGCGTTTTTATCGACCACGGCATGGGGGTGGTGATTGGTGAAACCGCTATCATTGGTGACTACGCCCTGATCTACCAGGGCGTCACCCTAGGGGGTACTGGCAAGGAAGTTGGCAAGCGCCACCCCACCCTGGGCAACAACGTAGTTGTTGGAGCTGGTGCCAAGGTACTGGGCAATATTTATCTCGGACACAACGTACGCATCGGGGCTGGTTCGGTGGTACTGCGAGAAGTGCCCTCCGACTGCACCGTGGTCGGTGTCCCTGGGCGCATCGTGTATCGGGCTGGAGAGCGTGTAGAACCCTTAGAGCACGGCCGTCTACCTGACTCCGAAGCGCAAGTAATTCGTGCCCTGCTCGATCGCATTGAAGCGTTAGAAAAAGAAGTTCAGTCCCTAGGGCAAGTGCGCCGAGAAACCGTCTTAGTGGGTGCTGTTCGCTCTCAAGACGGGGTTCACTGCCGTTTACAAGACCGAGTCCTCGAAGAATTCCTAGATGGCAGCGGTATTTAACTCAAACCTCCCCAATATTCCAAGATGAAAGTGAGCTTGAACATCAGGCAGGCCCGGCACCCTAACGCTGGGCCTGCTTGATGTTTATTTTGGATCCGGCTTCCATGCAAAAACGGGTTCCGTAATAGCACCGAGAAAACTTCCGCTGACCACCCCCAATGTAAGGAATTGCTTACAAAATCTAGCGATCGAAACAGTGGATTTGCCTGAGCAATAGTTGGGCCGGCTAGGACAAATCACCCTTAGGGCAGTCTCGAAAAGCCGCGCAATTATTCTCATAAGAAAAAAAACATGAAGAATAGAGACTAGTTTATTTGTTCTGGTAGGTCAGTTTTTGAGCGATCGCCCTTAATTCTAGAGCGGGCGTTTTGGTTGCAGATTAAGCATTTCAGCCGATTCAATCGTTTCTCCCAAAGTTAGGGTGGTACATCACCTAACATTGCAGTTAAAATTGAAAGGCCATGGCGGCGCCGATGTATTTCTCCAGATAGAGGCGGCGGCGACCTGGGCCAACAGCACCCAGCCAGTGTCGTAAACGTCTAGGTGGCTAGACACTTATCACTGGATTCTCTAAAAGATAGATCCGCACTTTTTCGGAACTGTGGGCATCTATCTAACGGAGCTGTTAATCTGATTTACAGTCTTTGTCTTTCAACTTTAAGGAGCGCGAGGATCGCGGCATGACCCAAGCAAATCATCTGCTCGGCACCATCAACCCTGAAACTGAACTCGATCTACTGATCGACGGTAATGATAGTGACGAGAATTTTGTTGCCCAAGATGACGAGGCCGGCGCCGATGACAAAGCGCCGAAGGGGAAGGTAACCCGCCGCCGAGCTCAAACCAAAAAGCGCCACTACACCGAAGACTCTATTCGCCTCTATCTGCAAGAGATTGGCCGTATTCGCCTACTACGGGCCGAAGAAGAAATTGAGCTAGCCCGCAAGATCGCCGACCTGCTCAAGCTAGAGCGCCTTCACGACGAGCTGTTTGACTCTTTAGAGCGCGATCCCTCTGATATTGAGTGGGCCGCTGCCGTCAGCCAAGATGAAGGCAAAGACTACACCCTAGCCAGCTTCCGCCACCGTCTGCACATTGGTCGCCGCGCCAAAGACAAGATGGTGCAGTCAAACCTGCGCTTGGTGGTGTCAATCGCCAAAAAATACATGAACCGTGGTCTCTCCTTCCAAGACCTGATTCAGGAAGGCAGTCTGGGCCTGATTCGCGCCGCTGAAAAGTTTGATCACGAAAAGGGCTACAAGTTCTCCACCTACGCCACCTGGTGGATTCGTCAGGCCATCACCCGGGCGATCGCCGATCAGTCACGCACCATTCGTCTGCCGGTGCACCTCTACGAGACTATTTCTCGCATCAAAAAGACCACCAAGCTACTCTCCCAAGAACTTGGCCGCAAGCCTACCGAAGAAGAAATCGCCACTCGCATGGAAATGACCATCGAGAAGCTGCGGTTTATTGCTAAGTCAGCCCAGCTGCCCATTTCCCTTGAAACACCCATCGGTAAAGAAGAAGACTCTCGCCTGGGTGACTTCATCGAATCGGACGGCGAAACCCCCGAAGATCAAGTATCTAAGAGCCTCCTCCGGGAAGACCTAGAAAGCGTTTTGGGCACCCTCAGCCCCCGTGAGCGGGATGTGCTACGCCTGCGCTACGGTCTTGACGATGGTCGGATGAAAACCCTGGAAGAAATTGGCCAGATTTTCAACGTTACCCGCGAGCGCATTCGCCAGATTGAAGCCAAGGCCCTGCGCAAGCTGCGTCACCCTAACCGCAACAGCATCTTGAAAGAGTACATTCGCTAGGGTCAACCCCACTCCAGTCCTTTGATTGAAGTCTTAGCGCAATACTGAACAAAACCCAATAAAAAAGGCTGCCTGCAGGTAGCCTTTTTTATTGGCACAGCAACCGCTGCTCTAGACAGGCTGATTCTAAGTTAACCCTAGCCACAGATGGTCGTTGCTCCTAAGGCGTGCTGACTCAAATTGGGATAATTGTCCTCTGGTTCGGCATTAGTACTGACTTACCCAAAGGTTTATTGATAGAGTAGACAGATTGCCGCTCAGTTGGTACACTTGTTCCATGATCCAACGCCGTGGCTAAATCCCTATGGAATCCTTAACAACTGCCCAACAGGAGCTCTACGACTGGCTAGTTGAGTACATCCGGACCAATCAGCACTCCCCCTCCATTCGCCAAATGATGCGGGCGATGAACCTGCGTTCTCCCGCACCCATTCAAAGTCGCCTAGAACACCTCAAGAACAAGGGCTACATTGAGTGGAGCGAGGGGAAAGCGCGCACCATTCGCGTTCGGGATAATGTCCGTGGTGTGCCCATTCTTGGCACTATTGCTGCTGGTTTCGTCAACGAAGCGTTTACCGATACCGTCGAGCGTCTCGATTTAAATGGGTTGCCGATTCAATCTGGCGACTATGCCCTTAAGGTCACCGGAGACAGCATGATTGAAGCCATGATCCAGGATGGGGATGTGGTGATCATGCGTCCGGTAAAAGACCCCCAGGGCATTCGTGAGGGGACTATTGTTGCAGCTCGGGTTGAGAGCGGTACTACCCTTAAATCATTCCACCGCCAGGGTGACCAGGTACATCTCAAACCTGCCAACCCTAAGTACCCTGTTATGGAGTTTCCGGCAGATCTTGTAGACGTACAGGGTCGGCTAGTGGCCGTGTGGCGCGGTATTGACCCAGACTTTACGGTCTGACAGTTTTCAAATGACTAGTGCTCCTAGCCGCTGTTGTTCAAGCCAACAGCGGTTTTTTAATGATTGGGCAGCGGAGTATTCAAGCGTCTGGCTGCGACAGGGCAGCGTCGGAGTCGGATTCCAGTTCTGCTATAGACGGGTGGGTAAGGCAGTACAGGCACTGCTCCAATGTCTCTCGTACCGACTCGTGGGTATATTCATCATCGGGATGGGGGGGCTGCCCGGGCTGCTGAAAGTGGGGGCGGCTGTCGTAAATTTGGCCCCAGGTGACGTCGGTTTGGCGCACCAGTTCGTAGAGGGTTGCGGGCGATCGCAGCACCGCTATCAGCAAATCCTTCACCGCTTCGGTAGGGTGCTCCAGGTATTGGCTGAGGCGGCGCTCATCATCCACTAGCCACTGCTCCAGCACCCGGTGCAGAGCGCCAGGGCCATCGATAAGAGATTCTTTTAGCGCTTGCTGGGCACCGTGCCTGGCCTGCACAAGCCGTGGAATTGGCGATTCCCCTTTCATGAAGTTGCCCGCCTCCTGGCCAATGGCATCAGCTAGGGTAAACGGACGGCTGAGGCGCAGTTCCTGCTGAATGTCGGGGGTGTTGTCTTGGGAGGCAGGGGACATGGGCCGGGGGTGAAAAGGGGCTAGGGCAGTTGCTTTTGCAGGCGCTGAATAATCCTGTACATTTCGGGCAGGCGACGGTACACCGCTGAGGCCCTGAGAGAGATTTTGTGAGGCAGAGCCGGTGAGCCGGTAACGATTTCGCCAGGGGCAACGTCGCCATGGACGCCAGCTTGGGCGGTGGCGATCGCGCCGTCACCAATCACGGCCTGGTTGGCAATGCCTACCTGCCCCGCCAAAATCACCCGGTTGCCGATGGTAACGCCCCCGGCCATACCCACCTGACCAGCCATCACTACCCCTTCTCCCACCTGGCAGCCGTGGGCAATATGCACCAGGTTGTCGAGCTTGGTGCCGCGCCCCACGCGCGTCGTACCGACAGCAGGGCGATCGATGGTAGAGTTGCTGCCCACCCGCACGCCGTCCTCAATGACGACAATGCCCGACTGCTCCATTTTCTCCCAGCCGTGGGGGGTGGGCACAAAGCCAAAGCCCTCGGCCCCAACCACCGCGCCACTGTGGATAGCGCAGTCGGCTCCAATCTGAGTGCGCTCGTGGATGGTGCAGTTGGCGTGCAGCACGGTGCGATCGCCTACCCGCACCTGGGGATAGACCACCACATTGGGGTGAACGCAGACCCCCTCTCCCAAGTAAACTCCGGCTTGGATCACCGCGTTAGCCCCAATTGAGACATTTTCGCCACAGGTAGCCGTGGGATCAATCACGGCGGTGGGGTGGATGCCAGGGGCGGGTTGGTAGGGCCTATAGAACAGCGCAATAGCCCGCGCAAAGGCCAGGCGCGGGTCAGGAGTGCTGAGCCAAGCGATGCCACGCTCGGTAGCCCTAGCTTGCAACACAGGATTTTGAGGCAAAATCAGGGCGCTGGCCTGGGTAGTACCGACAAAGTTGGCGAACTTGTCACCCTCGATGTAGCTC